>CAZLJE010000001.1:0-16053 GCA_964559835.1 uncultured Terriglobales bacterium
GCAGGAGCGCGTGATGCAGCAAGCCTCCGCCCTTTCCAATCCGCCTGTCGTCCACGCAGGCAACACACTCGTGAACATTGGAGGAGACCCATCGTATGACCTTCCTGATCGTAGCCTGCCCCGAGCGGAGTCGAGGGGTGTGAACGCTTTTCCTCCGTGTTCCTCTGTGCCCTCTGTGGTGAAAACGAACTCAGGAGTGGTCGACGACCTGAAGGCCTGCGACGAAACCAGGAAACATGCAGGTTCCTCGACTCGGACGCGGCATGCGCGCAAAACCGGCGCGCGTTATGCCGCATCCTCGCTCGGAATGACAGCTGGACAGGGAGGTGAATGTAAGCGCGAAGCGCGCGTGTGAAGAACCTACTTACTCCCGCTTGCGGCGGCTTGGGCGACTTCCGTTTCCTGCTTCTTGAGGAAAGAGAGCGCCTGGCCGAGATCCATTTTCTCGACGGGACGATAGTCGGTGGTGGTTTCATCCTGACGGATCTTGAGGGTCTTGAAGAGCAGCACTTTTCCGGTGAAGTTCAGGACCATGTGGCTGGGCTCCCAATGGCCGCCGCTCACCGGTTTCTGCTCGACGACGAATTGTCCGCCCTGATCGAGGTGTCCGAGGATGCCCCATCCGAATTCGACGGTACGAAACAGGTGCGCCTGGATCTTGGCCAGCCGCATGTCCTTGAGGTCGATCCACATCTCGCCTTCCATGCCGCGATAGACCTTGGTCTCCTGGTTCGGCGGAACGAAGTTGGGATTGGGCTTGAACGTCAGGACCTCGATCTCGCCCCACGGCTCCTGGTTCTGCGTGCCGGCGTATTCGTACAAGAACGCGTCGGGCATGGCCTGGACCATCTCGCGCGTGCGGCGGTCGTCGTCCTGCTGCTCCTTGCGCTTGGCGGCCATCTGCGAGGGGTCGTTGATCAACCGCTGCAGCCGGGCAGTTTCCTTCGAGCGCTGCTCATCGCTCAGAGGCTTCCCGTTGTACAGGACGAGCCGGCCCAGCGTGCCGCCCGGCGTTTCGACCATCTGCTTGACTTCGGTGTGGTCAGAGAGCTTCTTGGTGACTTTGTACTCGTAGTACAGCTTGTCCGGATTCGGCTTCAACTCGTTGGCGATGACCGCGCGCACGAGATCGTTCGGGTTCTTGGGCAGCTCGGGTTTGCCCTGACCCCAGACAAAGACCGACGCCAGCAGCGACACTGCTATCAACATCCGGATTGACCGCACAGGATTCAACCGCACAGGATTCATAAGCTGGACGTTCGTCTCTACTTTAGACGAAGGCAGCAGCAGTGCAGTTGCTTATGTTCGTAACCCGATGAATCGAAGGCCAAAAAATAGACCAGCGGCGGCGCTGGTCTGCGAAGGAGGATGTGTTTTCAGACTTACGAAAGTATCGGCCCGGCCGGATAAGGCAGTCCCATTGGTTTTATGTCGAGATGATGAGCACAGCCGCTGTTCCCCTGGTATTCGGCTCCACCCGCCAGCACGACGTTCCAACCGGGCCGACATCTCCTCTATTGCACGACGTGCGCCAAAGTTGCTGCGACGGCGGATTCTGGCGCAGCTCGCAAATTGCTGAGAAGAAGGAGGTTGCGCTGTCACTTTCCTACCCATCGGGAGCTACCCTGGATTTCCGCTCTGTATACTACTTAATAACCCTGCGCGTACCACCCCTGTGCATTCCGGTGCTCGATGGGAATCAGGGTGACCGGCGAGACGCCGGTGCTACGAGCGGCGCATTACGAGTGACCGGCGAGACGCCGGTGCTACGACAGGGGAGACGGGCGCGTTACGGTCTTGCCGCTGCGGAGGAACCTCGATATAGTTCCCAGCCAGTAATCGTCTTATCTTGCGCTCAGGCGTTCGCAGTCCGGACGCGGCTGTCCGCAGGAGGTCCCGCATGTGGAAACCAGGCAAACCGGAAGATCGCGCGCCCGCCACGCCGGCGCCCGCTTCGCAGTGGACCAATCCCGTATTCCCGACCCCTAAGGAGACGCATCCCGTGGAAACATCCAGATTCAACGAACCGCGCAGCGACATGGCCCACATCGGTAAGTCGGTCGTCATCAAAGGTGAGCTTTCCGGCAGCGAAGACCTTTACGTGGACGGGGAAGTGGAAGGCACGATCGAACTCAGCGGTAATAGCCTGACCATCGGGCCGAACGGACGCGTTAAAGCGAATACCCATGCCAAGGACATCGTGGTCCACGGCAAGGTGAACGGCAACCTGCGCGCGGACCGCGTCGAGCTGAAGAAATCGTCGCTGGTGACGGGCGACATCATCACGCAGCGCGTGGTGATCGAGGAAGGCGCGTTCTTCAAGGGCGGGATCGACATTCAACGCGAGCAGCCGAAGGAGACGGCGCGCGTGGAATCGCGTCCGGCGGCGATGTCGGCGTCGGTCGGCGGAAGTTCCTCGCCGGCGATGCAGCCGTCATTCATGGAAGCGAAGAAGTAGGGTCCGGCAGCAGGAGCTCTTTGTCAGCGTGCGACTTCAGTCGTACGAGTGTGCCTTCCTTGTCCCTTTCCCCTTGCGCCCTGTATTCTGTTTCTTAATTCCTCGCAGGGTAACCAGTGTCTTTTTTCTCCAAAATCTTCGGCGGCGGTTCGCAGAAAGTTGCCGATGCGCCGCAAGCGTCGGGCGCGCGCATCGACCGCCGTTCCAGCGGGCTGAAGGAGTGGGTCCGCAACATCTCCGGACAGGAAGGCCTGCGCGTGCTCGATCTCGGCGCGACGTCGGCCACGAACATCAACTGGCTCACCAATCTGGGCCACGCGCTGCACACGGAAGACGTACTTACGTCGGCGTGGGACCCGGCGCTCCAGATCACGGGTGAAGATGGCAAGCCGACGGTCGATGTCGCGCGATTCATGGCCGAGAACATGCGCTTCGAAGGACGCTCGTTCGACGCCGTGCTCTGCTGGGACGTTGCCGACTATCTGCCGGAACCGCTGGTGAAGCCGGTCGTGGAAAAGATGTGCTCGGTGATGAAGCCGGGCGGAACGCTGCTCGCGTTCTTCCACACGCGCGATGCGGGCCCTGACGCGGCGTACTATCGATACCACCTCGCCGGCAACGAGATGCTGCAACTGCAGGCGACCACGAAAGGTGGCGGGCCGCAGTTTCGCCTACAAAGAGTCTTCAATAACCGGCACATCGAAAACCTCTTCCGCGAATTCGCGTCGCTGAAGTTCTTCCTGGCGAGAGATAACGTCAGGGAAGTGATCGTGATCCGGTGAAAAAACAGTAATCAGTGGTCAGTAATCAGTGATCAGCCGTAGAGACCCTATTCGTTGGTGTCGTGCTGCCCAGTTCTCACGTATGACCTCCTGATGACTGAGTACTGATTACTGATCACTTCTCTTGGTGACCTGCCTCACATCGGCTCCGTACATCGTCCACGCACAATGACTGCAGGAGCCAAGATATGGAGCCGTTTCAATTCCACGTTTTTGTGTGCATGCAGGAGAAGCCGAAGGACGTGCCATGCTGCGCGGCCAGCGCGTCGGCGGCGGTGCTGGAAGAATTGAATAACGAACTCGCCGCGTGCGGCTTGCGGGATGAAGTGCAGGTCACGACCACCAACTGCATGGGCACCTGCGAGGATGGCCCGGTCGTGCTCGCCTATCCCGGAGGCGTGTGGTATTCGAAGGTCGCGAAGGAGGACGTGCGCGACATCGTGTACACGCATTTCCTTTGCGGAAAACCCGTCGAGCGCCTGGCCCGCACGGATACGGCGGAGATGAAGGCGCAAATCATCGAGCACCGCGAAAAATACCTCGCCATGCTGCGCGAGAAAGCCGCGAGAGAAAAAGAGGCGGAGTTAGTCGGGGCGAAGTAGACACGCATTGCGTGCGACGGCCCGGGTGCGCTCGACGACGGCCGCCGCCACGCCCGGCCACTTCAGCAGCAGCAGCGCCGTCTTTTGCAACGGCATGGGAGCGGCAAGGAGTTTGCGCAGCCGGGCCGCGCGCCGGAACACCGGCAGAAATGTCTTGCGATACTCGGAGGCGTAAAGTTCCGGATCGTCGATTTGGCCCGCCAGCGCTCCCGTTTGTAACGCCAGCGAGATTCCGTCGCCGAGAAACGGATCGATGAATCCGGCTGCGTCGCCCGCGCAGACGATGCCGTCGCGGAGGGGCTCGGGATCATCGAAGCTCAACGCTCCGGTCGCCACGGTCTCGGTGACCTGCTCCCAACGGACTTGACGCAGCCTCTCATGGACGGCGAAGGCGGCGCTGATGCGGTCCGCTGCGACGTTCTTGACGGCGTCTGCAGGCAATAGAGCGCAGACGTTGACCAAACCATTGCCGAGCGGCTGGATGCCGCAGTAGCCAGACGCTCCGAAGTAGAGGTCGACGGAATCGAGAGCCTCGGTGGGGCGGAAGTGGGCCTTCAGTCCGACGAGTGACCGGCGGGACGCCGGTGCTACGGACGAGAGTGGCAGGCGGGACGCCCGCGTTACATGCCGTGGCATGCGGGACGCCTGCGTTACGCGGCCGGCGGCAAGCACAACGCGGCCGGCAGCGATCGGCGGTCCGTCGCCGGACACGACAAAAACGCCGTCGTTGTTCTGAGAGGAATAGCGTCCGCAGTTCTGAGAGGAATAGCGTCCGCAGCCTTGGCGTGCGTCGACGCCCGCGGCGATTGCCGCGTTCCAAAGCGCCTGGTCGAGTTGGTAGCGCGAGATGCTCGCTGCCGGAGGGTCGATCGGGGCCTCAAAGCTGCCGCCCTCGAGGAAGACGCGTGTGCGCCCGATCCGCGGGGCATTGCGAAGCAGGTCCTCACCACTCGTTTTCGCGAGCAGGCTTCGCAGCAGTTCGAGCGATTCCGCGGACACGAACTCGCCACAGACCTTGTGCCGGGGATAACGGCCGCGTTCCAGCAGGACAACCTTGCGGCCTCGGCGGGCAGCGGCGATGGCGGCCGCGCAGCCCGCAGGTCCGCCACCGATGACCGCGACATCGAAGCGCTCAGTCATTTTTCTTCGTTCTTCCAGGCGATCACGCCGATGCGGTAGAGGAAGTGCCTCGAGATGTTCACGCGAGCGGCGCGCGTCTCCGACAGAATCGTACGCAGTTCCGAGGGCGTGTAGGCGCGTTTCACGGAAGCAACGGAGTCGTGACGGGTGATCCGGCTGAAGAGCGGGAGTCCCGCGTAAACGAGAGCGAGGTGAGCGGCGGAGCGGTGCAGGTCGTTGATGAGCACCGCCACGCGACAGACGCGGAGCGCTTCATCGATACAGCGGACGATCTCTTCCGGCTCGAGATGATGGATGAAGAGGCTGGAGCTGACGACGTCGAAGCTGCCGTCGAGACAGGGAAGCGACATGGCATCGGCGGCGACGGTCGGCACGCCGTTGCGTGGCAAGTGCGTAGTGGCGCGATCGAGCAGGGTGACGCGCGTGCCGGTCGTCCTGGCGGCAGTGATGGCAGCTTCGCCGGGACCGGCGCCGACATCGAGCAGCGTCAACCGGCTCTTTCCCGAAGCTGTGGACACGCGGTTGAGCAACGAGACGAGGGTGCTCGTGCCACCGAACCAGCGGTTGACGTTGCGGAGGTCGGTGAGCGCGGCGCGGATCTCGTCAGGAGTGCCGCTGTCGGAATCGAGGAACTCGGGGATGATGGTGCGCCGCACGAAGTAAAGATGCGCGGCGCGTGTCGAGGATACGGGAAAAGATCAGCGCAGAGGGCGCGGGGGAGAAAAAACAAGAACATTGCCGATTGCCGATTGTCGATTGACGATTGCAAGAACCAAGGGTCCCTCGGCTCGGACTGGCTTCCTTCGACTTCGCTCAGGACAGGCTACGGACAGGAAGGTCTCACGAAAGGAAAACAACAAAGACATAGACGATTGACGATTGTCGATTGACGATTGCAAAAACCAAGGGTCCCTCGACTCGGACTGACGTTCCTTCGACTTCGCTCAGGACAGGCTCTCGCTCGGGATGACACCAAGAAAAAAGGCGTGACTACACGGTTTCGAGTTCTTCTTCCAGCAACTGCTTGTTGTAGAGGTCGGTGTAGTAGCCGTTGCGATCGAGCAACTCGTCGTGGGTGCCGTACTCGACGATGCGGCCGTCGTGCAACACGGCGATACGGTCGGCGTTGCGGACGGTCGAGACGCGGTGCGAAATGAAGATCGTCGTGCGGCCCTGCATGACTTCGCGCAGGTGGTCGAGGATCTTTTCTTCCGTGTAGGTGTCGACGCTGGAGAGCGCGTCGTCGAGGATGAGGATGCGGGGATTGCGGATGAGCGCGCGCGCAATAGCCGTCCGTTGCTTCTGGCCACCCGAAAGCGTAATCCCGCGTTCGCCCACCACGGTCGCGTACTTGTCGGGAAAACCCTCGATGTCTTTGGCAATGCTCGCGCCCGCCGCAGCCGCGCGGACTTCGTCGTCGGTGGCGCTCGCGACGCCGAAGGCGATGTTCTCGCGGATCGAATCGGAGAACAGGAAAGTCTCCTGGGGCACGAAGCCGACGCTGCGCCGCAGTGCGTCGACCGGTAATTCGCGGACCGGACGGCCGTCGATCAGCACCATGCCGGGGTCGGCGTCGTAGATGCGCGGGATGAGGCTGACCAGCGTCGATTTGCCCGAGCCAGTGGGCCCGACGATGGCCAGGCTGCTGCCGGCCGGGATCTTCAGATTGATGTCGTGCAGGACGGGAGTGGTGCCGTAGCTGAAGTTCAGGCTGCGGAATTCGACGTCGCCAGTGATGTCGATGTCAGTGCCCACCCTTCCAACATCTTCTGATTTCTGATTTCTGATTTTCTGATTGTCGGTGCCCACCCTTCCAACACCAGTCAGGGTGGGGCACCCGTCGTTGTCGCTGACGAAGGCGCTGGTCGGAATATCCGGCTTCGTTTCGAGAATTTCCTGGATGCGCGCCATCGACGCCGTGCCGCGCTGGAATATGTTGATCACCCACCCAAGGGCGATGATGGGCCAAGTGAGCTGGAGCATGTAGGTGTTGAAGGCGATGAACTGGCCGATGTTGATGCGGCCCATCAACACTTCTCGCCCGCCGAGCCAGAGCACGAGAACAACGGCCAAGCCGAGCATCAGTTCCAAGGTCGGCCACAACATGCCCATCAATCGCACCAGGCGCAAGCTGCGGCGGATGTATTCCAGGTTCGATTTCTCGAACAGCTTGATCTCGGCTTCCTCCTGCGCGAACGCCCGCACGATGCGCGCGCCGGAGAAATTCTCCTGCGCGCGGGCCGAGATGTCGGAGAAGCTGGCCTGGATGCGCTCGAAGCGCTCGTGGATCTGACGCCCGAGGTACTGGATCAGGATCGAGACAATCGGGAATGGCGTGAACGCGTACAGCGTCAGGCGCGGGCTGATGTGCCACATGAAGAAGAGCGCGCCGACCATGAAGACGATGGTGTTGGCCGAATACATGATCGCCGGTCCCAGCAGGTTGCGGACCGCGTTCAGGTCATTGGTTGCGCGCGCCATGATGTCGCCGACGCGCATGCGCTGGTAGTACGAATACGAAAGCTGCTCGAGGTGGCGGAAGAGATCGTTGCGCAGGTCGAACTCGATGTCGCGGGAGATGCCGATCACGACCCAGCGCGTCAGGAACTGGAAGATGCCCTTGACGAAAATGACGGCCATGAAGAGCAGCGCCCAGATGGCCAGGTTGTGGCGGAGGGCATCGGCCGGGAGCTGCTTGTTGTACCAGCTCCAGAGGTCGTTGGCGGCGCGCTGGATCACCAGCGGATAGAGGATCCAAATGCCGTTGTTCAGCACGACCGACACCGCCCCGAAGATCAGCCCGCGGCGGTACTTCTTCAGGTACGGAAACAGGGGTCTCAGGCGCTTAAACATGCGAAGTAGGTTAGATGTGATTCTAGCAGCGGTGGATTGAACATTGCGCCAACGTCCCACCCTAGCAAAGGCGGCTAGGGTGGGCCACCCCGCAGTTACGAGGACCGGCGAGACGCCGGTGCTACGGTCGAAAACCATCACCACAAAGGGCACAAAGGAACACAAAGGATTTTTGTGTAGCGTGGGAATAAAAGCGCTCGTCGAATGTTCTGTAGGTATTTGCCTTGTTCGCGGAACCGCAGAACCCGGAGTTCGAGGCGCTGGCCATGCCGCTGTTCGCTTCGCTGTACAACTTCGCGCACTGGCTCACGCACGACCGCGAAGAGGCGGAGGACCTGGTGCAGGAAACGTATGCCAAGGCGCTGAAAGGCTTCTCGTCGTTCCGCGCCGGGACGAACTTTCGCGCATGGATGTTCCGCATCCTGCGTAATGCGTTCCTGACTTCACGCACCGGAATGGCCGCGACTTCGACCACTTCCTTGGAGCCCGAAGAAGAAGCGGCGCTGATGGACACGGTGCGGCCGACGCCGGAATCGATGGCGATCGCGTCGTTCACGCGCGAGGCGATGCAGAAGGCGATCGAGCAATTGACGGTGCCGTTCCGGGAGGTCCTATTATTGGCGGATGTGGAGGAAATGTCGTACCAGGAGATCGCTGAAGCGCTGGCAGTGCCGATCGGGACGGTGATGTCGCGGCTGGCACGAGCGCGGGCGGCGGTACGAAAAACGCTTACGGCTGCCGGTTACGCCGGCGCGGCGGGGAGAAGATAACGATGGCGTGTGCGATGCCGAATAGCGAGCTGATGCAGTACGCCGACGCCGAACTCGCGCCCGACCGCGCCGCCGCGTTCGAGGCGCATCTGCAATCCTGCGGAGAATGCGCGATCCAGCTCGCACAAGCGCTGCAATTGAAGAAATCGGTGCGGATGGCAGGATTGCGATATGAGCCGTCAGCAGAACTGCGCGCGAGGATCAGAGGCCAGGTTGGAGCTGAGAGTCCCACCCTAGCAAAACAGGCTAGGGTGCGCCACCTCCGGCTGTGGGTTCCGGTGCTCGCGATAGCGGCGGTGCTGATGCTGGCGAGCGCGGTGGTGATTCGCGTCGTCACGACACGTGCCGCGTCTCAGCAACTTATCGCGGATGTTGTGGACCGCCACGTCTCGGCACTGGCGTCGGCGAATCCGGTGGAGGTCGTTTCCACGGACCGCCACACGGTCAAGCCGTGGTTCCAGGGGAAGCTGCCGTTCACGTTCAACCTGCCGGAGCTGAATGGAACGGCATACGTGCTCGAGGGTGGGCGGTTGACGTTCCTGAACCAGTCTCCGGGCGCGCAGCTTATTTACGACCTGCGCAAGCACCATATTTCTGTGTTCATCTTTCAGGATCGGGAGGTGCACGTGCCGCTAATGTCTGCCGCGCAGTCGTCGTCGTTCACGACCGAGACTTGGGCGGAGGGTGGATTGCGGTATTTCGTGGTGGGAGATGTGTCGGGTGAGGACGTGAAAGGATTGATCGGACTGCTGAAAAGCGCAGCCGTCGCAGGTGCTAGCGATTCCGTCGCCCGCTGAAGCGGGCTCAGATTTTGGGTGCGAGTATTCCCCCGGCTTACGCCGGCGGCTACGATCTATCGCCGACTGCGTCGGCTAGGGTTTAGGTCGGGACTTTCAGGATCAGGTAACCGCCCGCGAGAGCGAAAAGCAGGTCGGGTGACCATGCGGCGAGCGTTGCCGGCAACTGATTGGCATTGCCCATCGCTTCGAATAATCCCGCCGCGATGAAGTAAACGACCGCGATGCCGATTGCCGTCGCGACGCCCGCGACTGTTCCGCGCTTGCCCGTTTGGAACGCAAAGGGAATTGCCAGCACCGCCATGACGAAGGTGATGATCGGAAAGGCGAACTTCTTCTGCAATTGGACGCGGAGGCGCACGACGTCGAAGCCGCTCTGTTGCAGGTCGTGGATATAGTTCTTCAACTCCTCGTAGTTCATCTCCGATGACTGCTTCACTTCCTTCTTGAAATAACCGGGTTGTTCGGTGATTTCGGCGAAGGTACGCACGTCTTTCGTAAATGGCTCGAAGCCGGCGATGGCGGTGCCGTTGAACTGTCGCACCCACCCTTTTTCGAAGACCCACTTGCCGATATCGTCGTTCCAGTGGGCGCGCGAGGCGTAAATGCGGCGGGTGAGAGCGAACGTCTTGGGATCGAATTCAAAGATGGAGAGATTGCCGAAGCGGTTCTGGTCCGGTTCGTAGAGCTCGTAGTACCAGATGGTCGAGCCCTGCCCGAAGATCCACTTGCGGTCCGGACGCAGGAAGGTCTGCGCCGGCTTGCCCTTGATCTCGTTGCGCAACGCGTCCTGCCGCTTGTTCGCCTTCGGCAGGTAGAGCTGGTCGAAGAAGAAGAGGCTGGTGGCGATGACGGCCGCGATGACGAGCACGGGGAGGATCACGCGGTAGATGCTGATGCCCGTGGCCTTCATCGCCGTGACTTCGTTGGTCCGCTGCAGGATGCCGAAGGTTATCAGCACGGCCAGCAGCACGCTGATGTGCGCCGTGTTGTACAGGAAGTATGGCGTGACGTTCACCAGGTAGGCGCCGACCAAGACCAGCGGGACGCGGTTGCGGACGATATCGCCCAGCAATTCGAAGAACGTGAACACCAGCAGCAGGGTCAGGAACGACGCCAGGATCATCCCGAGGTACATCATGAAGTCGCGCAGGATGAAGTCGTCGAGCAGTAGAGGGAAGCGTGCGCTGAACCAGCGGCGACGGCTGGCCGCCTTCTCGAAGGCGCCGCCCTCGCCGATCGCTTCCGGCATGCCGGTGGTGATCCGCTGCTTGAACTTGGCCAGCGAAACTCGAGGCGACCACAAATTGATCGGCGCCCGCTCTGAACGCCACAGCAGAAACAGTCCGCCGAAGAAGAAGACGACGTTGCCGAACCAAATGCCGGGTCCGACCGGGATCTTGCCCTGCCGCGCGAGCGACATCCCTCCCAGGGCGCAGAAGTAATAGAGGAAGACCAGGCCGATGGTGAGCACGAAGCCGGTGCTCTTGCCACCCTTCTTCGCCGACAGTCCCAGCGGGATTCCGACGAGTGCGAGCACGATGCAAGCGGTCGGGAGAGCCAGGCGGCGATGGAACTCAATCGCCAACACTCGCGATTCCGGCTTTCCAGCACGCATACCGTCCAGCAACTCGCGCATGGGCATCTGCGCCGCGGGCGTCACTTCCTGCGTCTGCGTTTGCGCCGCGGGAAGCTGGATGGGAATGTCGGTCTCGGTGAAGGTCGAGATGGCGTACTGGTCCGAATGCCTGGGATCGACCTCGTGCGAGGAACCCTCTTCCAGGTGCAGCCGCAGCTTGTCGGGGCCTTCGGCGATCACGACGCCCGATTTCGCCAGCGTGATCTTCGGCGCCGACGGGTTGCTGATATCGGCGAGGAATACGCCTTTCCAGGCGGCCGCGCCCTGTCCGCTGCTTGCGTCCTGGACGTAGAGGACTATGTTCTTGAAATCCTCGTAGAAGACGCGCGGCTGGACTTCGAACGATACCTGGCTGCTTTTCAGCCGGTTCTGCAACTGCGCGAGCGCCGACGCGGATTTGGGCGCGATCAGGGCATTGTTCACCATTGCCAGGGCCCAGGCGGCGATCACAAAGACGGACAGGATGCGTACGAACGTGCCCGGCCCGATGCCGCTGGCGCGCATGGCAGTGATCTCGCTGTCGGCGGCCAGGCGGCTTAATCCGATGAGGATGCCGACGAGCACGCCCATGGGGATGGTCACCGTGAGGGCAGTCGGCAGGGTTAAGAAGAAGATCTCAGCGACGCTCGGCAAGGGCGCGCTGTTACGAACGACCAGCTCCAGGATGCGTCCCAAGTCCCGCATGAAGACGACGAAGGTGAACACCGCGGCGCCGATTGCGGCGTGCGAGAGGACTTCGCCGAGGATGTAGCGGGTGAAGATGCGCATTTTTCCGAAAGTCTAACAACAATCGGGATCATCTGGAAATCTGGAGATCTGGAGATCTGGTCTCACGATCACGCGATTTCCGTTTTGTTATTCTTACGTCACACCCCATGCCCATCCGCGTCGCGATCCTCTGGCACATGCACCAGCCCTTCTACAAGGACCTGGTTACCGGCGAATACCGGCTTCCCTGGGTGCGCCTGCACGCGCTCAAGGATTACTACGGGATGGTCAAGCTGCTGGACGAATTCGCCAATGTCCACCAGACCTTCAACCTGGTGCCGTCGCTGATGGTGCAAATCCAGGATTATGTTTCCGGCGCGGCGCGCGATCCGTTTCTCGATGTAGCGTCCAGGCCAGCGCGCGACCTGACCGATGCACAACGCCGTTTCGCGCTCGATTACCTGTTCCAGGCGAACCCCACGCACCTCATCGGACGCTACCCGCGTTACCGCGAACTGGCGGAGATGTTCCGCGGCGCGGGCAGCGACTCGATGCGTGCGGCCCGCGTTTTCAGCGAGCAGGACCTCACCGACCTGCAGGTGCTGTCGCAACTGGCCTGGTTCGATGAATTCTTTCTTGCCGAACCGGACGTCAAAGCGCTGGTCGAAAAAGGTCGCAACTTCTCGGTCGAGGACCAGCAACACGTCATCGCCCGCGAGCACGACATCATGGCCGCCGTCCTGCCCGCGTACGCCGAGGCAGCAAAGCGCGGCCAGATCGAGATCTCGGCGACGCCGTTCTACCATCCGATCCTCCCGCTGGTCTGCGACACCGATCAGGGTCTCGTTTCGCACCCGGGTATCCGTTTGCCGCAGAGCCCGTACCGGTCTCCGCAGGACGCGAAGGAACAGCTCCAGCGCGCGCTCGATTTCCACCAGAAGAGTTTCGGCGTTCGGCCGAAGGGCGTCTGGCCTTCGGAGGGCAGTGTCTCCGAACAGGTCCTCGAGATCGCGGCGGGCCTCGGCATTCAGTGGATGGCCACGGACGAAGGGGTGCTTGGCAGGTCGCTGGGATTCGTCTTCACGCGCGACGGCGCAGGTCACCTGAACCCTGGCGGCCCCGAGCGCCTGTACGCGCCGTGGCGTTACGAGAAGGGCGGCACGCGGATAAACATGCTCTTCCGCGACCACACGCTGTCGGACCTCGTGGGCTTCGTTTACTCAGGGATGCCGGCAGCTGAAGCCGCCGCGCACTTCATTCGTTCCATTAAGGAATCCGCGGAACCTGTGGTGCGACAAGGGCGAGACGCTGTCGTGCCGATCATTCTCGACGGCGAGAATGCGTGGGAGTATTACCCGGAATCGGGGCGAGAATTCCTGCGCCGCGTGTGCGACGGACTGCAGAACGACCACAGCATGGAAGCCGTTACTGTCAGTGAGGCGATCGAGCGGCACCGTGACATCCCGCACCTCGGCTCGCTGGTCCCCGGGTCCTGGATCAATGCCAACTTCGACGTGTGGATCGGCGCGCCCGAGGACAATAAGGCGTGGGACTACCTCTCGGCCGCGCGTAGTTTTTATACGCAGGCCGCTCCGCTCGCGCCCGCGGAAAAACGCCAGCTCGCGTTCGAAGAGATCCTCATCGCGGAGGGCAGCGACTGGAACTGGTGGTACGGCCCCGAGCACCACTCCGCCAACGACCGCGATTTCGACGAGCTCTACCGCAAGCACCTGTCCAACGTCTACACGACTCTGGGCGCCGAGCCGCCGATGTATCTCGTGCAGCCGATCGCGGGCGCGGCCGTGCGACCGACCTTCGCACCGCAATCGGCCTACATTCATCCGCGGGTGAGCGCAGACTTCACCCGCTACTTCGATTGGCTCGGCGCTGCCATGTACACTGCCGATCGACACACCGGCTCCATGCACGGCAAGGTCTTTCTGCTCGATGCCATCTACGCCGGCATCGACGAGGATTACCTCTATGGACGCCTGGACTTCATCGGCGGAGTGCCTAAAGATGCGTTCGACCTGGTGGTGACGGTCGAGACGTCCGCATCCGGCGAAGCTACGGCCGCGGAATCAGCTCCCAGTGGCGTGCGTCGCGTGGGGCCGCCGGCTTCGCTGCGCCTGGAGGTATCGGTCGCCGACGGTGTGGTGACGCATTGGCGGTTCCGGCCTGCCGACAGCGATGCTGCGCTGGCGGGAACTGACGTTCCGGACAACAACACCGTTCGCGTCACCCTGTACAAGAACTTCGAATTCCAATTGCCGCTGGCGCTGATCGGCGCTGCCCTCGGCCGAGTCGTCCACCTGCGCTTTACCCTCTGGCGAGACCATCTTCCCCTTGACGCCCTCCCCATCGAAGGCACCCTCGATATTCCAGTGTTGTTGGAAGAGGAACTCGAGGCGAGCACGTATAACTACAGCGCGCACAGCTAGGCTTCAGTCGCTAGTCGCTAGGGTCACATCGGAAGTTTGGGTCGGGTCGTCCCTACGGGACTTGTGATTATTTAAGTGCGCAATGACCCAGGACTGCGTCCTGGGCTACCAGCGAATCGTGCCTGCGGCACTCCGACTGCGGCACTTCTCCTGCGTGCTCGGCTACCAGCGAATCGTGCCTGCGGCACTCCTCCTGCGTCCTGGGCAATCAGCGAATCGCGGCTGCGGCACTCGTTGCGGTGCGATCTCGAACGGCTCGTCGCAAAGATGTTGCGCATAGCCCCTTTTGGCTTATAGGCTGCTTGCCCTGTGAGGAAGCCCATGAAACGTCTGCTCGTCGTACTGCTGCTGTCATCGTTCGCTGTCGCGCAATCGCCGACGCCAAAAGCGTCGCAAGCCGCGCCACAAACTTCACCGGCCGCGCCGCAGGCACCCACAACTCCACCTGCCGCCAGACCCGAAGACGTGAAGTCGATGGACTCGATCATCGCGGCCGTGTACGACGTCATCTCCGGCCCTGCGGGGCAAGCGCGCGACTGGAACCGCTTCCAATCGTTGTTCGTACCCGGAGCACGGCTGATCCCAGTAGGCAAGCGTCCCGACGCGAACGTCTATACGGCGCGCGTGCTCTCTCCCGACGAATACGTGTCACGAGCCCAGGGCGCGTTCGCGGCGCAAGGATTCTTCGAAAAGGAAGCGGCGCGCCGCGTCGAGCAGTGGGGGAACATCGCGCAAGTCTTCAGTACATACGAATCTCGGCACGCTCCCGGCGACCAGCCCTTCGCGCGCGGCATCAATAGTTTTCAATTGCTGAACGACGGGCAACGGTGGTGGATCGTCACTATCTACTGGCAGGCCGAAAGCAAGGACGTGCCGCTGACGCCGGAGATGCTGAAAACCAAGTAATCGGTGATCGGGAGGTGGGACCGCAACAGGGCAAGAGTGACCGGCGGGACGCCGGTGCTACGTTCCCGAAGGCAATTGCGCTGACGCCGCTGGAGGGATAGAATCCGGGCGCTTTTAGAAGCGCCCTTATCCGCAACGCGGGGGTAGTGGTGAATCTTTTACCTGTCCGCGCTCATCAAAGGTTGAGTAATATACGCTCAAGGGAGTCATATGGCTAACGAATCCAAGAACTTACCACGCCATGATCCCTCGCCCAAGCAGGAGGTCAAGGAGACCACCAAGGCCGACCTTCCAGTCCTGCCGGTTCGGGACACCGTTTTATTCCCCCACGCCGTCCTGCCGCTGACGGTTGGCCGCGAGAGTTCGGTCAACCTGATCAACTCGCTCGGGGAAGACAAGACCATCATCGTGGTAGCGCAGCGCGAAGCGCGTGTCGACTCGCCTCAGCCGGTCGACCTTTTTTCCATCGGTACCATCGCTGTCGTACATAAAGTCGTCAAGATGCCGAACCAGAGCCTGTTCGTCTTCGCCGAAGGCCTGGACCGCGTCCACTTGAAGGAGTACACGCAGCTCCAGCCCTACATGCGTGCGACGGTCGAAACCATTCCGGAGCTGGTTCCGAAGAACAACCCGGAAGAAGAAGCGCTGCAGCGCAACGTACTCAACCTTTTCCAGCAGATCGTTGCCGGCTCGCCGACGCTGTCGGACGAACTTGCCACGGTCGCCATGAACATCGAAGAATCCGGCCGCCTGGTGGACTTCATCGCCAGCTCGCTGCCGACGCTCTCCACGCGCGACAAGCAGGAGATCCTGGAGACCGCGGACATCCGGTCGCGGCTGGAGAAGATCAACCAGCACCTCGCGAAGGAACTCGAGGTCATGCAGCTTCGCAACAAGATCCAGAGCGAAGTGCAGGACCGGGTGCAGCAGACGCAGCGCGAGTTCTACCTGCGCGAG
>CAZLJE010000001.1:16063-98424 GCA_964559835.1 uncultured Terriglobales bacterium
AGCAGATGAAGGCGATCCAGAAGGAACTCGGCGAAAGCGACGAAACCACGCGCGACACCGAGGAACTGAAGCAGAAAATCGAACAAGCGGGCATGCCCGAGGAAGTCAAGAAAGAGGCGCTGAAGGAGCTCAGCCGTCTCGGACGCATGTCGCCAATGGCGGCCGACTACTCGGTCACGCGCAACTACATCGAGTGGCTCGCGGTGCTGCCGTGGAGCCGGTCCAGCGGCGTGGAAGTGGACATCGTCGCGGCCAAGGACATCCTCGATACGGACCACTACGACCTGAAGAAGGTCAAGGACCGCATCCTGGATTACCTGTCGGTGCGCAGGCTGAAGCCCAGCATGAAGGGGCCGATACTGTGCTTCGTCGGACCGCCGGGCGTGGGCAAGACTTCGCTCGGCAAGTCGATCGCGCGCGCTCTCGGACGGAAGTTCGTCCGCCTGTCACTGGGCGGCGTGCACGACGAAGCCGAGATCCGAGGCCACCGTCGGACATACATTGGCGCACTACCCGGGCAGATCATCCAGGGAATTCGAAGGGCCGACACGAACGATCCGGTCTTCATGCTCGACGAAGTGGACAAGCTCGGACGCGACTTCCGCGGCGATCCGTCATCGGCGCTGCTGGAGACGCTCGATCCCGAGCAGAACAACAGCTTCCGCGACAACTACCTCGACGTTCCGTTCGATTTGTCGAAGGTGCTGTTCATCACCACGGCGAACATGTTGGACCCGATCCCCGATCCTCTGCGCGACCGCATGGAGATCATCGAACTCCAGGGTTACACCGAGGACGACAAGGTCCACATCGCCGACCGCTACCTGATCAAGCGTCAGACGGAGGAGAACGGCATCACGATGGACCAGATCGAGTTCCCGGAGGAATCGGTCCGGTACGTTATCCGTCACTACACGCGAGAAGCGGGCGTGCGTAATCTGGAGCGCCAGATCGGCACCATCTGCCGCAAGCAAGCACGCCGCATCGCGGAGGGCAAGAAGGACAAGCTGATCGTCACGCCCGAAGTGGTGCGCGAGTTCCTGGGCGGCGAGAAGATCCGCGTGGATACCGAGATCGCCGAACGCACGAAGCGTCCGGGAGTCGCGGTGGGACTGGCGTGGACTCCGGCAGGTGGCGACATCCTCTTCATTGAGGCGACCAAGATGAAGGGCAAGGGTGAATTCAAGATCACCGGCCAGATCCAGGATGTCATGCGCGAATCGATGGAAGCCGCGCGCAGTTGGGTGCGGTCGAACGCGGAATCGCTGGGCGTCGATGAAGACGCCTTCACCAAGTTGGACCTTCACATCCACGTGCCCGCGGGCGCCATTCCGAAGGACGGTCCTTCGGCCGGCATCACGATCGTGACCGCGCTTATCTCGCTGCTGACGAACCGGCCGGTGCGGCCATTCACGGCGATGACGGGCGAGATCACGCTCAGCGGGAACGTGCTGCCCATCGGCGGTATCAAGGAGAAGTTCCTGGCGGCGAAGCGTGCGGGCGTCAAAGACTGCATCTTCCCGGCCGAGAACAAGACGAACATCGAGGAAGACCTGACGCCGGAGCAGCTCGAAGGCGTGAACATCCACTACGTGAGCTCGTTGGAGGAGGTGCTGAACATCGCGCTTCCTTCTTCGAAGGCGGAAGAACGCCAGGACCAGCAGAACCGCGACGCGGTCCTCGCCGGCGCCTCGGCCCAGTCGCACCAGCCGGCGGGTGTGGCGTAAGGGGCGCAGGGCTCAGGGCGTAGGGCGTGGGCGCAAACCGAATGCGAGGGCAGGGATGCCCTCGCATTTTCTTGTCCGTCGTATGCGATTTGGTTCCTGACAGCTGAAGACTGACGACTGAAGGCTGTTCTGCATGCTACTGTTCGGCTGAATGTCCTTCTCTCGTATCCGTTTACTGGTCGCGCTCGAGCTTGCGCTGGTGCTCCTCCTCGTCATCCGCGCCTGGCAGTTCTTCATCGAGTTGCCCATTGCGTCCACCTACCAGCAGGACTACGAGGAAGGCAACATCCTTAACGCTCTGGTGCGGATCACGCACGGCGCGACGCCGTATCCCGACCCGCACGCCCTGCCGAACATCATCAATCCGTACGGTCCGGCCGCGTACTACCTGCTGGTTGTTCCGGTGAAGCTGTTCGGGGTGGCATTCCTGTATCCACGGCTGATGGTCCTGCTTTGTACGGTCGCGATCGCGCTCATGATCGGTATGGTGCTGCGCCGCGGCACTGGGTCCACGGCCCTCGCCACGACCTTCGGCCTGATCTTCCTGACCATTCCCAACATCCACGACTGGATGTGGATGCTGCGGGTCGACCTGCTCGGGATTGCGTTCAGCTTTGCCGGATTGGCCGTTCTTTCGCGCGATCTCGATGGAGGGCCGGGACGATGGCGAACTATGATTGCCGGGGTGCTGTTCGCCGTGGGAGCACTGGTTAAGCCGACATTGTTGGCAGCGCCAGCGGCATGCTTCGTTGCCCTGGTGACGCGGCGAAAATACTCCGCGGCTGCCATGCTCACCGCCGTTACCGCAGGCATTTTTGCGCTGGTCATTGGAATTTTCGCGTGGCTGACGCGGGGAGCGGTCGTGATCGACGTATTCATGTCGCATCCGGACCCGTTCTCGTTCCGCGTCTACACGCAGGGCCTGACCCAGATGATGGTGGAGTCATGGCCGCTAGTGGCTCTCGCCGTGATCGCTACTGCCCGCGACTTTGCCGGGCGCCGCTTCTCCCCGGCAGTGTTGTGGTTCCTGTTTGCCACGCTGACGGCGATCACCGCGGGCAAGCTGGGATCGAACATGAACCATTTCCTGGAGTGGAATGCAGCACTGTGTCTCGCGGCCGGCTTTGGTTTCGACGAACTGACGCGGCTGGCTTCCACGCGAGTCGCCGTGATCACCTCAGCCGTTGCGATCGGGGCGGCCGCTCTGGTGATCTCGCACCAACCGTCGTATGTGACCAACATCGGCCCGGAAGGCGATTGCAGGAACGCGTACGAATGGGTGCGCACGCAGGCGGGACCGAATCTGTTGACGGAAAACGTCGGCACGCTGGTGCTCGGCAATAAGAAGGTCTGGGTGTCGAACCCTTACGTGTTGGCGCAACTCGTGGAACATGCCGGCTGGTCCGATGCCGCTCTCGTCGAAATGGTCCGCGACCGCCGCTTCGACGCCATCAACATGCGGATGGACTACCCTCGCATGGCCTCTGCACTTGCCGAGGGCTCCGAACGCTTCTCGCCCGCCCTGCTGCACGCCATCGCCGATAACTACGAACCGCGCGCGGGATTCAACTGTCGCGACATGCAGGTGATGTACACGCCGATGGCCGCGATACAATCGAAGAAGTAGGCACTCTCAGCCGAATCCATGCAGATTCGCGTTCTCTTTTTCGGCATGCTCAAAGAACTGATCGGCCGCGACGCCGATGCGGTGTCGCTCCCGGACGGCTCGACGGTGCGCGACCTGCTGGCGCACTACGAATCCGAGGTCCCGAAGGTCAAGCCGTACGTTCCGTCGCTAGCGATATCGGTCAACCAGGAGTTCGCGCAGGCCTCGGTGACGCTGCGCGACCGCGATGAGGTCGGCCTGCTTCCGCCGGTCAGCGGCGGTTCCGAAAATACAGAACCTGTCATCCGCATCACTCACGAACGCATCGTCCCGCACGAGATTGTTCCGTCGCTGGAGCGCCCGGAAGACGGGGCGATCGTCGTCTTCGACGGCGTGGTGCGCAATCACAGCCGCAACCGCCGCACGCTCTACCTGGTCTACGAAGCCTACGAGGAGATGGCGCTCAAACAACTGCGGTCGCTGGCAGCGGACGCGCTCAAGCGCTACCCGGTCCGCAACGTGGCGATCGTGCACCGCCTCGGACGGATCGAGATCGGCGAAAGCAGCGTGCTTATCGGAGTCTATTCCGCCCACCGTGCCGCCGCGTTCGATGCGTGCCGGTTCCTGATCGACACGTTGAAGAAGACCGTTCCCATCTGGAAGAAGGAGCACTTCGAGGATGGCGCCGTCTGGGCCGATGGCGAGCCTTTTCCCGCCGAAATCGCAACTTCGCGGCCACAGGGGAGTCTAAGTGACTAGAGGCTCGTGCGCGTTGTTCTCACCCTTCCGACCCCCTCTTCTGTGTTCCTCGGTACGCCGTCTAATGAGATCCCTGGTGACAGGGAGCTTGGCCCGAGCATTTCGTACCGCGCCTAAGGGTTCACACGAAGGACACGATGGTTTCACGAAAGTGGCACGTCCGGAGTTGCTGATCCCGCTTGCGATCGGGTTGGTGATTGCGCCGCTCGCGTTCGCCCAGAGCAACGACACCACGTTGCGGGTCGACGTCAAGCTGGTGAACGTCTTCGTTACGGTGACCGACAAAACAGGAGCGCCGGTAGGGAATCTCACGAAAGATAACTTCAAGCTCCTCGAAGACGGTGAGCCGCAGCAAATTAAGGTTTTCTCGCGCGAATCGGAGCTGCCACTGTCGATCGTCCTCGCCATCGATACTAGCCTCAGCACGAAGAAGGACCTGAAGCTGGAAACGCAGTCGGCGCGCAGGTTTTCCCGCGACATCCTGCGCCGCCAGGACGCCATCGCGCTGTACCAGTTCAGCGAGATCGTCGAAGAACTCGTGCCGTTCACCAGCGATATCCGGCGCATCGACAACGGCATCGACCGCGTCCATGTTCGCTCCGCCACCGCACTCTACGACGCGATCTACCTTGCCTCCGACGCGCTGATGAAGCGACAGGGCCGGAAGGTCATGGTCCTGATCACCGATGGCGGTGATACCGTCAGCCAGGTGAAGTACGCCGAAGCGCTTCGCGAGGCGCAGATCGCCGAAGCCATCGTGTACCCGATCATCGTGGTGCCGATCGAAGCCAGCGCCGGCCGCGACCTCGGCGGCGAGCACGCGCTGATCCAGATCGCCCACGACACGGGCGGCAAGTACTATTACGCCAGCAGCCTCACGCAGCTCGACGAGGCCTTTCGCCGCATCAGCGAAGAGCTTCGCACGCAATACCTGCTCGCCTACTATCCCTCGCGCCGCCTCGCCGATTCCGACTTCCGCAAGATCGACGTCGAGATCGCCGCGCCCGACGCTGACGAGCTCAAGAGCCGCCACCGTTCGGGGTATTACACGTCGAAAGCGCATTAGGGCTCAGGGCGTAGGGCAGAGGGCGGCTGGACCGGGAATTGGTTTCCCTGAGCCCTATGCCCCGAAGCCCTGCGCCCTATGACATAATTAGCCATGCCTTTCCGCATTCCTGGAATCTCCAGCCCCGTGAAGAAAGCCAAGACTCCGCCTCCGGAAGACACGTACGAAGAGTCGGCTTACCTGAAAGCGCTTGGCGAAAAACAGAAGCCGGTCAGCGTGAAGCTGATGGGAGGCGACGTGGTACGCGGGTGGATCGAGTACTACGACCGCAATATGGTCCGCCTCACGCGCGAGGGCGCACCCAATCTCTTCATCTTCAAACACGAGATCATGTGGATCGCCGAAGATGGGGGACAGAAAAGCAGGCGCTAGGCATTAAAAACAGCGCTAGGCATTAGGCTCTAGGCTGTATTGGGCTGGTGATGTCCCAAAGCCCAAAGCCTGATACCCTGAACCTGACACCCGACGCCTGTTACCTGACACCTATTGAACGCCAAGATTGAATTCGTCTCTGAAATGAGCGCCATCGCCCGCGAGGCCGGCGCTCTCCTGCTCGACTCTTTTCAGCGTCGCATCGGATTCGAATATAAGGGTGACGTCGATCTTGTCACCGCGGCCGACCGCGCCTCGGAAAAGCTGATCACCGAGCACATCAGGAAACAGTGGCCCACGCACGATCTGATGGGCGAAGAAGGTGCGACCCGAGAGACCGGCAGCGATTACCGCTGGTATATCGATCCGCTCGACGGCACTACGAACTTCGCGCACGGCTTCCCGGTGTTTTGCGTTTCGCTGGCCCTGGAATTCAAGGGGGAGCGGATCGCGGGCGTACTCTACGATCCGACGCGGGACGAGTTGTTTGCCGCGGAAAAGGGAAGCGGCGCTTTTCTGAACGACCGTCCGATGCACGTTTCGAAAGTGGACCGCATCGAGGAATGTCTCGCCGGCACCGGGTTTCCGAGCCACAAGCGCCATAAGAACCCGAACATTCACTTCTACCACGAGATCACGTTGCACACGCACGGCGTCCGCCGCGCCGGTTCGGCCGCGCTGGACCTTGGTTTTGTAGCTGCCGGCCGCCTCGATGCGTTCTGGGAATTCAACCTCAATCCATGGGACACCGCTGCCGGCGTTCTGCTGGTGCAGGAAGCCGGCGGCCGCGTGACGGACATGTCGGGCGGTCCGTGGCAGCTCAACAGCCGCGAGACGCTCGCCAGCAACGGCATCGTCCACGAAGCGTTCATCGGAATCATTGCGGATATCTTCGCTGGACGGGTGGGCGAGTTGCCGAATCCACTCGAATACGCGAAGAACAAGCTTTGAAACACGTATTCCGTATTTCGTATTCCGTATTTTTCATCTAGGCTCAGCGCTTCGCCGCGCCGAAATACGGAATACGTGATACGGAAAACGATTGTGAAGTACGAATCGCTCAATCGCTAAATATGCCAACATTGATCGCTCAACCCACCCGCATCACCGCTGCCGGTAACAAACCCAAGCTTATCGACGAATACATCGGCCGCGTCAACACGCAGACCTCCGCCGCCAGTGTCGCGCACATGCGCAGTCCGGGCGGCTGGGTCGAGCCCGGCCAGACTCCCGAATTCGACGAGTTCACCGTCGTGCTCAACGGCACGTTGCGCGTGAAACACGAGGGCGGCGAGATCGACGTCCATGCCGGACAAGCCGTCGTCGTCAATAAGGGCGAATGGGTCCAGTACTCGACGCCCGACCCCGGCGGCGCCGAGTACATCGCCGTCTGTCTGCCCGCGTTTTCCATGGAGACGGTCCATCGCGACGAGTAGCGAAGATGCCGGTCGTGGGCGACCGGCCCTACGCGACCGGCCTGCGGCGCTACTTCGACGCGCTCTCCAGCGTCGGTTTCATCGCCAGGCTCTTCACCAGGAATGCCCAGCGGTCCGCGGCTTCCTCGATCTGCTTCGTGGTCGGCTTGCCGGCGCCGTGTCCGGCGCGCGTCTCGATCCGGATCAGCACCGGCGCGCTGCCTTGCTGGTCCGCTTGCAGTTTGCTGGCGAACTTGAACGAGTGGATCGGCACGACGCGATCGTCGTGGTCCGCGGTGGTGACCATGGTCGGCGGATACTTTGCCGGCTTGATGTTGTGATACGGCGAATACCGATAGATCGCCTGGAACTCGTCTTTGTTCTTGTCGGGCGCGCCGTAATCGCTCTCCCACGCCCACCCGATGGTGAACTTGTTGAAGCGCAGCATGTCCATCACGCCGACTGCCGGCAGGGCCGCGCCGTACAGGTCCGGGCGTTGCGTCAGGCAGGCGCCGACCAGCAATCCGCCGTTCGAACCGCCACCGATGGCGAGCTTCGGTGTCGACGTATATTTGTTCGCGATCAGCCACTCAGCGGCAGAGATGAAGTCGTCGAAGACGTTCTGCTTGTGCAGCTTCATCCCGCCTTCGTGCCACGCCTTGCCATACTCGCCGCCTCCGCGCAGGTTCGCGACCGCGAATACTCCGCCCATCTCCATCCATACCAGGTTCGCCGGCGAGAACGCGGGCGTTAACGAGATGTTGAAACCTCCATACCCGTACAAATAGGTCGGGTTCTGGCCATCGAGCTTCAGTCCCTTTTTGTAGGTGATGAACATCGGGACCTTGGTCCCGTCCTTACTGGTGTAGAACACCTGCTTTGTTTCGTAATCCGACGGCTTGAAGCTGACCTTCGGCTCGCGGAACAACTTCGCCGTGCCGCTCTCCATGTCGTAGTGGTAGATCTGTCCCGGAGTGGCATAGCTGGTGTATTCAAAGAACGTTTCCTTGTCGGTGCGCTTGCCGTCGAACCCGCCGGCCGTCCCGATCCCCGGCAAGGTGACGTCGCGCAGGTATTTGCCGTTCAGGTCGTACACGCGTATGACGTTGTGCGCATCGTGCAGGTACTTCACGACGAACTTGTTGTCGAGCGTCCCGACGTTTTCCAATGTGTCCTTGCCCTGCGGGATCACTTCCTTCCAGTTCGCCTTCTGCGGACGCGTGGTGTCGACGGCGATCACGCGATAGAACGGCGCGCCGTTGTCGGTGCGGAACCAGAACACCGGACCGTCGTTGTCGACGAACTCGTAGTGCGCGTCGAAGTCGTCGAGAAGCGTCACCACCGGCGCATCCGGCCTGGTCAGATTTTTGTAGTAAACGCGGTTGCGCTCGTCGGTACCCTGAGAGACATAGATGATCAGGTACCTGCCGTCGTCCGTGACCTGCCCGTGGAAGCCCCAGTCCTTGTGCTCCGGGCTTTGGTAGACGAGCACGTCCTGCGCCTGCGGCGTTCCCAACTTATGGAAGTAAAGTTTCTGGTAGTAGTTCTCGCCCGACAGCGCGGCGCCCTCTTTCGGCGGATCGTACGCGCTGTAGAAGAACCCGCTGCCATCCGTCGCCCAGGACGCGCCGGAGAACTTCGACCACACGATGTGGTCGGGCAGGTCCTCGCCCGTGGCGACGTCCTTTACCTTCCACTCCTCCCAATCAGAGCCGGCGGTCTGGATCGCGTAGGCCATCAACTTGCCGTCGTCGGTGATGTCGTGCGGCCCGAGAGCGACCGTCCCGTCCTTCGACAGCGTGTTCGGGTCGAGCAGCACGCGCGGCGTAGCGTCCAGCGACTCCATGACGTACAGCACTGCCTGGTTCTGCAAGCCGTCGTTCTTCGAAAAGAAATATCGCGACCCGCGCTTAACGGGCGGGCTATAACGCTCGTAGTTCCACACCTGCTCCAGCCGCTGACGGATCGCCCCGCGTTGGGGAATCGTCTCCAGGTAGCCGAAGGTGACCTTGTTCTCGTCCGCGACCCACTGCTTCACCTCGGGCGAGTTCAGGTCTTCCATCCAGCGGTACGGGTCGGCGACCTTCGTGCCGAAATAATCGTCGACGTGCTCGACGGTCTTGACGTGTGGGTAGTCGAGCGATTTCACGCTCGCGGCTTTCAAATTCTGCTGTGCACTCAACGAGAAGCTCACTCCTAGAACGAGGACCAGCGCGATGTAGGGTTTCATTGTTGCTACCTGATGAACGAGATGTAGCGAATTCTACCTGAAGACTCACCACAAAGGGCACGAAGGCGGTAATCGGTAATCAGTGATCAGTAATCAGTGATCGGTAATCGGGAGTAAATAGACTACATTTTTGTGTTTCTTCCCGATGACCGATTTCCAATTATCGATTTCGCCTTAGGTCATCGCTAGTCCTTCCTCAGGGGCCAATCGACCACGATCAGGCGTCCATCCGTCAATGCCTTCACCGAGTGCCGCGCATTGCTGGGCACAATGCCGACGATGCCGGGACGGACGGGTTGCGCGACTCCGTCGATAGTCAATTCCAACTCGCCTTCCACCACCTCGTACACCTCTTCCTGCGGGTGGAAATGCTCATGGATGGACGCGCCACGGGCGAACTCGTAATGAGCGACCGTCATGTTGTCGGTGTGAAAATAGCGGCCCCGCCATCCCGGAAGGCGCTCGATCACTTTGAAAGTAGAGGTATCTATGAAGGGCATGGGAACTCCGCTGCGGATTCTATCGCTTCATGATTGCCGTAGTCGCGAGTCACTTCGTAACCGTGACCGGCTGGACGCAGGTGCTATGGTTCCTCCTGTAAAATATAGGGTACTGACGAGGATGGCCCTGTGATCGAGTCACTGAAGAACCGGCGCATCGAGAAGCGCCCAGACCGGGTGCGTCTGCAAGGACGCATCCTCTTCCTCACCGAAGATCCCGAACTGATCAAGAAGCAGCTCGACGGGTGGGACATGCCGTGGGACACCTCGAACCCGGCGAACAATCCCAAGCTGCGCGACGACATCTCCACCGACGAGATCACTCCCGCGCACTATTGCTTTTATTTCGATGAGACGCTCGGCGAGATCCCATACCTCGGGCTCAAGTGCGGGAACGTGACCCCGATCGGCCGCGGCGCCGTGAAGAAGGGTGGCTTTGTATGCGCGGTCAGCGGGAAACGGCGGGGCAAAGGTTCCAGCCGCGAGCAGTCGCCATATGCCGAGATGTGCGCGGGAATCCAGCTCGTGATCGCCGAAAACATCGAGCGCATTTACAAGCAGAACTGCCAGAACCTCGGCGTGCTAACGTCGACCGATTTCTCCTTGATCGATTGCATCCGGCGCGGCGAGGAGATCCCGCTCGCGACCTTCACCAGAGGCGAAGACGAGATTACGCGCCAGGTGATCGAGCACGGCGGGCTCTTCCCATTCAACGTGGCGCGCATGCAGGGCAAAGTCACGCTGCCGCCGATCACGACTCCCGCCCGGCCAATGACCCTGGCGGAGAAGATATTTGCGACGCACATGGTAGACGGCGGGACGCGGGACGCGGGACGCGGTGTTACGGAAGCCGGAGCGCGGAGCCCGGAGACCGTCTTCGTGAAGCCCGGCGACACGGGGTTCGTGCGCTGCGACCTCCGCTTCTCGCACGAATACGTCACGCCGATGGCGGCGATCTTTTACGAGCAGATGGTCGGCAACGACGTGCCGGTCAACGACCGCGATTCCATCAAGTTCTTTCGCGACCACCTGACTTTCCTGGACGAAGTCATGTCGGAGGAAAAGCGCAAGATGGGCCTCCTCGACCTGGCGACGCAACTCAAGTTCAAGCAGCAAGACTTTGCCAAGGCGCAGGGCATCCAGCTTCACGGGGAACTGAAAGACCGCAAGGGAAGCGAGGGCATCTGCCACTCGGTGATGCTGGAGAGCTATGCGCTGCCCGGACAGGTGAACGTTGGCAGCGACTCGCATACTCCGCATGTTGGCGCTATCGGGTGCATCGCCTTCGGTATCGGCACGACCGACGTGTTCAATTCGTGGATCACGAAGGACGTCCGCGTGAAGGTCCCGGAGAGCGTGAAGGTCATCATCCGCGGCAAGCGCAAACCGAATGTCGCGGCAAAGGACTTCATCCTTGCCGTTCTCGCGCTGGAGTATGTCCGCAGCGGCCAGGCGCTGGCGAAGGTGATTGAGTACGCGGGCGAAGCCGTGGAGGAGTTGACCATCGACGAGCGCGCTACGCTAACCAACATGGCGGCCGAAATCGGCGGGTTCACGGGCATCGTTGCGCCGGACGCGAAGGCGGTGGAGTTCCTGGTCGAACGCCGCGGCATGGCCCGAGCCCAGGCCGAGAAGCTGACCGAGGGACTGTACTCGGATCCGGACGCGCAGTACGCGAACGTGATCGAGCTCAATGCCGACGACATTTATCCGATGGTCGCTACGCCCGGCGATCCGGGGAATGGCAAATTCGTCCGCGACCTGACCATTCCGGTGCCGGTCGAGATCGCCTATGGCGGCACCTGTACGGCAGGCAAGAACGACGACATGGATATGTACGCACGGGTGCTCGCCGATGCCCTGAAGCAGGGCAAGAAGGTGGCCGAGAGTACGAAGTTCTACATCCAGTTCGGCTCGCAGCAGACGCGCGAATACTGCATCAGCAAGGGGTACCTGGATGTGTTCCACAAAGCGGGGGCGATCGTGATCGAGCCGAGCTGTGGAGCATGCATTAATGCGGGCCCGGGCGTCTCTACGCGGCCCGACCAGGTGGTGATCAGCGCGCAAAACCGTAATTTCCCAGGCCGGAGCGGCCCGGGGCAGATGTACCTGGCGAGCCCCCTGACGGTCGCGGCGAGCGCCGTGGCCGGATATGTCTGCGAGTACCAGCCGGCGGAAAAACGCGTACCCACTGGCGTAAAATAAAGGTTGTGGGTTAGATTATTCCGCACGCAGCATTATTCGGGGAACGAGGGAGAGAGTCATGGCTTACGTAATCGCTGAACCCTGCATCGGCACAAAGGACACGGCCTGCGTCGATGCCTGTCCCGTCGACTGCATCCATCCGAAGAAAGACGAACCCGCCTACGGCACGGAAGAGATGCTGTACATCGATCCCGTCGAGTGCATTGATTGCGGGGCGTGCGTGCCGGTGTGCCCGGTGTCGGCCATCTTCGCGCTGGATGATCTGCCGGAGAAGTGGAAGGCGTTCACGGAGCGGAACGCGGCGTATTACGGAAGAACGCCGGCGTAGCGTCGGATCCGGATTTGCACAGACGCGCACCTACGGGTGCGCGTTTTGCGTTTGTTAGAATAAGAGTTTGCGCACAGTGATGCTATGCCTCTGAAGGAGTCCGAGGCGATCGTGTTGCGCAGCTATCCGCTGCGCGAATCCGACCTGCTGGTGACGTTCTTCACCCGCGCCGAGGGCAAGGTGAAGGGCGTGGCCAAGGCGGCGATGAAGTCGCGCAAGCGGTTCGGCGGGGCGCTGGAACTGGTCACGTACGTCCGCGTGTACTGGGAAGATAAAGAGCGGCGGGAACTGGCGCGGATCGATTCGTGCGAAGTGCTGGATTCGCCGCTGATCGACGCGCTCGATTACCGGCGACTGGCGGCACTGGGACACGTGGCGGAGCTGCTCGACGAGCTGCTGCCGGACCGCGAAGCAAATGACGCCATCTTCCGGCTGACGCTGTCGGTGTTGCGGAACCTGAAGGGCGACGCGATCTGGATGCCGGTGACGTACTTCGAGCTCTGGATGGCGCGGCTGGTCGGCTTCCTGCCGGAGATGGGCGAGTGCATCGTTTGCGGCGAGGGGCTGAACGGCAGCCGGGCTTTTTATCACGCGCTGGTCGATGGGCTGATGTGCGGCAACGATAAGAGGCTGGCGTCGTCGGAGTTGTCGGCGGAGTCGCGTGGGCTGGCGAGGGAGATGTTCCGCACTCCCATCGACGCGCTCGTCGGGGAAGCGTGGCAGAGGAAGCGCGGCGCGGATTTAAGGAAAATGATCGTGCAGTTGCTCGAGCGGCATTTGGATAAGAAGCTGGTGACGGCAAGGGTGCTGGAGAAAATCGAGTAGTTAGTAGTTAGGCGTTAGTAGTTCGCGGAAAACAAAAGGTCCCTCGACTCGGACTCACGTCCTCGCTCGGGATGACAGAACAAGAAATCTCAATGGCAAACATCCCGAACAACGCACCCACATTCCAGGAACTGATCCTCCGCCTACAGAACTTTTGGGCGGAGCGGGGATGCGTGTTGCAGCAGCCGCATGACGTGGAAGTCGGGGCGGGGACGATGTCGCCGGAGACGTTCCTGCGCGTGCTCGGGGCGAAGCCGTACAAAGTCGCGTATGTGCAGCCGTCGCGCAGGCCGGCAGACGGAAGATACGGCGAGAACCCCAATCGTCTATACAAGCACACGCAGTTGCAGGTGATCCTGAAGCCCCCGCCGGAGAATGTGCAAGAGCTGTACCTGGAATCGATCGCGGCGTTGGGGATCGACCTGCGGCAGCACGATATCAAGTTCGAGGAAGATAACTGGGAGTCGCCGACGCTGGGGGCCTGGGGCATCGGGTGGCAGGTGATGCTCGACGGGCTGGAGATCACGCAGTTCACCTACTTCCAGCAGTGCGGAGGCGTGGACCTGGACCCGATCTCGGCGGAGCTGACGTATGGGTTAGAACGCATCGCGGCATTCTTGCAGGACGTGGATTCGATCTACGACATCGTATGGGCACGCGATCCACAGACGGGCGCGCCGGTGACGTACGGTGATGTGCGGCTGGCGGACGAGCTGCAATATTCCGTTTACAACTTCGAGATGGCGGACGTGCAGAAGGCGTGGCTGCACCTGGATGCGTACGAGTCGGAGTGCAAGGCGCTGATCGAGCAGTTCAATGCGTTCGACAAGGGTTCACACGAAGGTCGCACGAAGGACACGATGTCGAGATTTCCGTTGTTGCCGGCGTACGATCTGTGCCTGAAGTGCTCGCATTTGTTCAACATTCTGGACGCACGCGGAGCGATATCGGTTACGGAGCGCGTGGGGGTGATCGCGCGGATACGGCAGTCGGCGGTCGGAGTGGCGAAAGCGTGGGTGAAACAGCAGGCTTCAGGTGTCGGGCTTCAGGTGTCAGGAAAAGCAACGGCGTAAAGAAATGAAGAATGAAGAAGTAAGAATGAAGAATGAAGGCCGGCTAACGATTCTTCATTCTTACTTCTTAATTCTTCATTCAGCTGCGGGAGTGCCGGAGTGGGTCAAAAAATATTCGTAAAGTGACCTACCTCACACTGTTCGGCGTTCAAATTTGGGAAAATAGATATTTCTATAATGGCCGATTTTCTTTTAGAGATTGGGCTGGAAGAGATTCCGGCACGCATGATCGACGGCGCGGAGGAGGAACTCCAGCGCCGCCTCGCTGAACTTCTCACTCGCGAGTCCCTTACCGATTCCCCCCAGATCGAGCGCTACTCCACTCCGCGCAGGCTGGCGGTGCTGGCCCGCGGTATACGCGAGGCACAGGCGGATTCGGAAGAGGTGTTGAAGGGACCGTCGGTGCAGGTGGCGTTCAAAGACGGCCAGCCGCAGATGCCGGCGATCAAGTTCGCGGAAAAAGCCGGCGTGGATGTTTCGAAGCTCGAGCGCGTCAAGGACGCGAAGGGGGAGTACATCTCGGCGAAGGTGACGAAGAAGGGGCGGACGGCGGAGCAGATCCTGAGCGAACTGCTGCCGAAGGAGATCAACGCGCTGTACTGGGCGAAGAACATGTACTGGCGCGAAGGGAAGCCGGAACGGTTCGTGCGGCCGGTGCGGTGGATGGTGGCGATGCTGGGCGACCGCGTGGTGCCGGTGGAGTTTGGAGGAGTGACGGCCGGGAAGATGTCGCGCGGACACCGGCTGATTTCTTCACCTCAGGGGTCGCAGGGGTACGCAGGGGAAAAGCGTTCACACGAAGGTCACACGAAGGATAGCTTCACGACTTCGATAACGATTCAGGAACCCGCGTCGTACGCTGCGAACCTCAAAGACGCCGGCGTATTTGCGCGGAGAGAAGAAAGATATGCGTTGATCCGGTCGCAACTGGACCGGGCGACGCGGGCGGTTCCGGGAGCGCGATGGCGGGAAGATGCGTCGCTGCTGCAAACGGTCGTCGACCTCACCGAATTTCCTTCCGTCATCCTCGGCAATTTCGATCCTGAGTTTCTCTCCTTGCCGGAAGAAGTGCTGGTCACGGTGATGCGCGATCACCAGAAGTATTTCGCTGTCGAAGACAAGAACGGAAAACTGGCGCCGCATTTCCTGGCGGTGCTGAATATCGACGCTGATCCGCAGGGCGTTATCCGGCACGGGCATGAGCGAGTGCTGCGGGCGCGGTTCAACGACGCGCGCTTTTTCTGGGACACGGACCAGAAATATCCGCTGCGCGAGCGCGTGGAGTGGCTGAAGAACGTCACGTTCCAGAAGGACCTGGGGAGCTATTACGAGAAGACGATCCGGGTGCAGAAGCTGGCGAGCCAGATCTGCGCGGTGATCAATGACGGCGAGAAGAACCAGTGTGTTCGAGACGGAGTGGTGTTCAAGGCAGCGCTGCTGGCGAAGACGGACCTGACGACCGAGCTGGTGAAAGAGTTCACTGAATTGCAGGGGATCGTCGGCGGGCTGTATGCGAAGGCACAAGGGCTGGACACGGCGATCGGGGACGCGATCTACGACCAGTACAAGCCGGAGTCGATGGAGGATGAAGTTCCGCGGACGATCGAGGGCGCGGTGCTGTCAATCGCGGACAAGGCGGATTCGATCGCGGGGATGTTCGCGCTGGGGCTGATCCCGAGCGGTTCGAAGGATCCGTTTGCACTGAGAAGGCAGGCGAACGGGATCGTGAAGATGATTGCGGAGCACAACTTAGGTCTAGCGCTCGATATGATTCTCATCGACGCGCGACAGGGTTACCGGGGGTCCGAAGCAGAGAAGAAGTTCGTTGACGATAAATCCAGCGACACTGCTGACTTTTATTGTCGTATCAGTGATTTTTTCCGCGAGCGCCTGGAGTTCTATCTCAAGGATGCTAAGGGCTACGCGTACGACGTAGTGAATGCCGTGCTGGCATCTGGTTTCGGCGATGTCGTGGACGTGGTCGCACGAGCCGAGGCGGTGGCGAGGGTGAGGCCGTCAGAGGATTTCGAAGCGATCGGCGCGGCGTTCAAGCGGATAAAAAATATTTTGCGGCAGGCGAGCGAAACGGGGAAGAAGACTGCGGCCGCGTTCGATCCGGCCCAAGTCAGTGATGAGGCGGAGCGCGCGTTGGCGGAGACGACGAATCGGGTTGCACCGAGGGTTCGGGAACTGGCAGGAAAACGCGATTACGCTGCGGCGTTGGCGGAGATCGCGACGATTCGTCCGACGGTGGATACGTTCTTCGACAAAGTGATGGTGATGGTCGAGGATGAGAATGTCCGGGCGAACCGGTTGGCGTTGTTGCAGAGTCTGTTGAATGAGTTTTCGACGATCGCAGATTTTTCGGAGATCGTGACGGAAAAGCGGTAGGTCGTAGGTAGTAGGGTCGGAAAAGACCACCACAAAGGACACGAAGGACACGAAGCAAGTAAAAGAGCAGCGCAAAGGCCGCAGAGAGGCGGAGGACGCAGAGAAACACAAGGTCCCTCGACTCGGACTCACGTCCTCGCTCGCGATGACAAGGGAATTAACAAAAGAGCAACGCGTTTGATTTACCGTTTGATTTACGGTTCACAGCACTTATATAGAGATCGACAGAGAGGAAGGGAACACATGAGCAGCACAGTAGTGGAACGCGAGGTCGAGAAAGCTCAACCGAAGTCGCAAGCGACCCAATACGTTTATTTCTTCGGCGGCGGGAAGGCCGACGGCAACGGCAAGATGAAAGATGTCCTGGGCGGAAAGGGCGCGGGGCTTGCGGAGATGACGAACGCCGGGCTGCCGGTGCCGCCGGGATTCACGATCCAGACGGAAGCTTGCCGCGAATGGATGCGCGGGAAGCTGTCGGCGGATGTCGATCGCGAGATGGACGAGGCGCTTCAGCGTTTGGAAAAGCTGCAAGGACAGCGGCTGGGCGCGGGCGAGAATCCGCTGCTGGTGAGCGTGCGCTCGGGCGCGAAGTTCTCGATGCCCGGCATGATGGACACGATCCTGAACCTCGGGCTGAATGACCAGTCGGTCGAGGCGCTAGCGAAGCGGTCGAATAATCCGCGGTTTGCGTATGACAGCTATCGCCGCCTGATCCAGATGTTCGGCAACGTCGTGCTGGAGATCCCGAAGAGCGAGTTCGACGAAGTCTTCGAGGCGATCAAGAAAAAGAAGAAGGCGAAACTCGACACGGACCTGGACGCGGCCGCACTGAAGGACGTGATCAAGGAATACAAGCAGGTGGTGAAGAAGAACACGAAGCGCGACTTCCCGCAGAACCCGCACGACCAGTTGGTCGAGGCGCGCAATGCCGTGTTCAGAAGCTGGGGCAACGATCGCGCCAAGCACTATCGCCGCATTAATAACATCGACGACATGCTGGGGACCGCGGTCAACGTGCAGGCGATGGTCTATGGCAACCTGGGCGAGACCAGCGGCACGGGCGTCGGCTTCACGCGCAATCCTGCCACCGGCGACAAGGAGTTCTACGGCGAGTTCCTGATGAACGCGCAGGGCGAAGACGTGGTGTCGGGCGTCCGCACGCCGATGCATATCACCGAACTCCAGAAAATCAACGAAGGCGCCTACAACGAGCTGCGCGAGATCACCACGAAGCTGGAAAAGCACTACCGCGACATGCAGGATTTTGAGTTCACCGTCCAGGACGGCAAGCTCTACATGCTGCAAACGCGCAACGGCAAGCGCACCGGACGCGCGGCGGCTCGCGTCGCCATCCACATGGTGGAAGAGGGCCTGATCACGAAAGAAGAAGCGTTCATGCGCGTGGAACCGAACCAGCTCTACGACTTCCTGGTACCGCGGCTGGACGAAAAAGGACAGAAGATCGAAGTGCTGACCACCGGACTTCCGGCATCGCCCGGCGCGGCGGTGGGACGCATCGTGTTCACGGCCGACGAAGCCGTGGAAGCACGCAAAGAGAAGAAGGCGGATCCGGTCATTCTCGTTCGCGCCGAAACCACGCCGGAAGATATTCACGGCATGGAAGTGGCGGCGGGCATTCTGACGTCGCGCGGCGGCATGACGTCGCACGCGGCGGTGGTCACGCGCGGCATGGGCAAGTGCTGCGTGGCGGGCGCGGGCGAACTGGAAGTCGATGAGAAAGCGCGCGAGCTGCGCGTGAAGGGCCAGGTGTTCAAGGCGGGCGACTGGATCTCGCTCGACGGAACGACGGGGCGCGTGATCAAGGGCCGTTTGAACACAGTGCCGGCGTCGGCCGACGATCCGGAACTGAACAAGATCATGAGCTGGTCGGAGCCGTACCGGAAGATGGGCGTGCGCGCGAATGCCGACATTCCGCGCGACGCGATCCAGGCGCGGGCATTCGGGGCGGAAGGCATCGGGCTGTGCCGCACCGAGCATATGTTCTTCGCCGAAGACCGTCTGCCGCACATGCGGGCGATGATCCTGGCGACCGACGAGAAGGGGCGTCGCGCGGCGCTGAAGAAGCTGTTGCCGATGCAGCGCAGCGATTTTGCGGGCGTGTTCCGCGCGATGGACGGATTGCCGGTCACGATCCGCACCATCGATCCGCCGCTGCATGAGTTCCTGCCCAGCCGTGAAGAACTGATGGTGCAGATCGGCGTGCTGGAGGCAACGAAACCGAGATCGCCGAAGCTGAAGGAGCTGCGCACGCTGCTGGCGCGCGTGAACCAGTTGCACGAGCTGAACCCGATGCTCGGACATCGTGGCTGCCGGTTGGGCATCACGTATCCGGAAGTGACCGAGATGCAGGCGCGCGCGATCTTCGAGGCCGCGGTCGCGGTGACGAAGCAAGGCGTGAAGGTGCATCCGGAGGTCATGATCCCGCTGGTTGGAACGTTGAAGGAAATGGCGAACCAGGCGGCGATCGTGCGCCGTGTGGCCGACGAAGTATTCGCCGAGAAGGAGACCAAGGTCGAGTACATGGTGGGAACGATGATCGAGCTGCCGAGGGCGGCGCTGGTGGCCGACGAGATCGCGAAGGAAGCCGAGTTCTTCAGCTTCGGCACGAATGATCTGACGCAGACCACGTTCGGGTTCTCGCGCGACGACATCAACAAGTTCCTGCCGATCTACCTGGCCGAGGGCATCCTCAAGCAGGACCCGTTCGCAGTGCTGGACCGGGAAGGCGTCGGACAACTGGTGGAGATGGCCGTGAAGAAGGGCCGTTCGAGCCGTCCGAACCTGAAGGTCGGCATCTGCGGCGAACACGGGGGCGAACCGAGCTCGGTGGAATTCTGCTACCAGACGGGCATGAATTACGTGTCGTGCTCGCCATTCCGCGTGCTGACGGCGCGGCTTGCGGCAGCGCAGGCGGCGTACGTGAAAGAGCACTCGGGAGCAGAGGCGGGAAGAACCAAATAGCGGGATCCGGGGTCCGGCATCCGGAGCGCGGGACGCGGGTCGCGGCCTTTCAAAACTCGGTCGATGAACAAGAGAGGTCCACGAAATGTGGACCTCTTTTGTTTTGTGCCTCGCCCCGGAACCCGGACTCCGGAAACTGGGTGCCGCACGCCGCACGCCGCTACTTCGGCAAGTTGCTCTCGACGAACTGAACGTAGTCGTTATGCATTTTGTCGTGGGCCTTCTGGTCGAGGTAGACCATGTGTCCGGAGTCGAAATAGGTGTACGAAAAGTTCTTGCGCAGGTCGGGGGTGAGGTCGAGGTGGTTCATGGTGTACTGCGCGGCGAGGAACGGCGTCGCGAGGTCGTAATGGCCTTCCATGACGAGGACCTTGACGTACGGATCTTTCACCATGGCGGCGCGCAGCGAAGTGGCGACATCGGCGTAGCCCATTTCGAAGCCGCCGCCTTGCTGCCCGGGCTGCGGGTTCGCCCAAGTCCAACTGAAGGAACCGATCTCGCGGGCCGAGGTGTAGTACGGCATGTCCACCTTGTAGTTCAGCTCGGTGCGAATGTAATTGTTGAAGACCATCGTGAATGGCCCCGTGGTGTGGTTAGACGTGGGGTCCTGGAAACCGGACTCCAGGGGACCGTCGGGAGCATCGCTGGTGTAGCGGCCGTCGAGGCGACCGACGCGTTTGCGCTGGTCGGCGAGAAGCCAGGAGGTGAAGGTGCGGACGTCGATGCGCATGTTCGCCATGTCGATGACGTTCGCGGGAAGGCCGGTGTACTCGGCGAGCTTCTGGACTGTCGCCTGGCGCTCCTGGGGAGTGAGCGAATCGCCCTTATTAAGCGCGCTCCAGTAGTCGTTCAGCGCCCAGTTGCTGACGTCCTGGCGCGTTTTGTTCACGTCGGACATAAGGTTCGCCGGAAGCTTTTTGTGGTAGGCGGCGATCATCGTGTACGAGGGAAGGATGAGCGGGTAGGGAACGTCGTTGGTGCGGGCAAACTCGAGGCTTTCGAAATTCAGCACCATCGAGAGCAGGCAGATGCCGTTGAAGTTGATGCCGTGATCGGCGAGATAACCGGCGACGCCGGCAGAGCGAGTGGTGCCGTAGCTTTCGCCGAGGAGGTAGAGCGGCGAGGCCCAACGCTCGTAACGCGAAATATACAGGCGGATGAATTCGCCGAAGGACTCGATGTCGCCGCGGAGACTCCAGAAGTGGCGCGCCTGCTCCATGTCGGCGGGGCGGCTGAAGCCGGTGCCGATGGCGTCGATCATGACGATGTCGCTGGCGTCGAGGGGAGTATTCTGGTTGTCCTGCAGGCGATACGGAGCGGCGGGCATCCAGCCTTGAGGTTGCAGCACTACGGTACGCGGGCCGAGGGCGCCCATGTGCAGCCAGATCGAGGCAGAGCCGGGACCGCCGTTGAAGGAGAATGTGACGGGGCGCCTGGCGGGATCGGCGCCGTCGAGCGTGTAGGCGACGAAGAACATCTCGGCATTGATCTTGCCGGTGGCGTCCTTGATGGGGAGGCGTCCGGCGGTGGCAGTGTAGCGGAGGGTCTTACCGCGGACGCTAATCGTGTGGTGCGTCTGGACCGGCGGGTGCTCGGTCATGTCAAAGCGGAAATTGGCCTGTGCCGGCGTGGGGACTTCCGCTCCGGGGGGCGAGGGGCGCTGCTGCTCCGGGCGCTCTGGGGTGGGGCGCTGAGTGGCCTGCTCGGGCGATGGCGGAGGGGTCTGCGGCGGAGTTTCGGGATTCTGCGCCTGGGAAGTAGGGGTCGGCGGCTGATTTGTTTTCTCGACGCGCGAGCGCGGCGGGTTGGCTTGCTGGGCGACGGACGTAAGCGCGAACAACAGAAGAACGATCAGGATTCGCATTAGGCTCCTCACGGGAGAGTGATTCTATCGGCTCACGAGGATGTGCGACAAATCGGGGCGCTCGTCAGGGCGGAAGAGCGCACCACAGAGGGCACAGAGGAAACAGAGGAAAAGCGTTCACACGATGGTCACGGTGGAAGACACGAAGGCGTGACTATTGCGTACGTTGCAGGCGGGCGATGAGCTTTTGGGCGAGGTTCTCTTCGGACTCGGACCAGAGGACGCGCCCGCGGATGCCGCTGTTCTTTTCCACGGCGAGCGTGAAGGCTATCAGGATGGCGACGTTCTCGCGGATGTGCTCGCCGGATTCGGGTGTGAAGTGGACGTCTTCGAAAAGAAAATCGGTGTCGAGCCCGAAGTCGACTTGCACGTGGCCGGCCTGCTCGAAGGCGCCGTCTTCGAAGTCGATGCCGTGAGCGATGAAGCGGACGAGTTGCGGGGCGCGCGCCCAGTTGCCGGCCGCGTCGATGACCCAGAGGTCCCAGTGGGTTTCTAAGACGTACGCGTAATCGCTATGGAGGAGGTCGCTGACGACCTCGACGGCTTCAAGCGGAGTGATGCCCGGAGTGAATTGCCGCTCCAGAATCGTGGGCTCGGCCCAGGAGACAGGATGGACGGCGACAGCGCTGATGCCGGGACGAAGCGTCGAATAGGGGAATTCCTTCAGCACCGCGAGTGTGCGCGGCATCATCGATGTTTCGTCGAAATCGGGGAACCAGACGCTGAGATAAAGAGGATCGGCCATAAGAACAGGCACCAGGCGCAAGGCTCAGGGTGCAAGGCACATGGCTCAAGGCACTAAAGCCACGCTTCATGGTCATTGTAATTGGTTTGTCATGGTGCGTCGTGAGATGAACCTCGCGCCTAGAGCGTGTTTTTGTTAGGATAGAAGTTCGTTTTGTCCCGCCTTGCACGACAAGCGTCCCCGTCGTCTAGCCCGGCCTAGGACATCGCCCTTTCACGGCGGTAACGCGGGTTCGAATCCCGCCGGGGACGCCAAGATTCCAAAGCAGTTCCGCGATCCGGCCGTTTTGCTTCATGGTCCAATTTGGTCCAGTTACCGTTGTTCACCGAGGAGAGCGGGTGCTCGAAGGCTTTGATCCCGACCTTGTCGCGAAGCTGTCTGACCACACCTCCATTCGGCGAGCGATCTCACACGTTACGCGATTCGCAATCAACTGCTCACCGCGTGAGCCCGCCGCGTGTTCACGTCACTGGAGCCACTTACAAATAGCACTGTTCTGCTGCACGTAATTGCGCTGTAGCGCTTAAAAACGATCCGGTCGTGCTCCCCGTAAGAATGGCATCCGCTCGACGATGCTGGGCATGCGCTCGAATGAGTCTGGCACGGACAACAGGAGAATCTTCATTGCTGCTGGCCCTACGCTCGAAAACCATTATTTCGTCTCCTTTGTCGATGAGCGCGAGAACACCGGACTTACCAGCTCGATTCGCCACACCGGCCCGCCGGGGGCCAGCGGCCCCTCGGATTTGACGAAGGCTGGACCTTCTCCTTCGAGGATCCAAACATTCGTTTCGGGCGGCTCCTTCCCTAGCAAAGAAGCAAAGACTCCCTTGAGTCCTCCAATCTCAGCCTTGACGACGTAGTGCATTGCTTTACGACCGGCCTCGCCTGTTGTGAATGACTCCTCGCCTTTAGGCGTGATGTGCAGCTTGACAAGCTGGGGCTTGGGAACGGCAACCACGAACGCCAGATTTGTTTTCGGCGTGTCAGATCGGATGTTCTTGAGCAAAGTCAGCATGAGGCCGTTGCTAACGTCGGACGGAAGATCAAGGTGTTCCGTGGCGGACTTCTCTTTGCCACCCTCAACGTATCGGGTTATGACCTGGCCCGTGGAGGCGTTGATCGTCATATCCAGCGGATGCTCGAAGGCCGGCCCCTTCTGAACCAGGTGATCGCTGATCAACCGAAACCGCCCACGCTCCGAGAACACTGCCGTTTCATCGTGGAGCGAGCCGTCTTTGAAATGGAAAACCAGGCGGCTAGTGACGCGATCACCCTGCGCGTTCTGAATGAGGTCGCCATCGGCCAGAAATGTACCTTCCAGCGTTCGCAAAGTAAGAAAGCCGTGGACCAGACCTTCTTTGTGATGCACCTCCACCTGTTGTGCCGCGGTCCAATTCGAAACCAGCATCGAAATGATGAGGGACAACCATGAAATTGCGCGGCAGAACCTGGCCCTTGATGAGGATTTTCGAATCCTGCCCAAGCGTTGTGTCATGGCTCCCAAAAGGAGGGGCCCGCGCCGCCACCGGCGCAGCCCTGCTTTGGCTGCTGTGATTGCGACATGAGGAGGCAGCGCAGAAAGGTCTGCCCATGGTCTCGTCTTTGCTATCTCCAGAAAGGCTCCTCAGGCCGCCGCTTTGAACGACTTTCCGGCCATTTCCGCCTCAGCCTTATACCAATCTTCCTCAGCAAACCCGTCCTCCCTGCCGCGCTCCTCGTAGAGTTGGTACGCCCGCTGGCGAATTTGTTCCTGTAGATCAAGGCCCTGGAGCTTTTCAGAATCGAGATTCGTAGTGCGACGTGTAGTCATAGCGCTCGCCTCCTTGTGGGGACTCCAAACATGGCGCGAGAACTTCCCCTGAAGCGTAGATGCATCGGAGACTGCTCAGGACAATTTACCAAAAGATCATCACCGCTGAATGTTTGGCTTGCTGATGCGCTTTAGCTCGGCGCTTACCCAGAGAGGGGTTAGGGCTCTGCACCCAACAACTGGGAGGCACGCTTCATAGACATCGAGGCGGATGGCGGGAATTCGTCGCAGGCGTAAATTGACCGTCCAACTTACGGATTGATTCACATCGGCATCGGCTCCAGTTCAGGTTCCTTAGGCGGCATGAAATCGGGATCTGAACCTGGTTCTCGCTCAGGATCCCGGCTCTGGTTACGGTCTGCCCCGCGTGCCGGAATTACAGAGTGGCAGCCAAGCCAGCAGCCAGACTTTGAGTCGATGGCTGGAATCTGGTCGATGGTACATTTTTGGCGTCTATTGTGTGCTCGCATCCGTCATTGTGTTTGGGCTTTGGCTTGCTGGATATTGATCGAATCGCTGCGGCCCGTTTTCATCGACGACTTGGGCGATCCCTCCAGAGCGCAGTTTTCCCGGAGCGGCATCACGTGGGACGCGGTAATCAGCATTCGCTGGAAGGAGTTGTCTCGATTCAGCCATGCGACGCCTGATAGTCGCCCATCGGTTTGTCCATCATCTCTCGAAACGCCCTGCTACGGCCTAGAACAGGTCTTGCCAGGCATCACGGGCATGCGCAAATGCAAACGCTTCTGACGATAGCAACGGTTGAACACCGTTACGGCGGCCTTGAGCAGCAGCTTTGTGGCTATTCCGCTTTGCTTCAGACGCACGCTGTCGGCGGCCATTCCGTAACCAGCGTAGGCTCGCTTGAAAAGGACACATATCATCAAATATGCAAATTTCGCGGCAGGTGGCCACCCCTTCGCTCTGCCCTGCTTGGTCCGTTGGAAGCTTTGTCGAAGTGAATAGAATCTGGCCCAGCACTTTTTATTTTCGGTGTCTAAATCACTTCGGCTCATGTTCGGATGCTTCACAATGTCAACTGGCCTCAGGGGCTGCAACCAATATTCGTCTGCCAGGATCTGCGTCTCGTGCTTGGGCTGGAAGCCCGGTTTGCCGAGGTTCTTCTTGTCATTCATCATCTCGTAGAAATCTTTGGTGCCAGGATACGGGTTGTAAACCGTGAACTGGGCGAATAACGTCCCCGACTCATTTGCAAATCTACGCATCGTTCGAATCGTCTCGATCGTGTCTGATTCCAGACCACAAATGATGGAACTCAACACCATAATCCCGCTTGCCTGAATGAGCTGAATTGTCTCTACCATTTTCTGACCCACTGGGTTCCACTGCTTCCCGGCAGTTTTCAGGCCCTCTTCGGAAAAAGACTCCACCCCGATCAGGGCGGTCCTGATCCGCATTTTCTGATACAGGGCATTCAGGTACTCCTCGTCGCTCGTCGCCTCGGTGGTCATCTGGGCAAAGGCATACATATCTTTCGGCACGGAGCGGTCGTATTCATCAAAGAATTTCAGACGTTCCTCGCGGATTCGTTCGAGGTCACGCCTCTTGCTCTCGCTGGGTTCGCGAGCAATCCGGCCTAGCGTCGAAGGGTTGAAGTTGTCGTCTGCAAAGACAATGTGACGAAAACCGAGGTCATACAATTCATTCACTTCCTCGATGACGTTGGCGCTGAGGCGCTGGCGTGGCTGACGCCCCTCCGTCACCCAAACGGAGCAGAAGCTGCAGTTTTCTGGGCACCCGGCGACTGTTTGCACCGACGGAAAAATGTATTTTGTGGCATCCAGAAGGTCCCACCGGGCCTTCAACATCGCCTCGCCGGGCACCCGCCCGCCTGGGTACTGTCGTTGCAGCTGCTCTTGGAGCGCATCCTTTACCACTCTGCTCCACACTGTTTCTCCGCTCCCGGTAACAACCGCATCTGCCCCCATGCGCAGGGGCTCCTCGGGAAAGATTGTGGCGTGAATGCCGCCCACGATAACCGTGGCACCCTTCGACTTCGCCTCTCGTAGCGCCCGATAACCGGGAATGCAGTTGCCAGTGGTGATCCCGATTCCGACGATGTCTCCGGGAGAAACAAGGTCCGAACTGAACTTTTGGATGGATTCATCAACTAGAACCGGGTCGCCGACGAGGTCCACGGGCGTCGCTTGGGCAATGACGTACAACCACCTCGGTGTGATGAAGCTGTACCCTGGCGTGGACATCGACGGGTTAATCAGTATGACCTTCGGCATATTCTCCTTGTTTGTCGGTGCGTTTCGCTCGTCGTCAGCTCAGTCCTACGGTGATGGTCTCGTTTTCGTCCGCCTGCGGTGGCATGGACAAGAACAGCGATAAGTCGCTAATTCAACCGCGCACTCGTTGTGTTTGCCACTCCGGCACGGCTCAAACAGTCTTGGTTGAAGAATGTCCCGCACGTTCCTCCTCTTTTTGCTGCTGTCTTTAAGCATCTCGCCCTTCGGCCAACGTTATGGCTCGCAGCCCCCGGAGAATGATGTTGGCCATCGGTCCTTCAATCTCACGGCCCGGCGCTGCCGATGGCCAAGGAAACAGATAAAGTGCCTTCGGCGACCATTGTGGCTTCACGGCTTTCGCCTCTGCAGCAGTCTGTCTAGTCCTGGAGACTCGGAATACAGGGGAAACATCATCTCGCCATGGACAAGCGGCCGTTGCACGGAATCTTCCAAATCCCCGAATGCCCCCTGCGCACGCCCCAGAGCACTAAGCCGCGCTTGAGCCATGGCTAAAACTTGAATCTGGACAGCGTCTAGGCTCAACCGGTCGTCCGCGCCAGCGCTGATGTTCTGCTCCACGATTTGCAGTTGAGATTCTTGAAGTTGATACGATGACTCGGTTTGCATGAATGCTTTCAGAGCCGCTTCATAAACTGCGAAGGCGCGCTCACTCTTCTCGATCACCTGTGCCTGTTTCTGCAAGAATACTGCCGCCGCTTGCTCGCGGCGTCCCTCCGCCTCGGCGATGGGCCCCTCATTTCGATTGAATATGGGTAAGGAAGTTGAGAAGCCCACGGTAAAGAAGCTATTGCGTTCTTCATACGTATATCCTGGCCCGAGGTTGAAGTTGGGATACCGTTTGGCAATCTCGGAATGCAGGTCGGCTTCAGCAACTGCGTACTGAGCGAGCGCGCGACGGATATTCAGACGATTGAGCACCGCGTCCCGCCTGATCTGATCTACCGAAAGTGAGTCCGCCGATGGCAGAGTGTCCATTTCGGGCCACGAGAACTGTGCCCCATCGATTGCCGCTGTTGGCACGCCAATCGCTGCAGCCAACGCGGACTTAGTGTCGGCAACTTGAACTTCAGCCGTGCGGACAGCAGTGGTGGTCTTAGATAACTCAATCCGTGCGAGGTCCACATCGAATCTTGTGTTTTCGCCGGCTCTCAAAATCTGCTCCAGGATCGCAACTTGATCGGCCCTGGCTTTTTGCTCTGACTGAAGCAGCCCAAAATTTCGAGAAGCGACGAGATAATTCAATAAGGCGACGCGGACGCCCATGGCGACCGTCCACGCTGCATCAGCAAGGTCGAGTTGAGCTGCCTGGTGAAGATTCTTTGCAATCTGAACGCGAAGCCCGCGCTTGCCCGCAGTCTCTATCAGAAATAGGAAATCCTGGGTCAGCAGGTAGGGAGCCGGGATGCCCGGCGTCAAATCAAATGTGGGATTCGGCCGGGCACGAGCCGTTTTCAGTGCTCCTTCAGCCGTCGCAAGGCGAGCACGGGCGAGATCCACAGCTGGGTTGAAATAAAGCCCAGCGAGCGAAAGTGTTTGAAGGTCCCAACTCTTCGGCGGCCACGGAGAAACCGAGTGACCCAGGTTCTGTTCCTCAAAAGATCGAAGGCCTTCGTCGGTGAGGCTCCGCGATTCGAACTGCGAAGCTGTTGTGCCGGGTACGATGGGAGCGGGATGATAACGGTGCGCGGCGCAACCGGCGAGGAGAAAGCTTGTGACAAGAACAACGCTTCGTTTCGCAATATTGCGCATGCACGTCTCTCCCATTCAACCAACAATTGCCCGACTAACGCCCCCCAAACACCACGCCCGGTTCAAGTTTCAGCACCGGGCGGGCGCTAACCGCGGCAGCCGTAATGCTCACAACCACGACCGTCACAGCCGCGAATATCGGCGTGAACCACATCATTCGAAATGGAAAATTGAATTCCACGATGGCGATTTGGCCCACGACGGCGCACACGCCGAGCCCAAGACCTATGCCCAGAAGCGCGCACAGACCGGACTGCACAAAAATCATGGTAAGCAGCAGTCGCGAATCAGCTCCCATGGCTTTCAGCACCGCGTACTGCTTCAGACTGTCGGTGGTGAACATGAAGAGCAAAACACCCGTGACACCCAGTCCGACCAGCATGGCAATGGACATCATGGAACCGATATCGCCAACGTCCTCGGAATTGACCAACAGCCAATGGACCGTGTCTCTTTTGAAGTCATCGGAGGAGCGCGCCTTTAGGCCTGTCTGCGTCCCGATTCGCCTGGCCAACTCACGAGGGGATACACCTGGCGTGGCCTTCGCAATCACAAACGTCAGCAAATGCGGTTTCGGCGGCAGCATGCGAGCAGCGCCAGAGAGAGTTGCGTACATCAGGGGTTGCGGGGGATACCTCGGCAGAGCGTTCGCCCAGCCTCTAACGACGACGCGATGTTCGTCCACTCGCAACTCATCTCCCGCCGCCAGTTCCCGCGTTGGCACATTTAGACGGGGAGCGCCGTAAAGCCATTGGTCCCTCGGCAATGTCGGGGTTTGAAGTTTTCCCTGGGTGCCACCCGAGGCGACAACTACCGCATCGGGAGTGCGCATCACCGCGGGCGAGATGCCGTTTTGTAGCGGGGGTAACCCGAACAGCGTGGCGTCATCCACAGCAATGAGTTGAAACGATTGAAATCGCCCATTTGGGAAACGCGCGTCCACTGTGGCAAGAGCGAGAGGCATGGCGTAAAGGACGCCACTCACACTGCGAACGCGCGACAGCGCCGAGTCAGGTACGGTAGTCGTCAGTTCGGTAGATTCGACCGCGGGGTCCATGACCCACACGTCAACGTTCGGGTTCTCGGAAACCAGAGCAAATCCGCGCGTCATGAAACCGCCGAGGTATGAGCCTGCGTATGTCACCAGAAACGAAGTGAAGGTGATCCCAAATAACAGTCCCAGATACTTCGCGCGATCTCCCCGGAGCATCTTTATGGCGATGCGCAGCATTTACTGTTTCCCCCCGTCCGGCACCGCGTTTGGCTCTCCCCCATTGGGACCATTCGGGCGGCGCTGCCCCTGTGTTCGAACGCCTGCGCCAGTAACTGGCGGCGCTTGGATGAAGACGTCCATCAGTTGCCCCACATAGGTGTGGAGCGAGGCGGGATCGAAGCGGTAAATGACCTGTAAGACCCGTGTATCGGTCCTCTGTGTGGCATCGCCGGTGAGCAAAGCCTGGGGCACAACGTCCGGGTCCGTCCGCACGTAATTCAATGAAGCCTTCAGGTTCGCGTTGCCGCGCACAAAAGCGACTGCGGCCTCATTGGCCTGGAACCTCCAGGCATCGCTCTGGTCGATGTCGACGCGCACATGCAGCGTGGTGTCATTTCCCAGCACCATCAGGGGCGTTGCGAGCACGCCGCTTTGCGCGAATTCTCCGAGGCGGATCTTCAATTGCAGAATGCTCCCCGCGACCGGAGCGCTAACGGTGCGAATGCGTATCTGCTCCTCGATCTGGTTCACTTGCGCCTCGGCCGAGGAAACTTGGGCCCTGATCTGCCGGACCTGCCCTTCGGCCGACGCAAGTTGGGCTTGGGCAGCCGCGACATCGAGTTTTCTGTTGGCCAAGTCCTCGCTGCTAATGGACACTCCCGGCACCAAGCCCTCTCCGACCTGGAGGTGATTTTCCGCCTTCGCGAGAGTTTGTTTCGCTTGATCGACGTTGGCCGTTGCCGGGATGAGTTGCGTTTCTACTTCTTTGACTTTGGCGCGAGCTGGAAGGAGTTGAGCATCAAGATCGCGGGTGTCAATCTTGAACAGTGGCGCACCCCGCTTCACCTGCTGGCCCCAGGTGACGTAGATGGCAGTCACGATGCCTGAAGCCGGTGTGCCAATCGCGATGTTTTCAGTGCTGGCTTCGACGATGCCGGGACCGAAAATGTAAGAGGAGAATGGCGCCTCGGCTGGCTGAAACAGGGGCGCGGTGGCGGAAGGAGCGCGGTTGCCCTCGTTCACCATTACCACGGCGGCAGCGACGCCGAGCAGCGCGAGGACGGGAAGCAGGTAGTTGCGAATCCTTTTCATCATTGCGAACGCTCCTTACTCGGGCCATCGACTACCTCGACAATTCTTCCGTCGTCCATGCGGGCAATGCGATCGGCAAAATCAAAAATTCGGGGATCGTGGGTCACTACGATAAGGGCCCGGTCAGGGCGCTTGGCCACATCTCGCAGAAGTTCCATCATGCGCTGCCCGGTCGTGTGGTCAAGGGCGCTGGTCGGTTCGTCGCAAACGATTAGTTTCGGTTCATGCACCAGCGCGCGCGCGATCGCCACACGCTGCTGCTGGCCGCCGCTGAGCTTGGAGGGAATCGCGTCGAGGCGTGCGCCGAGATTTACCGCTTCGAGCATCTCCTTCGCGCGGGTCTCCGCGTCGTCGCGAACTAGGCCGTTAATCAGCAGTGGAACGGAGACGTTCTCAACCGCATTGAGCGCTGGCAGCAGATTGAAAAGCTGGAATACAAAGCCAATCGAATGGCCGCGAAAACGTGCAAGAGCTCTCTGGTCCAGGTGCTTGAGATCGCGGCCCAGCACTTCGCATTGGCCAGAATCCCGGTCCAAGACTCCAGCGATGACGGAGATGAGAGTGGTCTTTCCACATCCAGACGGGCCGACGATCATGAGCAGTTCGCCGCGATCGACATCAAGATCGATGCCACGTAGCGCCATGACCTGCGCGTCGCCGGTTCCGTAGCTCTTCATGACGCCGCGACAGCGAACGGCAATATCTGAATTCGGACTTTCAATTTGCTGTTGCATCGGCATGTTCTATTCCTGGACTACGGCTTGAGATTTCCCACACACGACAAATCAGTCATGCAGCTCCGTTGTTCCCGTCGTTTTTGGATCGTGCAGCGCAGGCGAGTTGAGGGTGCGCAACTCGAATCATGGCAATGGCACGCGGCCATGGCGGGGCAGGCTGGCACCGCAGCATGTGAAACCGGTCAATCGCGCCGACTGCACACGAAGGCACAAGCGAGTTTTGAAATGAATGCACAAGATCTCCACTGCGCAGGAATGCAGACACTCCGACGCGCAGCGCGTCGGCAGTTCCGAGCACAGCAGAGTTGGCTAGATTCGAATGGGAGCTAAGATCGGAGGAGGGGATAAATCGAATGCGAACGTCTTCAGCGTTACGGGATACATCACCGCTACACAGAAAACGCGCGCTGCGACCCCGGCGACGACTCTCACGAAGCGTTGCAGGAATCGGCTGGATTTGCCAGCGATGAACGCAGCCCCCGCACACGCCGCAATCAACACAACCGTGTAGTCAGCATCCCGGCCAGTGCGCAGTGTGTGATCCCATTGGTCGAACAGCTCGGTGATGTGACCACCGAGCATAGCCGCCAACGCGGCCACGATCACGCAACGTAGCAGAGCACTCCGCACAAGTAGTTGGATTCTATAGACCAGAGAACAGTTGGGTCAAAACTTCACGATGGTCGGCTTTAGAGCGCCCCGCATCGTTGGAAGTCTGCAGGAGCCCAGGCAAGTCGTCAAGGAAGCAGAGTGACGACCGCGGGGCGGAGCTCCCACAAGGTTATCGGCGCTCTCGCCAAGCAAGCCGGGGTGAATCTCGAAACCGTGCGCTTTTACGAACGGCGCGGCTTGCTACCCGAGCCGCCCGGACGGAATCCGGATATCGGATGTATCCGTCTGAAGCGGTGCGGCGCTTGCGATTCAATGCTCTCGTCGTCGGCGGCAAGGTGTACACGCTGAAGGGGCATGAGGCAGAAGTGGACAAGCTTGCCGGGGAGAAAGCGATTGTAAAGGGCGACGTAAAGGGCGACACGATCCAGGTTCAGAGTGTTTCGGCAGCGAACAAGTAGGTAGCAGCGAGGTATCCAGTACCCGCACCCAGGGCCAATGCCCCGAAATTGCGCAGTCGTGTGACCCGGGTCACAGCAAAAGACTGGTCGTGGGATTGTAGAATATCGATGCACGTGAGAACTCTCCGCCAATTCGCGAGCATTCTGCTCCTGCTCGTTCTGTCTGGTTATCCGGCGATGGCCTGTCTTAGTTCAGCAGCGGAGATGACCGAAGCAGAACGCGAGTGCTGCAAGCAGATGGCGCAGCAGTGCGGCTCGATGAACATGCCGGCATCGCATTCCTGCTGCCAGAGGGAGGTCCGGCGTCCGAACTCGATGTTGGGAGTCGGCAGCATACACATTGTCCCGCCGGTCGCAACGGAAGCCGTATCCACCGATCTGTCAAGTGGACCTGTCGCACAAGCCGACTTTTCCTTCTTCCAGCTACACTCGCCTCCCGAGAGCCCTCCAGGCACGTCCTCAATCCTGAGAATCTAGCCGCTTTGATTCTTCCTGCACACGCCGTCGTGTGCCTGCCGTAGCTGTTAATCACGGAGGAACGATGAAAGCCACTTTTCTATGCCTGCTTCTATGTCTTCCTGCGGCAGCGGTCCTTGCGGCAGATGATCCTTACGAAGCCGCGCTCACCCTGCTGCCGCAGCAACATTCGCACAAAAATCTCGGCGTAACGCCTCTGACATTGGAGCAAGCCGAGCAGATTGCGTCGCAGGCCAATCCCGAGATTCGCGTAGCTGCGCGCAAAGTGGCAATCGCGGAGGCGCATGTTTCGGGTGCTGGAGCGCTCGACGACCCGTCTGTCATGTACCGCGGATGGCAAGTGCCGCTGAGTCAGCCGTGGAATTACAACGCCGCGATGAACATGTTCATGATCGGCCAGACATTCCCTGGCCCCGGCAAGCGGGCGTTGCGCTCCCAAGTGTCTGGCGACGCGATCACCGTAGCGAAGGCAGAACTCGAAGGAAAGAGACGAGAAATTTCTGCCGAGGTTCGGAAGGCGTTCTACGACCTCCTGCGGAACAAGGATGAGCTGCGGGTACATGATGAACAGGTCGCAATTGCACGGCAGGCCTTCGATGCGGCGCGAATCAAATATTCGGTTGGGAAAGTGCCGCAGCAGGACGTGCTAAAGGCGCAGGTCGCACTTACCAAGCTGATCGAGCACCTGATCATGCTCGAACAGGACGCCGAACTAGGCCGCGCTACGCTGAACACGCTCCTTGGCCGGTCGGTCGAGTCGGCACTCGAAGTCACCGGCTCATACGCCGTGCCGGCGCAGGTTCCGGGGTTCGGCGAACTCGAACAGCTCGCGCTTCAGAGTCGGCCCGAACTGATCGCTTCGACGGCTGCGATAAAGCAGGCGCAGGATGAGACCGCGCTCGCGCGCAAGCAGTACACGCCGGATTTTTCCGCCAATGTCGGTTACATGCTGACGCCCAGCGGTTCACAATTTCGCAACAACTACATGATCGAAGGCTCGATGACGCTGCCGTGGCTGAACCGGCGCAAGCACGATTCAGAAATCAACAAAGCGCAGGCGGCGGTCGAGGAGCGGCAGGCTGAGTTCGACGCGACACGTCTCATCGTGTTCCGGCAGATTCAGGAGGCGCTGGTGCGCGCCAATTCAGCCAAGCGCCTGGTCGATCTGTACCAGAAATCGCTACGGCCACAGTCGGAAGCCACTCTGCGTTCGACGGTGATTGCTTACGAGAACGACCGCACTGACATCCTCAATCTGCTCGATAGCCAGAACACCACGCTCGACGTGGACTATTCCTACTTCCGCGCTATTGCGGAATTCGAACAGCGGATGGCTGAACTGGAACTCGCGGTGGGCGCGCCGATTCCCCGATCTGGACCGACCCCAAGCGGCGCGCCGGAGGTGACGCGATGAACTACCGTAGAGCCTTTTTTGTGACCGTAGCCATCGCCGTCACCCTTGCGGCAGCGCTTGTGTATTTGAGCGTGCTGCGGCGACAGAGCCCACCACAGCCAAGTGCTACACAGACCGCTGCGCTGGCAGCTCCATCTGAAACCGCGCCGCAGCAAGCACAAGGCACTGAGCCGAACCTCTCTCCGGTGCAGCTCTCGCCACAGCGGCTTCAAAGCATCGGCGTGAAGTTCGCCGAGGTGACGCGCCAAACAGTACACGACGAGATTCGCGTTACTGGCAACGTCGACATCAACGAAGAGCGCCTTGCGTATGTGCAGACGCGATTCCCCGGATGGGTTCAGAAAGTCTTCGCAGATGCCACGTATCAGTACGTGCGCAAGGGCCAGCCGTTGTTCACCATCTACAGCCAAGACCTGGTGAGCACGGAACAGGAGTTCCTGTTGGCCGTCAAGAACCGGCAGACGCTGTCGAGAACAGAAACCGGTACTGCCGCAAATGAAGCCGACTGGCTCCTCGATGCAGCGCGCCAGCGTTTACGCCAATGGAATGTCCCGGAAGCCGAGATCACTCGGCTGGAATCAAGCGGACAGGTGCAGCGTGAGACCACCGTGCAGTCATCCGTTTCCGGCTACATCACGGAACGCAATGCGTTGCCCAACCAGTTCGTCCAACCGGATACGAAGCTGTACACGATTGCCGATCTGTCGCAAGTATGGGTTTACGCGCAGGTGTTTCAGACTGATGTAGGACGCTTGAAAACCGGCGATCCGGCAATCGTTACGGTGGATGCCTATCCCGGACGCACCTTCCACGGACGCGTGCAGCAGATCCTGCCGCAGGTTGATGCCGCAACCCGTACCGTGCGCGTGCGCCTGGTCTTTGACAATCCCGGCCTTCTTCTTAAGCCAGGGATGTACGTCAATGTGGCTTTGGATGTGCCGCTGGGAATGCAACTGGTTATTCCTGCTTCCGGTGTTCTTCAATCGGGCACCCGGCAGATCGCCTTTGTAGATCACGGCAACGGCTACCTGGAACCACGCCCGATCGAGACCGGGCTGCGCGTGGGCGACAACGTTGTCCTGGTGAAAGGCCTGCGCGCAGGCGAGCGCATTGTCAGCTCCGCTAATTTCCTGATTGATTCGGAAGCTCAGCTCCAAGCGGCGCTCGGTTCATTCGCTCCTCCGCCACCGGGAGCGGGCGGCGCAGGTGGAACTGCGGCGGTGCCGGTCACGCAAGGGGCCGACGTCGAGTTCACTACTGAACCTTCACCACCGCGCAAAGGCGGAAATACATTTCGCGTAAAGCTCACTGATGCGTCCGGCAGAGCCATTGCCGGCGCTCAGGTTGCAGTCACGTTCTTTATGCCCGCAATGCCGGCCATGGGTATGGCGGCTATGAAAACAACCGCCACGCTCACCGACAAGGGCAAGGGGATGTATGAGGGCACAGGCGAGCTGGGCAGCGGCGGAACGTGGCAGGTGACGATCACCGCGCAGAAGAACGGGCAGACGCTGGCGACGAAGCAGATGAACGTCAGCGCAACGGGAGGCATGTAGCCATGATCTCCCGCGTCATCGAATTGTGCGCTCGCAATCGTTTCCTCGTATTCACCGCAACTGTGTTGCTGGTGATTGCGGGCATCTGGTCGCTGCAGCATGTACCTCTGGACGCTCTGCCCGATATCTCTGATGTTCAGGTTGTGATCCACACCGAATGGACAGGGCAGCCTCCGAATGTCATTGAAGATCAGGTGACGTATCCGCTGGTGACAACATTCCTCAGCGCACCGCGCGTGAAGGCGGTGCGGGCGCAGACCATGTTTGGCGATTCGTACGTCTTCGTTGTTTTCGAAGATGGAACCGATCTCTATTGGGCACGTTCCCGAGTAACGGAATATTTGCAACAGCTCACGGGCCGGCTGCCGAGCAATGTCCATCCCGTAATCGGTCCCGATGCAACGGGCGCAGGCTGGGTTTACGAGTACGTCCTGGTTGACCATTCCCACCAGCACAGCCTTGCCGACTTACGCAGCTTGCAGGACTGGTATTTGCGTTACCAACTGGCAACGGTTCCTGGCGTCTCGGAGGTCGCGACCATCGGCGGCTTCGTCCGCCAGTACCAGGTGAAGCTCGATCCCAACAAGCTGCTGGCCTACGGGATTCCGCTGTCGATGGTCATCGACCGCGTTCAGCAGAGCACAAACGAAGTCGGCGGCAATGTGCTGGAAATGAATGGCGCCGAGTACATGATCCGCGGACTGGGATATCTGCGCTCACCCGATGACCTCGCCAATGTTTCCGTCAACGCCAAGAACGGCACACCCGTCCTGATCCGCGATCTGGGTACGGTGTCGTTTGGACCGGATGTCAGACGCGGGGTGGCGGAGTGGAACGGCGAAGGAGAAACGGTTGGCGGCATTGTTGTCATGCGCTTCGGGGAGAACGCGCTGGACGTAATCAATGGCGTGAAACAGAAGCTGCGTGAGATTCAGCCGTCGCTGCCGAAAGGGGTTGAGGTCGTTGCGGGCTACGACCGTTCGGAACTGATTTCAGCATCGATCAAGACCCTGCAACGCGACCTGCTGGAAGAAGCGATCATCGTGAGCCTGGTTACCATCTTCTTCCTGTTCCACTTCCGGTCGGCGTTCATTCCGATTCTGACTGTGCCGGTTGCCGTGATCGCATCGTTCATCCCGATGTATTACCTGCACGTCAGTTCGAACATCATGTCGCTAGGCGGGCTCGCGCTTGCCATCGGCGTGCTGATTGATGCTGGCCTCGTCATTGTCGAGAACGGATACCGGCATGTTGCAGACGCCCAGGCTGCGCTGCGCGACCGCGACCCCAATGCCAAGCTGCCTGCGCGCGAGCATTACCGTCTGCTCATCAGCGCAGCGCAAACCGTCGGGCCGGCAATTTTCTATTCGCTTTTGATCATCGTTGTTTCCTTCATTCCTGTGTTCCTCCTGCAGGCGCAGGAGGGCCGGATGTTTCGGCCTTTGGCGTGGACGAAGACACTCTCGGTGGCATTCTCGTCTCTGCTGGCAATCACGCTTGTGCCCGCGCTGATGCCGCTGTTCATCCGCGGGCGACTCCGGCCTGAATCGGCGAATCCCGCAGCGCGGTTCTCGCAAGGTCTTTATCTGCCTGTTCTGAACTTCGCATTACGCCATCGCAAGCTGACGATCCTGATCAATCTTCTCTTCCTGGTGATCACGATTCCGCTGTTCTGGCGCCTGGGCAGCCAATTCATGCCGCCGTTGTATGAAGGATCGTCGCTCTACATGCCCAGCGCATTGCCGGGAATTTCGATTACCCAAGCCGGGCAGCTGCTACAGGAGCAGGATCGGGTCATCCGATCCTTTCCTGAAGTTGAAACCGTCTTCGGCACGGTTGGACGTTCGAACAGCGCCACCGACAACGCGCCCCTTGATATGTACGACACGACGATCATGCTCAAACCGCGCGAGAAGTGGCGTGCTGGAATGACTTACGAGAAATTGATTGCTGAGATGGATCCCAAGCTCCAGTTTCCGGGATTGTCAAATACCTGGACGATGCCGGTGGAGAATCGACTCGACATGGAACTGACGGGCATCAAGACTCCTGTCGGCCTGAAGGTGCAAGGACCAAACCTCGACGAGATTCAGCGGGTTGCGGCACAGGTCCAGCAGATCCTCAGTGGTTTGCCAGAAATGCGCTCGGGGTTTGCAGAGAAGGTTGGACAGGGCTTTTACGTGAACGTCGAAGTGAATCGTCCGGAGGCTGCACGCTATGGCCTGAGCGTCGCCGATGTCCAGCGCGTAATCACCTCGGGGATCGGCGGGCAAAACATTGCCGAAAATCTGGAAGGTCGCGAGCGCTACCCCATCAACGTACGTTACGAACGCGATTTTCGCGACAACATTGAGGAACTTGGCCGGGTGCTGGTCGCCACGCCCTCAGGAGCGCAGATACCACTTTCCCAAATTGCACGGTTGTCGTATTCGCGCGGTCCGACCATGATCCGAGATGAAGATGGCGCGCTCACGGCGTATGTGTACCTCGACCTCAACACCCGAAATTACGGTGGCTTTGTCGATAAGGCCGAGCGCCTGCTGCACGAGAAGCTCCGTTTGCCTACGGGCTACACCTACCGCTGGGCCGGCGAATACGAATTCGAACAGCGGGCGAAAGCGCGCTTAAAGATCGTCTTGCCCGTCGTGTTCTTCATCATCTTTATGCTGCTTTACATGGTCTTCCGCTCAGTGGCGGAGGCGGCAGTCCTGATTTTTCCAACCATTTACGCACTGACAGGAGGGCTGATCCTGCAATGGGCTTTGGGCTACAACTTCAGCGTGGCCGTGTGGGTCGGTTACATCGCACTGTTTGGGATTGCGGTGGAGACCGGCGTGGTCATGGTCGTCTATCTTCACGAAGCGCTGCAACGCAGGATCGCTGCCGGTGTTCCCATCACGAACGATGAGATCCACGCGTCTGCGGTTGAAGGTGCGGTGCATCGGCTGCGCCCCAAACTGATGACCGTCACTGCCGTGCTCGCGAGCCTCGCGCCAATTCTGGCTGGGAGCGGCATCGGCTCTGACGTCATGAAGCCCATCGCCGCGCCTATTGTCGGCGGCATGGTTACATCAACAATCCACGTACTGATTCTGGTGCCTGTATTTTTCGTGCTGCTGAAGGAGCGCGCGCTGAGACACGGAACTCTGACAGGAAAGAGTTCAACCGATTAGCTCGTTTCAAGAATCCCTTGTTTGGCTCCCCTGGCTAATTCGGAAGAAAGGCATGGAGACCTCCCATGAACGCCACATTGGCTAAATCATTGGTAGCACTGGCCCCGAGTTCAGCTAACCATTGGCACTCAATTGCCAACCAGAACCAAAGGCTGTTTAGGAATCGCGTCGAGTGTTGCCTTGTCAATGTTGAGGTGCGCCATGACTAGCTCGGGCGGAGTGTGGGTCAGCCACTCGGAAAGCGTGAGTTCCTGGAATCGGTCACTCTTGAACATCTCAAGAAACTTCAGATCCGTATTGCCGACGTTTTCGACATAATGGGGCAAGGGTTTGGGCACATAGCCAACATCACCCGCGTGGAAGTCCATCGTGCGGGCGCGACCTCCAGTCGTAAAGACTGTCATCCTTGCCTGACCAGAAATATGGTACTGCCACTCGTCAGCATTCGGATGCCAGTGCAGTTCGCGCAGCCCTCCCGGTTTGATGGTCACCAGAGCGGACGCAACGGTGTTTGACACCCTGAACGTACTGGAATCAACGATTCGCGCCGCTCCCCAGCGCGTCCGCTTGGTTTCGGCTGGCTGCGATACGCGGAACGCAAAATCGAACGGCGACATTCCAAGCGTGCCTGCCGCCATACGTTGATCTTGTGACAGCGGTCCGGGAACCTCTGCCTGGAAGATGAAGAGTTCTTCTTTGGGAAGGTTCTCTAAAGCCTTCTGTGACACACCAAAATTCTTCGACAAAACCGCACGCGGGGTATGAGCCATCCAGTCACTGAGGAGCACGGTCTCGTGTTCGGAGAAGTTGCCATCATCAAAGACGAGCAGGAATTTCGTACCATCCGGGCCCAATCCCTGGATCGAATGTGGGATTCCGGCCGGGAAGAACCACAGATCGCCTTCCGATACGTCTGCCACGAAGCTCTTGCCGTCAATGTCGATGCCGGTGATGCGGGCCCTGCCGTACAGCACGATCGCCCATTCGGCCGCATTGTGCCAATGGAGTTCGCGCACTCCTCCGGGTGTCAGCCGCATGAGGACGCCAGCTAACTCTTTAGCAATGGGTAATTCTCGAACCGTTACTTCATGAGACCAACCGCCGTGGTACATCCGCTTGTGCGCAAGCGAGAATGGATACTTAAACGTCGGTACGGCGCCAGCATCGGTCGCCGGTGGCACCAGCGAGTCCAAGTTTTGTGCGTCGAGTGCCGGGTTGGCTGGAATGGGATCGTTGGTTACCGGCTTTCGTTCCAGACCATCTTCCCTTCGAGGGCGTTTGAATAAAGCGCTGAGCATGAGTTTGGTTCTCGCGATCTTGCGATCCTTTTTCCGCGAATTTTGTTCCTCTGCATATGCGATGAGGGCCTCTCTTCTTAGAGATGGCTTGTGACAGAAAGCGTCTTGTGGAACTCTGTCCGCCGAAAACCTCTGGGAAAAGCTTGGAATCCTACCCACTGACCGCATGCGCCTGCTCGACACGGCCACAGGAGGCAGCGATTGGGAAGCCTTCCCAAGATTCCACGCGCTGATAAAGCTAAGCCAGAGTTGATTTCAATCAAAAAGAAGTACGGGTCTGATGCCGTCGATCTGGCGCAGACCATATCGCGCTCGATAGCCGGAGAAGTGCGCTTCGATCCTTCGAGTCGCGCCTTGTACGCAACCGATCTCTCGATCTACCGACAGGTCCCGATCGGCGTCGTGATTCCTCGAGACGCCGACGATGTGATCGCCACTGTCGCTGCCTGCCGGGAGCGCGGAGTCCCGATCCTCGGCCGCGGTTGCGCTACCAGCTTGGCCGGTCAGTGCTGCAATGTTGCGGTGGTCATTGATTTTTCCAAATACATGAACCGGATCAAGGAGATTGATTCACACGATCATATCGCGTGGGTTGAGCCCGGCGTGATCTGTGATCAGTTGCGTGATGCCGCCAACCGGTATCAGCTCACCTTGGCTCCCGATCCTGCCACCCATGCCTACTGCACCCTTGGGGGCATGATCGGGAACAACTCGTGCGGTGTGCACTCGATGATGGGCGGCAAGACGGTCGATAACGTCGAAAAGCTGGAAATCCTTACCTACGACGGCTTGCACGCGCAAATCGGGAATCCGGATACCCAGCAGTTCGAGAACGTCGTTCGGCAAGGCGGTAAGCTGGGGGAGATCTATTCGAAATTGCGAGCGCTGCGTGACCGTTACGGCGACGGGGTTCGACGCATTTATCCCCAGATCCCGCGCCGCGTCTCTGGCTACAATCTGGATCAGCTTCTGCCTGAAAACGACTTCCATGTGGCGCGCTCGCTCGTCGGCTCCGAGAGCACGGTAGCTCTGGTACTGAGCGCCAGGCTGCGACTGGTTCACAATCCGGCCAAGCGCGCGCTGGTTGTGATCGGATATCCGGACTTGGGTACCGCGGGCGATCATGTACCGGAGATTCTGCGGTTCCATCCGATCGGTCTCGAAGGATTTCACAAGCATGTGATCGACAACATGCGCGCCAAGCACAAGCAGGTGCTTGCCGAAGACCTGCTGCCTTCCGGCCAGATGTGGCTTTTGGTCGAATTCGGCGGCGAAACCCAGAAGGAAGCAAATGCCCAGGCGGAAGCCGTGCTCGAACGGTTGCGCAAGCTTCCCGGCGATCAGAATTCCAAGATTGTTGAGAATGAAAAAGAGCAGAAAGCGCTCTGGCATGCACGGGAATCTGGTGTAGGCGCCAGCCTCGTCCCGGGCAAGGAGAACGCATGGCCGTCCTGGGAAGACACTGCAGTTCATCCGGAGAAGCTTGGCAATTACCTGCGCGATTTTTCTGATCTGGTCACAAAAAAGTTCAACTACGACTGGACAGTCTTCGGCCACTTCGGACAGGGCTGTATCCACACTCGGATCACGTTCGACCTGAAGACAAAGGACGGTGTCGCCAAGTTCCGCGATTTCATGGAAGCCGGCGCCGATCTGGTCGTCCGCTACGGCGGTTCTCTTTCCGGCGAGCACGGAACAGGCCAGGCCAAGGGTGAACTGCTGCCCAAGATGTTCGGACCGGAGTTGATGCAGGCATTCCGGGAATTCAAGTCCATCTGGGATCCGCAATGGCGGATGAATCCTGGCAAGATGATCGATGCCAATCCGTTGGATGATAACATCCGCGTTGGACCCGATTATCACCCCCGTCCCGTCTTTACCCACTTCAAATTCCCGGAAGATCAAGGAACGCTATCCTTGGCGACCGAGCGCTGCTTCGGTGTAGGCAAATGCCGGTCGCTCGAAGGCGAAACCATGTGTCCCAGTTTCCGCGCGACCCGTGAGGAGAAGCACAGCACGCGCGGTCGGGCGCATCTGCTATTCGAAATGCTGCGCGGAGACAGCATTCTGGACGGCTGGCGCGATGAGGGTCTCAAGTCCGCGCTGGACCTTTGCCTCTCCTGTAAAGGATGCAAGGGAGATTGCCCGGTATCAGTCGATCTGGCGACCTACAAGGCTGAATTCCTTTCTCACTACTGGGAGGGCCGCTTTCGTCCAAGGAGTGCCTATGCATTGGGATTGATCGATGTTTGGGCAAGAGTGGCGTCGGTCGCTCCGGGCATGGTGAACCTTTTCATCCAGACACCTGGAGTCAATCGTCTTGCGAAACTGCTCGCAGGCATGCCTCGACAACGTCTCATTCCAGCTTTCGCGCCAATGACTTTTCAGCAGTGGTTTCGCCGCCGTCCGCGTTTTCGGCAAGCTGGCGACCGGCGAGTCGTGATCTGGCCCGATACATTCACGAACCATTTTCATCCGGATATCGCGCGGGCAGCCGTCGAGGTACTGGAGAGCGCCGGGTTTGAGGTCGATGTGCCTAAGCAAGTAGTCTGCTGTGGGCGGCCGCTGTATGACTTTGGCATGCTCGACCGCGCGAAGCGATATCTGCAGAACGGTATCGCCATACTCGACGAGATGGGCTCTGACATCCCGGTCGTTGTTCTTGAGCCAAGTTGTGCGTCGGTATTTCGCGACGAGCTTACGAATCTTCTCGCTGAGGACGGTAAAGCTCGGAATCTTTCTCAGAGAACGTTCCTGTTGGGTGAGTTCCTGAACAAATTCGCGCCTAACTTCTCGCCTCCTCAGCTGAGTCCTCCACGGAAGGCCCTAGTCCACGGACATTGTCATCAGAAGGCGATCATGGGCAAGAATGGTGACGCGGAATGGCTTAAGCGGATGGGTATCGATGCCGAAGTCCTCGACTCCGGCTGCTGCGGAATGGCGGGGTCCTTTGGCTTCGAGAAGGAGAAATACGAGGTCTCAGTCAAATGTGGCGAGCTCGCCCTCCTGCCTCGGGTGCGCGACGCGGAGCAGCAGGACTTGATCGTAGCCGATGGCTTCAGTTGCCAGGAACAGATCGCGCAATTGACGGACCGCCACGCGCTGCATCTTGCCCAAGTGTTCCAAATGGCAATGAAACCGCAGATGGGGGACGAACAATACCCTGAGACCACGTATGTTCGAAACCGGCAATCTGCCTTGAATGCCTCAATGCGCCGCGCCGGAGTCGCTCTAGCCGGTGTCGCCGCTTTGGGTGTCGCTCTATGGGCGACGCATCGGAGGTCATGATGAAAGCGAAACTGCTCTATGAGGAGAAGGGATTACGGACTTTCGCGCTCGTGTTTGGAAAAGAAGACGAACTCAAGCAGCCCCTAATGGAATTCGCAGCCACTAATCGGCTCTCGGCTGCCCAACTGAGCGCCATCGGCGCATTCAGCGAGGTCACTCTTGGATACTTCGACCGTCAAAGCAAGACCTACAAACAAATTCCGATAAGAGAACAAGTTGAGGTGCTCTCCTTTTCTGGAAATATCACTCTCAAGGACGGAAAGCCGAAGCTGCATGCGCACATAGTCGTTGGGAAGTCTGACGGCACGGCCCATGGGGGTCATTTTCTTGCAGGTAAGACATGGCCGACGCTGGAAATGATCATCTCTGAAGCGCCAGAGCATCTGCGGCGAATGCAAGACGACGAGACCGGCCTTGCGTTGATTAATTTAGCAGCATAACTCGTACCGTTGTTGTGGCATCCAGACCAATGTTTATCCAATCGAAACTTCCGCCTCCACCTAAGGATCCGGTTCACTGGCCAAAACCAGAGCCAGATCCTGAGCCCGAGCCAGGTTCAGATCCAGATCTCATACCGCCTAAGGAACCTGAGCCTGAGCCGATGCCGATGTGAATTCATGGGTAAGATGGGCGTTAATTTACGCCTGCTACGAATTCACACATCTGCCTAGAAACTGTGAATCATTCGGCATAGTAGTTCGTTATTCAGGCAACTGGCTGATACAGGGGCGAATCGTTAATTGAAAGAGAGCAGCGCTCGATCTCCATTGCAGAACTGCGTGTGGAGTCCAAAGCGCATTGAGAGACGAAAGGACCCTCCCATGAAAAGAACCATACCCGTGATGCTCATGATGCTACTGTGTGCCGTTTGGGTTATTGCGCAGCAAAGCTATCCATCGAGCCAGGCAGGCTCCGCCCAGACCCAATCCAGCAACCAGAAGCAGACCACAGTGACCGGATGTCTTAGCCGTGATGATGGCACCTTCTCACTGACCGACAAGGCAGGCACCAAATATCAGCTCACCGGTGACACGTCGCAATTAAGCGACCACGTCGGGCATGAAGTGCAGATCAAAGGTGCGGAGACGCAGCCGAGCGGCACTCCTTCGAGTACTGCGACTTCAAGCTCTACGCAGCCTCAAATTGACGTGAGTTCCATGAAGCACATCTCAAATACGTGCACTTCAAATACGCAGACGCCTCCGATGTCGGAAAAGCCGCCGAAGCAGTAGACAGCCTTTTCGACACATGGCCACGACCAGGGATTCGCCCTGTGCCGTGGCAGGTCTCACATGAACCTGTTCGGAGAGTCCCTGTGTTTGTGGCAAGCAGGGTAGCTTTCGTAGCCGATGATCTTGTCCAGCAGCCACAATAATAAGCCCGCCGCGCGTTAAAAGTGGCTGGCGCGCCCGCGCCACGCGGGAAATATCCAGAACTGAAGGATAAGGTCATCACGCCCGGCGTACTCCTCCAGCCACATGTCGCTTCGCTGGAGATGACCTACTACGAAGGCCAGCAGTTTCCGGCAGAGTACCGCGGCAGCATCTTCGCGGCTTTGCATGGCTCATGGAATCGTGCGCATGGGCATCATGGCAATCTCGATGGTCGCGCGGCATCAAGTCAAGCTGCGTGATCGCTGTGTGACGAGGAGGGCATATGGCCAAATGCGAAGTTTGCGGCAACGTATTTTACCTCTTTCTTACACAGCGAATGTTCGAATGAAAACCGCTCATGCGAACCGCGCCTCGGCCACATCCCAATGACAATGGCACTTGCGCTGCCTCATGGATCGTCGATAGGCTCGATCCATCCATATGCGAACCGAAGTAGAACAGGCTGTAGCGCTGCTGAACGACAACCGTCCCGACGCGGTGGACCGCTCGCTTGCCCTGCTTCAGCAAACCGTGTTCGCATTCAGCATGCGAGTGTGCGGCCATAGGGAAGATGCCGAAGATACCATGCAGGACGTACTGGTGAAGTCGATTCCCCACCTTCCGAAGTTTCAGAGCCCCAAGGCTCTCGTGGTCTGGCTCTACACCGTCGCCAAGAACCAATGCCTGATGAAGCGGCGGAGGAGCAAATTTGCGCCCAAACAGGAACTGTCGCTGGAAGACCTGATGCCAAACCCCACCGAACTCGCAAAGCTCGGAACGTCGAATCAGGAACACCCGGACAAAACTCTGATGCGAGAAGAGGACGCCGAGCGTGTGAGGCGCGGGATCCTGAAGGTGCCTCCACAATACCGGCTCATTCTTGTCCTGCACGATATGGAAGACCTCGATACCGATCAGGTGGCGAAAGTGACTGGTTTGCGGCCGGGAACAGTACGCGTCCGGCTGCATCGGGCAAGGCTGCTTCTCAGGCGCGAGCTGTCGAAGGGATCCGGAGCGGCCACGCAGAAGGCGGCCACTGCAACTCCAAAGCGTCCGACAGACTGCAAGCGGATGTTCGCAGCACTTTCCGATTATCTGGACGGCGAACTGCCCGACCGCAGTTGCGACGAAATTCGTCAGCACCTTTCGGATTGCCAACCGTGCATCGCCTTCCTGAACGACCTGAATCGCGCCGTTGTAAATGTGAAGAATGTACCTCCTCCGCAGCCTGATCCTGCGGTTGCCGCGCGCATTCGCAAGCAACTCCTACCCCTCATCTCAAGCCAGAAACGACCACGAGCCGCCGCTGCCGGCCCTCGCAAATAATTTCCCAAAACGGATTCCTTGGGGCGCACCCGTAGCTCTTTCCTGTAACACTTCCGCTTCAAAAAGCATTTCATGGGTGAAGCATTCGAAAGGATGCGGAGGCACTCATGATCGAAGCGAAGGTAACACTTACTCAGCCCAGCAAGAACGGACGCCAATTCGTCGCGCGTACCGGCGGCGGACACTATTTCCTGATGGATGACAAAGACGGTGCCAGCGGTCCGAAGCCGATCGAGTTGGTCGCTGCGGCGCTTGCGGGTTGCACGGCATTCGATGTCATTACGATCCTGCGCAAGAAACGGCAGCAGGTGACCGCGTACCAGGTATTCGTCGAAGCGGACCAGGCGCAGGAAGCTCCGATGGTGTTCACCGAAGTGCGCATCCGGCACGTCATCAGCGGCTATGACGTTGACGCGGCAGCGGTGGAAGACGCGATTCGCCTATCCGAGGAGAAGTACTGCTCGGTCGGCAACATGGTGAACAAGACGGCGAAGTTCACGACCACCTACGAACTCGTAGGCGTGTGCACGCCCGAACTGGCCGGAGTGCGGTAGGGCCATGCGTCGAATGATTGCAGCCGTGGTGCTGTTGGTGACGGCAGCGTCCGCGCAAGCCCAAACCCCAGCGCCGATCATCCTCAAGCAGGCGGTAGAGATCGCGCTGGAGAAAAACCCAGTGCGCAAGGCGGCGATGGCTGATACGCGTGCCGCCGCGGCTGGGGTAAAGGAGGCGCAATCCGCCCTGTTCCCAAGGATTGTGTTCTCGGAAACGGCGACGCGAGGCAACGACCCCGTCTATACATTTGGCACGCGTTTGCGCCAGCAGCGGTTTACCGCCGCAGACTTCGCACTCAACCGGCTGAACACGCCCACTCCGATCGGCAACTTCAGCACGCGCTTCGCAGGTCAGTGGAACGTCTTCGACTCGTTCGCCAAATACAAGAACATCGGGCGCGCTCGCGACATGCAGAGCGCAGCATCGCGGCAACTGGAACGGACTGATCAAGAACTGTTGTTCCAGGTAGTCGAGGCCTATTACGGAGTTCTGCTGGCGATCCGGGAAGAGGAAGTCACGCAGCAAGCCGCGAAGACCGCCGACGCACTCCTCGCACGCAGCAAGGCCCGATACGAAAGCGGATTGTCGGTGCAGTCCGACTTCCTGAGCGCACAGGTGAATGCCGCGAGCCGGCAGCAGCAGCTGATCCAGGCACGGAACGCGATCGCGGTGGCACGGGCGCAGTTGAGCAATGCGTTGGGTGTCACGGCGAACTCTGAGTGGCAGCCTGCGGAAGTGCTGTCGGACAAGCAGCTTCCGGTGGTGTCACTGGCCGAGTTGGAGCAACGCGCGCTGACGGACCGTCCCGACCTGAAGAGAATCGCCGCTGAGCAGGCCGCGCAGGAAAAAAGCGTTTCGGCAGCGAAGGCGGCGTTCGGGCCCAAGCTCAACGTTTTTGCCGGGTGGGAGGCCGATAATCCGACGCCCCTTGCTGGTGGCGGCGGAAACAACTGGACCGGGGGCGTCGAGTTGAGTTTCGACTTGTTCTCCGGCGGGCAGAAGTCGGCACAGTTGTCGCGCGAAAACGCAGTGCGCGAGCGAGTCAACGCGTTTCGTGAGGTTGCTGAGAACGGCGTCAGGCTCGAAGTGCGGCGGGCGTTCTACGACGCGGATTCCTCCCGCCAACAAGTCCAAGTAGCACAGGCCGCGATAGACCAGGCGCGAGAGAGCCTGCGGATAAACCAGAACCGTTACGAGTCGGGCCTCGCGAACATCACCGATCTGCTGCGCGCCGAGGAGGAGAGCCGTCGCGTGCAGACAGACTATTGGGGTGCGGTGTATCGCTACCGCACCAGCTACGCTCGGCTCCAGTTGGCGATCGGCGCTCTCAACGCAAGTTCTCCAGTGGTGACGCAATGAAGAACCCTATTCCGCTATTCATAACCGTGATCGTCGTCGTGGCCGTAATGGCCGGATGCTCTTCAGAGCCCAAGTCCGTGCAGGCGGCGCCCGAAGTAGTGTCCGGGCTACAGGTTGTCAGCGCAGAACTCGCTGTGATTCCAGACGTGGTGAAAGCTGTCGGAACGGTTCGCGCTGCACAGACTACGCAGATTGCCGCGCAGGTCATGGGAAACATCGTTGCCCTGAACGTGCGCGAAGGCGACCGCGTCTCGCGCGGCCAGGTCCTGATCGTCATCGACGACACCCAGGCTCGCGCAGCCGCGGAGCGGGCGCAGGCGGCCGTGCTGGCCGCGGAGAAGGATATTGTCGCCGCGCAGAGCGAAGCCACTCTCGCCGAATCGACCTTCAAACGTTACGAAAACCTCTGGCAAAAGAACTCCGTCAGCGCCCAGGAATTCGACGAGATCAAGGCGCGTGCCCAGGCAGCGCAAGCACGTTTGGAACTGGCGAATGCAGGTCAACAGCAGGCCCGCGCCGCACTGGCTCAGGCAAACGCGCAACTCGGGTATTCGCGAGTGCGCGCTCCATTTGACGGCGTCATCACCGAAAAGAAGGCTGACCTCGGCACCGTAGCGGCACCGGGCATGCCTCTGCTCACCGTGGAAGACACGCGACGTTACCAACTGGAAGTCACAGTCGATGAGAGCCAGGCAGCAGCCGTGAAAATGGGAGCCGCGGTGCCAGTCGGACTTGATGCGACCGCACGACAAGTGACCGCGAAAGTCGCGCAGGTCGTTCCTGCCTCTGACCCGGGCAGCCACAGCTTTATCGTGAAGCTGGATCTGCCGTCGGCTCCCGATGTACGCTCTGGCCTGTTTGGACGCGCGCAGTTTCCGAAGGGGACGCGCGAGGCACTGCTGATTCCGTTGGCTGCTCTCGTCTCGCGTGGTCAATTGCAGAACGCGTATGTCGTGGGAATGGACGGGACCGCGTCATTGCGCTACATCACTATCGCGCCGGTGGACGACAAGCGCATCGAAGTGCTCTCGGGCTTGCAACCTGGCGAAAAAGTGGTGGTTGAGCCGGGATCTCGCGATCTCGCGGGCAAGGTGATCCGATGACGTCCCGCACTCCAGCCCGGAGCGGGCTCGGCACGGCGGGCAAGATCGCGCACGCGTTCATTGTCTCCAAGCTGACACCGCTGGCGATTGTGGCCGCATTGCTGGTCGGAGCGTTCAGTATCTGGCAGACGCCGCGCGAGGAGGAACCGCAGATCGTCGTTCCTATGCTCGATGTTTTCGTGCAGATGCCGGGCGCCTCTCCGGCGGAGGTCGAGCAGCGGGTCAGTGTCCCAATGGAGAAGCTGATACGCGAAATCCCGGGAGTCGAATACATCTACTCGATCTCGCACCCCGGCACGGCATTGGTGATCGTCCGATTCAAGGTCGGTACAAAAGAAGAAGACGCGATTGTCAGCACCTATAACAAGCTGTTCTCGAACTTCGACCACATCCCGCCCGGGGCGTCACAGCCGTTGATAAAAGTGCGCTCCATCGACAACGTGCCCATCCTGGCGTTGACACTGTGGGGCGCCAACTACGATTCCTACAAACTGCGCGCTTTGGCTGGCGAAGTTGAACACCAGGTCAAGCAGCTGGATGATGTCGCCGAGACGTCCATCATCGGCGGCCAACCCCGACAAGTACGCGTAGTGCTCGACACGGCACGCTTAGCGGCTTACGGGCTTACACCAGCGGCTCTCGTCGCGCAACTCGGGGCGGCAAACCAGCGCGGCGCCGCCGGCAGCTTCGCGCGCGATAACCAGGAGGTTCAGGTCGAGGCGGGGCGGTTCTTCACGCGTCCCGACGAATTGAAACAGGTGGTGGTCGGAGTTCATGGCGGCAACCCGCTCTATCTGCGGGATGTCGCGGAAAAACTTGAGGATGGGCCGGCGGAGCCCGACACATACGTCCTTTACGCGAATGCGAAGGGGGCAGACGCGAAGGCGCCGCACGGCGAGTTTCCTGCTGTTACCATCACGGTCGCCAAGCGCAAGGGCACCAATGCCAGCGTCATCGCCGAAAGCGTCCTCGCGAAAGTGAATGGCATGCGCGGCTGGACGATTCCGAATGATCTGAATGTCTCGGTGACGCGCAATTACGGCGAAACAGCAAAAGACAAGTCCGACGAACTCCTGAAGCACCTGCTGATTGCGACTCTGTCCGTTACGCTGTTGATCGCCGTTGCGCTCGGGTGGCGCGAATCGGGGGTTGTGCTGCTCGCCATCCCGGTAACGCTCGCCCTTACCCTCGCCATCTTCTATTTCTTCGGGTACACACTAAACCGGGTCACGCTATTCGCTCTCATCTTCTCCATCGGCATTCTGGTCGATGACGCGATCGTCGTCGTCGAGAACATGGTCCGGCATTTCCGGCTGCCGGAGAATCGCGGGCGCGCCCTCGTCGATGTCGCTGTCGAAGCCGTCGATGAAGTGGGGAACCCGACGATTCTGGCTACCTTCGCCGTCATTGCCGCCATTCTGCCCATGGCCTTTGTCCGCGGACTCATGGGGCCCTACATGCGCCCCATCCCGGTGGGCGCGTCGGCGGCGATGCTGTTCTCGCTGATCGTTGCGTTCATTGTTTCCCCGTGGGCGGCCTTACGCCTGCTGCGCCAGTATGCCAACACTGACAGGAAACATCATGAGACGGACGGTTGGACGACCCGATTCTACCGCCGGATCATGAACCCGCTTATCCAGGACGCCCGCAAGCGGGCGATGTTCCTCGTAGGGGTTGTCGTGCTGCTGCTGATGGCAGTGGCCTTGGTCCCGCTGAAGTGCGTGCGGGTGAAGATGTTGCCGTTTGATAACAAGAGCGAGTTCCAAGTAATGGTCGACATGCCCGATGGCACTACGTTGGAACAGACGACTCGCGTCGCGCAAGCGCTCGGGCAATATCTCGTACAACAGCCCGAGGTGACGACTTACCAGATCTATTCCGGAACTTCGGGACCATACAACTTCAACGGACTGGTGCGCCATTACTATCTGCGCCGTCAATCGAACCAGGCAGATATCCAAGTCAACCTGCTGAACCGACATGACCGCTCAGCGCAGTCCCACGAAATAGCTCGGCGGTTACGGCCGGAACTGGACAGGATCGGGCAGCAGTTCGGCGCACGCATTAAGGTTGCCGAGGTTCCACCAGGCCCACCGGTGTTGCAAACGCTGGTGGCAGAGATATACGGCCCCGATCCACAGCGCCGTACCGAAATAGCCAAGCAAGTGAAGGAAGTATTTCGCTCGACGGCGGGAGTAGTCGATGTGGATTGGTACGTCGAGGACCCGCAGGTCAAGTACGACATGAAGGTCGATCTCGACAAGGCCGCTCTGAATGGTATTTCGGCCGCGGATGTGACCCGTACTGTGCAAATGGGTTTGAGTGGCGGAGAGGCTGGACTCCTGCACATCAGCGGTTCGCGCGAGGACGTTCCCATTGTCGTTCGGCTATCGCGCAACTCGCGGTCGGGTATCGGCGTGCTGGAGAGCCTGAAGCTGCCGTCGGCATCGGGCGCGGAGGTCTCATTGCGCGAAGTGACGGATATCGAGAAGACCACCATCGATCCAACCTCGTATCGCAAGAACATGCGACCGGTGGTCTATGTTACTGGGGACGTTGCGGGAGGTGAAGAAAGTCCGGTCTACGCGATCCTGAAGATGAAGGAGTCGCTCGGCAAATTGCAGTTGCCCGAGGGCTACGGCTTGGAGCAGTACTTCGGGACGACTCTTCCCGAGCACACGAACCGCTATGGACTGAAGTGGGATGGCGAGTGGCATATCACCGTGGAAGTCTTCCGGGACCTGGGATTAGCTTTCGCCGCGGTGCTGGTGCTGATTTACGTGCTTGTGGTCGGCTGGTTTAAATCGTTCCTCACGCCGCTGGTGATCATGGCGCCGATCCCGCTGACGCTGGTCGGAATCCTCCCGGCGCATGCGCTGATGGGGGCGTTCTTCACCGCAACGTCGATGATCGGCTTCATCGCAGGCGCAGGCATCATCGTTCGCAACTCGATCATCCTCGTCGATTTCATCGAACTTCGCCGTCGGCAAGGCATGACGCTGGAAGAAGCGGTCGTCGATGCTGGTGCGGTCCGCTTCCGGCCCATGCTGCTGACCGCTGCGGCAGTCGTCGTTGGAGCGACAGTGATCTTGTTTGATCCTATCTTTCAGGGCCTGGCAATTGCGCTTATGGCGGGCGAGGTGGCTTCGACCGTGCTCTCCCGCATGGCGGTTCCAGTCCTCTATTACATGTCTCAAAAGCGTCATTCCACTGTTAATCCGCAATCTTCCGCCGAAGAGATTCAACCAGAGGAGATTCACGCATGACGATCGAACGTGCATTACGACTCATGGCCGGCTTCTTCGTTCTTCTGTCATTGGCACTGGGTTATTGGGTAAGTCCCTATTGGCTGCTATTCACCGCGTTCGTTGGCTTGAACCTGCTGCAGTCGGGCTTCACGAACTGGTGCCCGGCAATGTGGCTTTTCAAAAAGCTGGGCCTGCGCTCGGGCAGCACGACTGCCGCATGTTGCTCGACCAATGCGGCTAGAATGTCGTCGGCAACGGGATGAAGAAAACGATCGTACAGGTCGAGTTTCGACAAAGCACGCTTGAATTGCGCGAGGACAGGGGTGCCGGTAATCACACTGTTGCGTCGGTCTGACGAGCCGTTTCCGCAAGCCGCAATGAACTGCCGCGCTGACTATCCGGTCGGGTGGGTTGCCAATATTCGAAGTGCATTGATAACCATCCACTGAACTGCGCAACCGCTAGGCCCGTGATTCTCGCGGTCAAATTGGAAGCTACAATTGCGGCCCTCGTGAGATGTATCACTCGGTCAGCGCATCGTCGCAGCGCTATTGTCGCGAGGGTTCGATATGGGTTTGTTAAGCGTTCCCCAGAGTGTCCCAGTGCGTTTTTGGTAGCCATCCGTGCCCTAGATTTCAGTAACTTACAATCCCGCGTGTCCCTTTCACGCGGTAACGCGGGTTCGAATCCCGCCGGGGACGCCAAAGCACCACTTGTGAGTCGCCAGTGTTGCTGGGATCTGCGCGTCTGCGCCATGACGCTGCGTCACTATTTCGACAGCATCTCGCCGGGCGGCTAATCACCCCAGTCGAAGGCAATGTACTGCAGCTTTCCGTCCCGTTCGATCTGCAGCGCGACTGCTTGGGCACGCTTTAGCTCGTGAAGCATTGACCTGAGTTGTTCGACAGACTCGACCGGCTTGTGGTTTAGCGCATGCAGAACGTCGCCGGCGCGCAAACTCGACGTGTAGGTATTCGGCGCCGGTGACTGCGCCACTACGACGACGCCGGAAGCGATCTTGGTATCGTGGGGGAGGACCTGGCGAACATCCGCATCCAGATCGCGGACGAATACGCCGAGGCGGCCGATCAGATTCGCGGGATCGATCAGGTCTGCCAGGTCGTCTGGTTTATCGTCGTCCTGGACGGCGGGAACGACCAACGCCAGCCTTTTCGGGCCGCGCAGCACATCCAATGACACGGTCTTGTCGGGCGAGTGCAGGTAGAGCGCCGTCATGAAGTCGGGAAGCCCGGTGATGGGCCGGCCGTCCATGGAGAGGACGACGTCGCCGACGTGCAGTCCGCCTGCTGCTGCCGGCCCTTCCGGCGTGACATCAGAAATGATGACACCGGACTCCTCCGACAGGCCCAGGCCTTCGGCGAGCGTCGGCGTGATCTCCTGGGCGCTGGCCTGGATCTCGGTGCGGCGAACGTGGCCGTATTTGCGCAGGCTTTCGTAGACGAACTGGACCGTGCGTGCCGGGATGGCAAAGCCCAAACCCTCGTTTCCGCCGCTCTCGCTGAGCATCATGGTATTCAAGCCGATCACGTAGCCGTCGACGTCGATCAGCGGCCCCCCGCTATTTCCGGGATTGATAGGCGCATCCGTCTGTATGTAAACGGCCGGCTTGTCGTTATCGGGCTGGCGGGCCACTGAGCTGACAATGCCCATTGTGACGGTACCCTGCAAACCTTCAGGGCTGCCCACAGCTACGACCAACTCGCCCGCGTATACGGGATGAGTTGCCGCCAGTTTCAGTACAGGCAAGTTGTGCGCGTCGACCTTGAGGACTGCAAGATCGATGCTCTTATCCGCGCCAACCAGCTTGGCTTCAAGGATTCGCGTTTTGGCGTCGCCTGGAGTACCGCTGGGCTTGGGGCACAGAGCAACACGAATGCGTTGTGCCCCGTCGACGACATGTTGATTGGTGACGATGTAGCCGTCGGGATCAACGATAATGCCGGAACCGATGTCATGCTGACGCGCGAATAAAGCCACATCGCCCGGTTTGCTGCCATGCTCAGCTACCGGCCCGTATGAGGTAACCATGATCTGAACGACGGCGGGTGTCACATCCTTCGTCAGGGCGACCAGAGAGCTATTGAACGCGCGGAGGAGTTCGAAGGGATGCGAATCGACGACCTTCGCATCCTTGCCGGGCGTTCCGGCCTTGTCATTCATCGATTGTCCGAATGCGCCGGTCGGAACACTGACCAGCAAAAGCGTCAGCCCGACGACACAAAGGTAGTGGCTGAGAGCATCCGCAGCCCTGGACGTGCCTGAGGCTCGTGACTGCGGGAAAACCGTGTTGTTTCTGACGATTGTGCGTCCGTTCTGTGTGTAACCATCCATGCTGTTTCTGCCTGGCTTTGCCCCAGGGGGACGCGGGCCAGATTAGCGGTCAAAATCTCCTGCATAATCTCAAAGCAATGCGGTTGCCAAAGCGATGGAGTGGACTTGCCCTGAGCCGGATCCCTCGGGAAGGTAATCCCACCGCGAAAACAAGGTTTACGGGGTGACGAAGTTGTGGTCTCCTGTTCCGACTGTTCCGACTGTTCCGACTGTTCCGACGTTTCGTAAAGTGTGGTGGGATTAGCAGCGGGTTGTTACAATCTCGCAATCTCAGCACACGCAGAGCGAGCTACGGCGGGTTTGGGATGGAAGCATCCCACGCCGGCAAAACCGGTCAAGGTGGGCCACCCGAGTCTACGCAAGGTGCGTACATGGAAATCTTAGTCGCTGCCAAGACGGATGTCGGGCGCGTCCGCAAGAAGAACGAGGACCGGTGCGGGTACGACGAACGCGCGGGCATTTACGTCGTGTGCGACGGCATGGGTGGACAAGCCGCCGGGGAAGTCGCAGCCGAGCTGGCGGTGAAGACTATCCTGGAGTATTACGCGAACGGGCAGAGGAGGGGAAACCTCGAAGAAGACCTGCGCGAGGCGATCACCCTGGCCAACACGGCGATCCGGCAACTCGCCGACTCCGAGCCGATGTACCACAAGATGGGATCGACGGTGGTCGCCATAGCCGTGCAGGGCGATACGGCGGGAGTGGCGAATGTCGGGGACGCGCGCGGCTATCTGTTGCGCAGCGGCGAGGTGAAGCAGATCACGATCGACCATTCGTTGGTCGCTGAGCAGGTGCGGCGCGGGATGCTGAAGCCGGAAGAGGCCGAAACGGCGCCGTGGAAGAACGTAGTCACGCGAGCGCTGGGCGGTGCGGATGACGTCGAACCCGACGTAGTCTCGGTCGAACTGAAGCCATACGACCGGTTCATTGTCGCGACCGACGGCGTCACCAAGTTCGTGCCCGACGCCAAGCTGAAGGAGATCGTTGCCGGAACGTACGACCTTCAGACAGCATGCCAGAACCTTGTGCAAGCGGCGCTGGACAATGGCAGCGACGATAACGCAACCGCAATGCTGATCTCATCGACCGCGGCGCCTGCGAAGACGAAAGCGCAGGCGGCGGTGATACTGAAGTAAGTCCCACCACAAGATTCACCACCCTTCGGCTCCGCTCAGGGCAGGCTACGGAACACGAAGGTGTGACGCTGCGTGGCAGGCGAGACGCCCGCGTTACTGGCGTCCCTCCGCCGACAGCTCCGGCAGATTGTTCTGCTTCAACACTGTGTTGACTTGCGCAATGTCAGTGTTCTTGAGGCCGTCCCACTTCGCTGACGCAGCGGCAAATGTCTGTTGAGCTTCGGCGAGGGCGTTCAGGGCGTTGTCCGTCGGAGCGGCATCGCCCGCGTTCACAGACTGCGCCACGCGCTGCAACTCGCCGCTGACGAAAAGGAACGACGTGTGTTCCGTCACGACTGGCGGGAACCCTTCGGAATCGATGATCGGTTGCGCGCCGGCAATGGCGTCGATCTTGGCCGTGAGTCCGCGCAGGCTGGCTTTTGCGTTTTCCGGCGCTTGCGACATCAGCTTACCGATCCCGCCCCGCAGTGCCGTAGCTTGTCCGAGACGCTGCTGCACTTGCGCCTGCAATGCCGCCACCTGACGCGCAGTATCGAGCTGCTTCTGCAGGTCGGATTGGCTGACGTGGACACGCGTGTCCATCTTCACCGTTAACGGCTGCGTATAGCTCTGGCTATTGACGGTCAGCTTGACCGTGTACTCCCCGGGGAGAGCCCAAGGTCCGCCACCACCGCCGAAGAATCCACCGCCTCCACCACCGCCGGGGCCACGACCGCGTCCGCCCGCCGGTGCGGGATAGTGAAGATCCCACACCCAGCGATGCATTCCCGCAGAAGACGCGAGCACGGCGGTCGGCTTCACCCAGTACGCAGGGATGTTCAGACGCGAGGTGTCGACGGGGCGCGATTCGTCGGTACTGGAATAGCGGCGGACGAGAGCGCCGGAGGAATCGAGGACCTCGAGCGTGACCGGACCCTGAGCAGCAGACTGAAGGTAGTAGTCGATGAGCGCACCGTCGGGCGGGTTGGCGGTAAAGGCAACGTCGAACGGAAGTGGCGTGCCGTTGGCGCTACCGGGACGCATGCGGACGGCAACGTCGGGCTTAAAGAGATGGGCGGGCTCGGACACTGTCTTCGCGTCGACCTGGCGGAGCGCGGCAATGCCGTCGAGCACCCAGATGGAGCGGCCGTGGGTGCCGACGATCAAGTCAGCACCGTGGAACGCGAAGTCGCGCACGGAGCTTGCGGGCAAGTTGAGTTGCAAAGACTGCCAGTGATCGCCGTCGTCAAACGAGACATAGACGCCGGTCTCGGTCCCAGCGAAGAGCAGGCCTTTACGGGCGGGATCTTCGTGGACGGTGTTCACCCACCAGTCGCTCGGGAGGCCGTTGGTGATGACCTGCCAGCTCTTGCCGCCATCGCGGGTGCGGTAGATGTACGGCTTCTTGTCGTCCAGGCGATGGCGATCGACGGCAGCGAAGACCGTGTTCGCGTCGAAGTGCGAGGCGTCGAGAACGCCGACCTTGCTCCAGGGTGTCAGCTGCGAAGGCGTGACGTCGTGCCAAGACTTGCCGCCGTCGTGCGTGACCTGGATGAGCCCATCGTCGGTGCCGATCCAGATATCGTCCTTTTTCAGCGGTGAGGGCGCGATGGCGTAAACCACTCCGCGACGTGGGCCGCTGACGCCGTGCGTTGCCGTGACCGGATCAAGGTTCGGAGTGGCACCGGGGTCCTGGCGCGTCAGGTCGGGACTGATCATCGCCCAGCTCTGGCCGGCGTCGCTGGTCTTGAAGACATATTGCGAGCCGAAGTAGAGGTCGTGAGGATCGGCGGCGGAGAAGGCGAGCGGGAGCGTCCAGGTGCGGCGGAATGGACCGAACTGCGCATAGCCGAGTTCGGGATCGACGTTACGGCTGAGGTTGGTAGCGGCGTCGCAGCGCGAGACCGTGCCGCCGAAGATCACGCCCGTGTTGAGCGGATCGGAGACAATGTCGCCGCTCTCGCCGCCGGCACACACACCCACCCAGTCCCGGAACGAGATGCTGCCGTAATTGCTGCGGCTGGCGACACCGACGGCGCCGCTGTCCTGCTGCGCGCCGTAAACCCAGTAGGGAACGCGATTGTCGGCGGTGACGTGATAGAGCTGCGCGGTCGGCTGGTTGTACCAGGAGCTCCAGGTCTTAGCGCCGTCGACGGAAACGACCGTCCCCTGATCGCTGGCGAGGACCATGCGGTTGGGATCGTCGGGATAGATCCAGAGCTGGTGATAGTCGTCGCCGCCGGGTGCGCCCTTGATGGCGTCAAAAGTCTTGCCGCCGTTGGTGGAGCGATAGGTCGAAGTGTTCATCACGTAGAGCACGTCGGCATTTTTCGGATCAGCAGTGACGCCGCCGAAGTACCAACCGCGTCCCCAGATGCGCGAATCGCTGGACGCAAGCGTGAAAGTGGCGCCCGCGTCGTCGGAGCGATAGACTCCGCCGTTCTTGGCGTCAACCAGCGCATAGACGCGGTTCGGGTCAGACGGAGAAACCGCAACGCCGATGCGGCCGACGCGCTCGGAAGGAAGGCCCTTCGTCAACTGCTGCCAGTGGTCGCCGCCGTCGGTGGACTTGAACAGGCCGCTGCCCGGGCCGTTCGAGGGCGGATAGACATTCCACGGCGTGCGGCGCGTGCGCCAGAGCGCGGCGTAGATGATGCGGCTGTCGTGTGGATCGAAGGCGAGGTCGATAGCGCCGGTGTTCTCGTCCTTGTAGAGGACCTTTTGCCAGGTGCGGCCGCCGTCGTTGGAGCGGAAGACGCCACGCTCGGCATTGGGGCCGTAAGGATGTCCGAGCGCAGCCACGAAGACGCGGTTGGGATCGCGCGGATCGACGATCACACGGCCGATCGCCTGGGAATCGGACAGGCCGATGGCGGACCATGTCTTACCGCCGTCGGTCGATTTGTACATGCCATTGCCTTCGGAGATGTCGGAGCGCATGTCGGCCTCGCCGGAGCCGACGTAAATCACGTTGGGATCGGACGGGGCCACCGCGACCGCGCCGATGGAGCCGACCTTGACCGAGTCAAAGATCGGAGTCCATGTGCGCCCGGCATTCGTCGTGCGCCAGACACCGCCGTTCACGCCACCGAAGTAGAACGTCTCGGGCTGTCCGGGAACGCCGGCGGCGGCAACGGAGCGTCCGCCGCGAAAGGGGCCGATGAGGCGCCATTCGAGGCCCGAGTACAGCTGCGGGTCGACTTGCGCGGAAGCAGCGATGGAAAAAAAGGCGACCGAGAGGGCCAGGGCACGCAAAAATGTGTATCTCACGATGGCCGCGAAGGTAAACGGCGGGCAATCGATAAGTCAAGTTCCCACACATCGAGTTAAGAATCGCGTAACTTCGAAATCATCGCGATGCGATGTGTGGTGCACCCAAATTCATTTTTCGCTCGTCTGAGCCGCTGCTGGCGCTTTGGAGTCATGCGTGCCGAGACCGACCAGGATGGACATGTCTTTGGGGTAATTCACGTCGCCGCCGCGCGCCAGGAAATGGGAGTACACGGACAATCCCGCGCCGTACACGCCCAATCCGGTGGAGAGCACGCGCGAGCGGGCGAACGCGCTGACGACCAAGCCGATCGCCTTATAACCCGAGGCGCCGCTAGCAGCGGACCCGCCGCCACCTCCGTCTACACCATCGCGGTCGCGATCATGTTCCGGTGACGCCGAAGAGGCGGCCAAAGCGATTGCGATACCGGTCGTCAGGTAACGCGCCTTGGGCGTGGTGACGGTCGCGCCGCCTTCGGAATCGAGCGCGAGATGCTGGTCCTTAGCGGCAGCAACCGCTTCGAGGTTCGCCTCCAGCGCCTGCTCGACGCCATTCGGCGGCACCAGCTGGTGAAAGACGATGCGGAGCTGACCGTTGCGGCTGAGGCGGCGGGCGGCCCGGACCTGTAGGACCGTGCCCCTGAGGCGGCTGCCTTCGGGCGCGTACAGCTTGCCGTCGACAATGAGCGGCTGCGTGATCACGGCTTCAACCGGATCGCCTATCTTGGCGGTCGCCGAACTCAAAGGAGTTGCCAGGGTCGCGTGTACGACCGAGCCCGACGGAGGAGGCGTGCCGATGGAAGAAAGCGATTCAGAAGCAACGGTTTCGGAACCGAAGTTCAGTGGCTGGTTGAGGTCGGCGTCGAAGGCTGTGCCGGCGTCGAGATACTGCGGGTGGTAGGGAAGCTGGGCGATGGCGTAACGCTCGGCGCGATGGACCTTGTCGGGGGCATGGAGTTGCTGCTTAGCCAAGTCCCACTCCTGGTGCGCCTGCTGCTTGGCCTCGTGGATCCTTTTCGACACCATGTTCTTGCCGGCCGATTTCGGTGCATTGGCGGCAGGGACGAACTGAAGCACGCCGATGGGGGCGGCGGAGGTGGCGGCATTCAAGGTGATCTCGCGGCCGTCGGCGAGATGCAGCGTGTCGAAGTCGACCTGAACCTTGCGGTACGGAGAGAGGTTGGCGTTCATCGCCGAGAGGACTCGCGTCTTCTTGGAAGCGTGCTCGATGCTGGCGACTTTGCCTGTGACTTCGGTCCCGGCAGGCAGGACGAGCTTGTCGAAGGCATAAACCGGCTCGACGAGTTTGCCGTGGATCGGCTGGCCAGCCTTGGTGATGCGGACTTCCTTGTCGAGGGCAACTTTCAGGGGAGTACCCGCTGGAACAGTAAGGGGCAGGGTAGTGGGCGCCGGCGTCGAAGCCGGTAGTTGGGCCTCCGCGGCCGGGGGAGCGCTAGTCCTAGGTGTAAGAACTTGACCGAACGCGGTCGCCGACACACCAGCCAACACTGCTGCGCACAGCTTTTTCATTGCAAGTACCCCTAGGTTGGAATCACACCCCGTTACCAATAAGTATACAGCGGAATATGGTGCCGCGAAGAACCCGAAAAGTGGCCAGCAGTTGCGGTGGGGCGGGACGGCAATGGTTTCGAGGTGGCAGGCGAGACTCCCTTCGACTTCGCTCAGGGCAGGCTCTGCGTTACGTGGATGAGAGTGGCAGGCGGGGACGCCCGCGTTACTTGCTGGCGGCGTGTTCGGCGGAGATGGGGACCTGGTCGACGATCTCGATGTCGAACCCTTCGAGGCCGGCGACGCGGCGTGGGTGGTTGGTCAGCAGGCGGATGCGGCGCAGATTGAGGTCGCTGAGGATCTGGGCCCCGATGCCGATGTCGCGCTGGGTCTTGCGTTCGCTCTCGGGGAGTGCGGGCAGGCGGCGCTCGCGGTGGAATGAAAGCACAGTGCGTTCGCCGAGTTTCTCGACGGTGAATCCCTTCGTGCTCTGGTGGAGGTAGATGAGGGCGCCGAGGCCTTCGCGGTCGATGATCTCCATCGAGCGCTCGATGGTCTGGCGGCATTCGCACCAAGTGGCGCCGAAAACGTCGCCGACAACGCAATGCGCGTGCATGCGAACGAGGACGGGATCGATGGCGTGCTCGACGTCGCCCTTGAGGAGCGCGATGTGGGACTCGTCGCCGCTGATCTCGCTCTCGTAGGCGATCATGCGGAACTCGCCGAAGCGGGTGGGCAGCAACGCCTCGCCGACGCGGCGGACGTAACGCTCGTGCGCCATGCGGTAACGGATGAGTTCCGCGACGGTCAGCATCTTCAGGCCGTGCTCGCTGCAGAACCTGATGAGGTCGGGGACGCGCGACATGGTGCCGTCCTCGTTCATGATCTCGCAGATGATGCCGGCGGGGACCATACCGGCGAGGCGAGCGAGATCGACGGAGCCTTCGGTTTGTCCGGCGCGAACCAGCACACCGCCCTTGCGGGCTCGCAGAGGGAACACGTGTCCGGGGCGCGCGAGGTCGCCGGGACGCGATTTGGGATCGATGGCGACCTGGATGGTGCGGGCGCGGTCGTAAGCGCTGATACCGGTAGTGACACCGTCGCGGGCGTCGATGGCCTCACAGAAGGCGGTGCCGAACTGCGAGGTGTTCTCGACCGTCATGGGGCCGATGCGGAGGGCGTCCAGGCGCTCCTCGGTCATGGCGAGGCAGACAAGTCCGCGGCCGTATTTGGCCATGAAGTTAATAGCTTCGGGCGTGACCTTCTCGGCGGCGAGAGTGAGGTCGCCTTCGTTCTCGCGATCTTCGTCGTCGACGAGGACGACCATGCGTCCGGCGCGGATCTCCTCGATCGCGGTGGGAATGTCGGTGAAGGGAGCGCTGGGAGTCATGATCTATCTGGGGTTGAGCGATTTGTGACTAGTGATTTGCTGACGTCAGGTCCTAATCACAAATCACAAATCGCTAAATCACCAATGGATAGATTCTAACGGGAAGCCCAGGTTACGCATAGGCGGGTGTCACGCACCGTTGTGACGCAGGACACGTTTGGCGTGGCCTAAGTGCTTTTGAGCGCGACGGCTTCCAGGACATGGGCAGCGTCTTCAGCCTTGTCGGTGGCGAATTCCAGCGCTTCGTAGAGCTCCTTCATCTTGATGAGCTGGATGGCATCCTTCTCCTGCTCGAAGAGTTTGCCCATCGCTTCGAGGTAGATGTGGTCGGCCTCGTCCTCAAGGCGGTTGACGTCCAGGCAGAGGTCCATGACGCCCTGGGCCTTCTCCAGCTTGATAACAGCGTGGTTGAGTCCCTCGCTCTGCCGCACGATGAGTTTGGCAAGTTGGACGGCCGCGCCGGGAGCGGAACGCAACTTGTAAAGCAGTAGCCGTTCACCCGCCGCGGTGATGAAACCCAGAAGCTCGTCGAGCGCGGAGGTAAGACGGTGAATGTCCTCGCGGTCGAACGGCGTGATGAAGGTCTGGTTGAGCTTCGTCATGATGGAGCGGATGAGCTCGTCGCCTTTGTGCTCAATCTCGCGGAGTTCTTTCACGCGCACTTCGATATTGTCGAAGTCCTCGAGGATGGAAGTGAGCAGGCGCGCGCCGTCGGTAATGTTGCTGGTGACATCGGCGAAGAGGTCGAAGAACTTCATTTCCCGCGGGATGATGCGGACCATCGCTGCTCCTTTCGCGTATGTCGCGCGCGGCGCGGGCACACGTACACCCAATCGGAATGGCAGTCGAAAGAGGGCAACAATATAACCCACTCACTCGTCGCCAGTCACGTAACGCGGCGTCTCGCCTGCAAGTCCGAAATGAAGGCTCTGCGTTGCAGGCGAGACGCGCGCATTACGACATACCAAGTCATTGCTCAGAACTGGGGACCGGCGTCTGGAGACTGGTAACTCGATTTCGCGCAGCGCGAAACAGTTTCTTCATGGCGCGCCAGATGAACTGGATGGCAAGGATGGTCAGGAAAATCAGGATGAAAGCAACGACCGCAGCGAGATAAGGATGCTGGGTCGCGAACCAGGTCAGGCCGATAGCGATCACGTCTTCGCCCAGGCTGAGGCCGATATTCGACAGCGGCTCCGGCGACGGTGTCACGGCGGCGCGGGCAGCGGTCTTGCCGCCATGGGCAGCTAACGCGATCGCGCCCCCAACGACCGTCGCCAGGACCTGCGCCTGGGGCGGCAACTGGGCGGAGGCGCCGTAGGCAAGCATGGCCGCGATCGGCACGCGTATGAAGGTGTGCAGGGCGTTCCAGATCAGGTCGAAGGCGGGGATCTTATCACCGAAGAATTCGATGACGAAGAGGACCAGCGCAATGACGATCACCGGCCAGGTCTGGACGACATGCAACGACGGCGGCAATTGAACAAGGCGGGCGTGGGCGAGAATACCCAGGGTGCCCACCGTTGCGTAGACGTTCAGGCCGGCGGCAAAGCTGGTGGCGGCGATCAGGGCAGCGAGTTGGGGAGGAGAAAACAAGTGCGAAGCGCTGAGTGCTCAGTGGTCAGTAAATATCCATCAAATGTGTGATGCAAGCGGCTGAGGACCGAGCACTCGGCACTTCGCACCCCAAAAGTTAAAGGCCGCCTTGCGGCGGCCTAGGGAGGTGATCCGGTCCGAATTACAGGGTCGATTCGATCTCGAAGCCCCACGCTTCAAGAAGGGGTTCCGGAATGTATTTCGAATTCTTATTACGGCGGGCCCACTCACGCAGCCGGGTCGAGCGAAGATACTGATCTGGTTGGAGCTTGAATTCGCGAACCACCTGCTCGAATTCGGTAATGGTCGGGGTGATCGGGCCAATCGGCTCCGGCTTGCCCCAGTTAGGATTTCCGCGTCGCTTTGCCATGATAAATATGGTTTCCTGTCTTAAGTATTCAGCGGTTATTACGTTCAGGGCCTAAGGGTTGGATTCCGAAAAATGCCGAATGGATTCAAGGCAACATCCCCAAGTTGCCTGATCGTTGGGCCTTACAGTCCAAATCCGAAAGGTCGCCAAAACGGACGATATTAAGGATTTCAGCAGTGGATTTCAAGCAAAAAAATACCAGAGTTGAGTCTCATCCTGAGAATCAGAAATATCAATAAGTCTTTACAAAGCATGTAGTTAGACGCGGCTCCTCGACAAAGCAAAGCACTAAACTACAGGCGTTCTGTAAGTGACTGCTTACGAAGGGGAAACGAGACACTGGAAGGGAAGAATGGCAGTGGGCTCGGCACGCTTTCCCGGAAGTTGGTACCCGGCGCGCGACAGAATAAATCTGGTGCCCGGGGCGGGAATTGAACCCGCACGTCCCTTTCGGGACCCGGGATTTTAAGTCCCGTGCGTCTGCCAGTTTCGCCACCCGGGCAGGGAACTATCGAATGCTAGCACAGGGGTGTCTCGGCGCCGGATGGGCAGAGACTCGCACCGCCGGCGGGGTGGTGCTAGACTTCCGCCCCATCTAGTTCTGGCCGCCCGCAACGGGTGGCATTCAGTAACCCTCGACCAGTGTGGGACTCAATCCGGTTGGAACGAATTGCCAGCGGCTTCGCGCTGAAGGAGCCGCGAGGTGAAGGCAATGAGTTGTATCGTGCGCCGGCTTACCGGTACTGCCATCGTTATCTTCCTGATGTATGCCGCGCAGGCATTCAGCCAGGCGGGCGAATCCACATTATTCGAACAAAATACGATCCGTAAGCGCGTGAACGAAGTGAACCTGACGTTCACCGTGACCGACGGCAAAGGTCGCTTCATCACGGGGCTGACACAAGAGAATTTCTCGATCCTTGATGAACAGCATCCGCCCGCGAGTGTGCATAGCTTCCAGAGCCTGACGGAATTGCCGCTGCGGATCTGCGTCATGATCGACGCCAGCGATTCCATCGCCAATTACCTCAAATTCCAACAGGAAGTGGCGATCGGCTTCCTCAAGCGGATCCTGCGGCCGGGCGTGGACCAGGCGTGCCTGATCAAGTTCGCGGAGAAACCCGTTCTGGTGGAGGGATTCACGTCTGACATCGCCAAACTGGAGGCGAGCGTGCATCGCGTTCGGGTGCAGGGCGCAACGGCGTTGTGGGACGCAGTGCAGTTCGCAAGCGACATCATCGGCGGGGGACAGGCAAGCTCTGACGTGCGGCGCGCCCTTGTGATGATCACCGACGGCGAGGACAACTCAAGCAGGACTCGGTTCGAGCAGGCGTTGGATGCGGTGCTGCGGTCGGGGATCGCGGTCGAGTTTGTGGACACGATCGGCCCACCGACTTTCGGCCAACCACCGCCATCTCAGAGTAAGCAGAACGTCAAGAAAATGGCGGCCACGACCGGGGGGACCGTGTGGAGCGGTGGGAGACCCAAGGACCTATCGAAAGCGCTGGCGAAGATCGAGCAGTCGCTGCGCAGCCAGTACTTCGTGGCCTACCGCCCGTCGGGTGAACTGCAGCCGGGTAAATTCCGCAAGATCCAGATGAAAGTGCGCGGACATCGCGGCAAGATCGCATATCGGAGCGGGTATTACGTTCCGCCGTCCGATTAGGGGAGCTTGGCGCGCTCGTACTGCACGGGCCATGCGATGTCCTTGTGGACGGCGGCGGCAGCGTGCAGGGGGAAGTAGGGATTGCGCAGGAACTGGCGCGCCATCACGACCAGGTCGGCCTGGCCGAGTCGGATGATCTGGTCGGCCTGCATCGGGTCGGTGATCATGCCGACAGCTGCGGTCGCGATTCCAACGTCATTTCGGATGCGTTCCGCTCCAGGGACCTGATACCCGGCGCCGACCGGAATCCTGGCATCTGCAACATTTCCTCCGGAAGAACAGTCGAGCAGATCCACGCCGAGCGGTTTCAGCATGCGAGCGAGCGCAACCGAATCATCGAGCGTCCAGCCGCCCTCAACCCAATCGGTCTGGGAAATACGCACGAACAGAGGTAATCGTTCTGGCCAGACGCGGCGAACCGCCTCGACAACTTCACACAGGAAACGAGTGCGGCCTTCGAAGCTGCCACCGTATTCATCGTCGCGGCAGTTCGACAGCGGTGAGAGGAATTCGTGGATCAAGTAGCCGTGGGCGGCGTGGATCTCGATCACCCGGGCTTCGGCGTCGAGTGCCCGGCGAGCGGCAGCGGCAAAGGACGCGGTGACAGATGCGATCTGTTCGCGCGTCATCGCCTGCGGAACCTGATGGGCGCTGGTGAAAGGAATCGCGCTTGGCGCCAGGATCGGAGACCAGCCGCCATTTTCAGGAAGAAGAGGATGTCCGCCGAGCCACGGAGCGGCGGTGCTTGCTTTGCGGCCGGCGTGCGCGAGTTGGATCCCCGGGACCGAGCCTTGCGAACTCACGAAACGAAAGATGCGGGCGAGGCCGTCGGTGTGGTCGTCGCTCCAGATGCCGAGGTCGGCGGGCGAGATGCGGCCCTCGGGAGTAACGGCGGAGGCTTCGGCGATCACGGCGGCAGCGCGGCCGACCGCGCGGCTTCCCAGATGAACGAGGTGCCAGTCCGTGGAATGTCCGTCGACGGCAGAATACTGGCACATCGGCGAGACGAGGATGCGGTTGGCGAAAATGACGTCGCGCAATTTCAGGGGTTCGAACAGGTGTGGCATGGAATTTGGATGCGCCGGGGCCGCGAACGCGCCGGAATTGTTAACCGCGAGTAAACATTGGCGACCCCCAACGTAACTATCGCGATATTTGTCTTGAAAGCTTTTTCGGCGCGCGGAATACTTCCGAACTTATGCCATCCATCCACTTTCGGCGTTGTGCGGCAGCGCTCGTCCTGATTGCGGGCGTTTGTCTGCTTTCCGGTCTTCCCGCATGGGCGCAGGGTTCCCCGCAGCTCGTCATCAGTCAGGTCTACGGCGCGGGAGGAAATTCCGGCGCGTCCCTGAGGAATGATTACGTCGAGATATTCAATCGCGGGACAACGGACGCGTCCCTCAACGGGATGTCGCTGCAATACGCAAGTTCGACCGGCACAGGGAATTTTGGCGGCACCGCGGCTCAAATCACCGTCCTGCCCAACATCACGGTGGCGCCCGGACACTATTACCTGTTGCAAGAGGCGAGTAGCGGCGTGAACGGCGCAGTCCTGCCGGTCACAGCGGACCTGATGGTCACGACGAATCCGATCAACCTGAGCGGGACGGCGGGAAAGATCGCGCTGGTCAATTCAACGACGTCGTTGGGCTGCAACGGCGGGTCGGTGCCCTGCAACGCGACCCAGTTGAGCCTGATCGTTGACCTGGTGGGGTACGGCACGGGCGGCAGTGGAGCAAACTTCTTCGAGGGAAGCGGTCCTGCGCCAACACTCACGACCACAACGGCTGCGCTTCGACTGGTCGGCGGATGCACGGATACCAACCAGAACGCAGCCGACTTTACGAGCGGAACGCCCAATCCACACAATGCCGCCAGTCCGGCACATGTCTGCGCAGCGTCCACAGCCCCGAGCATTACAAACGGTACTGCGGTGGTGGAGGTCGGGGCGACGCTATTACTGACAGCAGCGGTGTCGCCGGGAGCGAATCCGGCCAGTACCGGATTGACGGTGACAGCGAACCTGTCGAGCGTCGGCGGAAGCGCAGCCCAAACGTTATTCGACGACGGCAGCAACGGTGATGCGGTTATCGGCAATAACGTGTTCTCGTTCTCTTACGCGGTGCCCGCTGCCGTAACGCCGGCGACGTACACGGTCGCAGTCACGGTCAGCGACGCGCAGGGACGCAACGGCGCGGGCACAATCACGCTCACCGTGCAGCCACACGCGGAAGTCCACAAGATCAACGAACTCCAGGGCGCCGGCGCAGCAACGCCGATCGATCCAACTCTGCTCGTCAAGACAACCGGTATCGTGACGGCACGGAAGTCGAACGGCTTCTTTATTCAGTCCCTGCCGGCCGACGACGACGGCAACGTGAACACCTCGGAAGGAATTTTCGTGTACACCGCGGGAACGCCAACGGCGGACGCGGCGGTGAAGAACGTGGTGGAAGTCCGCGGCTACGTACACGAGTTCAACGGCAACACCGAGATCTGCGGTGACACGCTGTGCACGGTAGCCGAGACGATCACGAACATCGGAACGGTGACAGACCTTCCAGCGGCGGTGGCGATCACTGTCGCGGATGAGCTGGCGCTGCGTGCCGATCCGAACAGTCTCGCGCTGGAAAAATACGAGGGGATGCGCGTTACGGTGCCGTCGATGACCGCGGTAGCTCCGACCGAGGGCAGCATTAACGAGACGAGCGCGACTTCAACCAGCAACGGGATCTTCTTCGGCGTTGTGACGGGTGTATCGCGGCCGTTCCGCGAGCCGGGGCTCGAGCCCGCGGATGTCCTGCCTCCCGGCGCGCCGTGTTGTGTGCCGCGCTTCGACGGCAATCCCGAGACCCTGCGCGTGGACAGCGATGGCGAGGTCGGCGCCGCGAAGTTGGAGGTCACGTCGAATGCGGTACTGACCGGCGTAACCGGCGTACTCGATTTCGGCAGCGGCTTCTACACCATCCTGCCGGACCCGGGAATCACGATCGGCGTGACGGGGAACATGTCCGCCGTACCCGTGCCCGCGCCGGGGCCGCATGAGGTCACGGTAGCCTCGTTCAACCTGGAACGCTTCTACGACGCTGACAGCAGCACGCCGAGCGGCGCGACTTTGACGGCGGCCGCGTTCAACATGCGTCTGGCGAAGGCGTCGCTGGCGATTCGGAATGTACTGAACACGCCGGACATCGTTGCCATCGAGGAGATGAACAACCTCACGACACTACAGGCGCTGGCGGCGAGGATCAGTTCGGATGCGATGACAGCGGGGCAGGCGGATCCGGCGTATGCATCCTATGTGTACGACGGCAACGATCCGAGTTTCATCAACGTCGCGTTCCTGGTGAAGACGTCGCGCATCGATCTCACTGGCGGAGGCGTCACCCAGGAAGGCAAGAACGCCACGTACATCAACCCGCTCACCGGCCAGCCGGACCTCGTCAACGATCGGCCACCACTCGTGCTCAAGGGAAGCGTGAAGGCGAGCGGGAAGGAAGTCTCGATCCCGCTGACGGTCATTGTGAACCATCTGCGTTCGCTCAGCGGTGTCAATGACGCCGTGGACGGGCCGCGCGTGCGGGCCAAGCGCGCCGGGGGCGCCGAGTTCCTGGCGAACCTGATCCAAGGCCTGCAGTCGGACAACATCATTTCGGTCGGGGACTACAACGCGTACGAGTTCAGCGACGGCTATGTCGACGTCGTGGGCGCCGTGATGGGAACGCCCGCGCCGTCGAACGAGGTCGTGGTGAGCACGAACGTATCGGTGAATCCGACCTTGACCGATCTGCTGTTCACGTTACCGGCAGACCAACGCTATTCGTACACTTTCGACGGCAGCGCACAGACGTTGGACCACTTCCTCGTGAACGCGAACGCGCTATCGCATATTTCGCGCTTCGCATATGCGCGCGTTGACGCCGATTTCCCAGAGTCGATGCGGGGAACGGCAACGCGTCCGGAGCGGATTTCCGATCACGATCCGGGCGTCGCGTACATCGCGGTGCCGGTGGACAACGACCCGCCGGTGGTGACGGTCACCGGCGTAGCAGACGGCGCGACATACCTGCTGGGCAAAGTGCCGGCGGCCGCCTGCAACACGACCGACTCACTGTCGGGCGTGAAGACGGCAGCGACGCTCACTTTGACGGGTGGGACCGCGAACGGCGTTGGCCAGTTCACTGCAACGTGCAGTGGCGCGGTGGACAACGTGGGTAACGCGGCAGCGCCGGTGTCGGCGACGTTCACTGTGACGTACGTGTTCGGCGGATTCGGGTCGCCGCTTGGCGGGGAGTTCAAGCCGGGCAGCACCTTGCCGGTGAAGTTCCAGTTGTTGGACGGCAACGGCAACCTGATCACGACTACCACGGCGATCGCGGCGATCCAGTATGCATGGAACGCCCGTTGCGACGGCTCGCCCGACGGCGGCTGGCAGACGGCGGCCACCACTGGCGGCAGCAGGCTGCGCTTCGATCCCACGGACATGCAGTTCGTCTACAACTGGAAGACGAGCGGCATCGCAGGCGGTTGTTATTCACTCGGCGTGAAGCTGGATGACACGACGACGAGGAGCATCATCGTGGTCGCGAAGTAGGCATCAGGTCTCAGGTGTCAGGAACGGCTGGTCTAGCGACCAGCCGTTTTTCTATGCAAATGAGTAAATGACCTTATCACCGGTGTCTGCGGTCGGGCCGTAGACGGACGGCACGCGCAACCCGAGCAGGCGCAGGTAGATGATGAGCTGCCCGCGGTGATGGGTCGAGTGATTGACGCGGCGAGTCATCACCCAGGCGCGCGAGCGGGCGACGTCGAAGAACATAACTTCTTCAATCCACCACGGATCGGGGTGCTCGCGCAGGATGGCCAGACGGCGACGAGCGTCGGATCGGTATTTGTCGATGTACGCGGGTTGGGTATTCTCGGCCGGGAGCGGATCTCCCACATCTACCTGGAGCATGGACTTCATCCACGCGCTTTCGGACTTGACCTGGTGCTCCATCTGCTCGAGGACGCTGCGGGATTTCGGCGCGGGCCGGAACGATAAGTCTTCCGCACGAAATGCGGCCCAGATGCCGGTAATCTTGAGGATCTCGGTCTCATAGGTGTCGAGGAGGAAAGAATAAGTCGAATCCATACGCTCCCCCGACTCAAATTCTAAATAGATTCACCACAAAGAACACAAAGGATCACAAAGGAGAATACCTTCGTGTTCCTTTGTGTCCTTCGTGGTGAGATTTACTCTGCGATGTGAGCGATCGCTCGCTTCACGTCGTCGCGTTGTTTTTCTAGAGAAGCCCCCGCGCCATTGTCGGCCCGCGCGTTGGCCGGCTTCATGTCATCGAGCAGCTTGCTCAATTCCTGCTGGATCTCCGGTGCGCTGCCGCGTAGTTTCTGTATCTCCTGCAAAGCAGTGTTCGGGAACAAACTCATCCGGTTACCTGTTTGGGCAGCGCTAAGCAGGACGTCAGGTGACCAGCCATTCGGCCACGTGCGCTCGGTCAGCGCCATGGCGTGCTGGTAGCGCGCGATGCGTCCGCGCACGCCGGAAAGCAGCATCTCCTGCCGTACAAGTTCGGGCGCCGTGGTGATAACGATCTCGACTTTTTGCGAAACGGGGAAGCGCTCGGTTTCAATCTTCACCTCGGTTGTGTCGCCGCCGTACGACCACTTGCCGGGCTTTCCGTTCACCGTGACCGATTGCGGCGGCCAGGAGTCCGCCAGATATAGATCGTAGGCGCGGTTCGCCGGCATGCCGGGATAGGAGCCGGTGATCGGCAGGATCTCTATCTTCACCGTATTGCCGCTACGCGTCTGATGCACCTCCGTCCAGGTGCATTCGTTTTTCTTGTACCCAAGCGTATCGCCGGCATCGTCGTAGATTCTTGCGCTGCCGTTCGCGCCAGGTTCAACGATCAGCATCAGCGGGTCGACCGGCTTCTCACCCGTGTGAAGCATGGGCGGCTGGCGCGGAATGATGGCGCCCGCTTTCACGAACACCGGCATCTCGTCGAGAGCGAGTGCGCGTTGCACGCGAGCCGGGCCCCTCAGCCGCGTGCCGGTGTAGGCCTCGATCCATTCGCCGGGCGGAAGCCAGATCGATTTCGTCGCCAGATCGGAGTCGCTGGAGATCGGAGCGGTGATCGGCGCGACGAGCAGCGAGTCGCCGAACATGTACTGATCTTTGTAGTCGTAGGCTTCTGGCGCTTCCGGATAGTCGTAGTACATCGGGCGCAGCATCGAAATGCCGGTGTCGTACGCCTCTCGCGCAGCCGTGTAGATGTACGGGATGAGCGAGTAACGGACGTTGTACGCATCGCGCATGATGTCCGCGTAAGGCTCGGGATAGGCCCAGATGCGACGCTCAGAGTCAGGATTCTTCGTCGTGTGCGTCCGCAGGATCGGGCTGAAGACGCCGAACTGGATCCATCGCGTGTAAAGCTCCGGCGTGACCGTGCCGGGCATGTGCCCGCCGATGTCGTGCGACCAGTACCCGTATCCGACGTTCGCTGCCGTTGCGGTGAAGTACGGCTGAAATGCAAGCGACTCCCAGACGGAAACGGTATCGCCCGAAAAGCCGATCTCATAACGATGGTTGCCCAATCCGCCCCAGCGGTGATAAATGAGCGGGCGCTTGCCCTCGCGCTCCATGTCGGTGAAGTGGACATAGTTCAGCCACCAGGTGTTGTTGAGGTTGGGAACGCTCGTGTTCGGTTCCTGCTGCCAGTCGAGCCAGAAGAAGTCCACGCCTTCCTTCTCGAACGGGTGATGCAGGATGCTCATGTAGTTGGTGGCGAATTTCTTGTCGGCAATATCGAACTTCACGTACTGCTTGGTTGCCGGGTCGATGCCCATGGCGCGCGCCATCTCGGGATATTGTTTCTCGAACGGCTGTACGCCCGAGGCGGGATGCATGTTGAGCGTTGTTTTCAATCCCTGCTGGTGCACCCACGACAGGAATTTCGGAGGGTCAGGGAAGTAAAGCGGATTCCAGGTGTAGCCGGTCCAGCCCAGCGTGTGTCCGGACTGGTCTTTCTTGTTCTCCCACCACTTCACGCCGAAGGTCGGGTGCCAATCCATGTCGATGACGAGCACGTCGAGCGGGACGGTGTGGGTCTGGAAACCTTTCACCAATCCCTTGAATTCTTCATCGGTATAAGCCCAGTACCGCGACCACCAGGTGCCGAAGGCGAAGCGCGGAGGCAACGGAATCTTGCCGGCGACTTTGACGTAATCACCCAGCGCCGTCTTGTAATCGTGTCCGTAGCCGAAGAAATACCAGTCCTGATGCTTGGTCGTCGGACGCGGCAGTACCCACGGCCAATCAGAGTTGTCGAACAGCGGGCGTTCGGTATCGTCGATGACGACCCAACCGTCGCGTGAAACGAGACCCTGGCCGAGCGGCGTCGAGCCTTTCACGCCGTCGAGGGTGCGAATTGTGCCGCCGAGGTTGCTGGTTTCGCTCATGCCGGGATGCCAGACCACGGGCTTGCCATTAAGATCGAACGAGACCTCAAGGTCATCGGCGGTGAACTGCCCGGAACCATCGCGATAGCGCAGGCGCACCCTTCCAGTATCGATCGTCAACCAGGCATCGTTGTTCGCCTTCCGAAATTGCGGCACCGGCAGGCGGCGGTTGATAAACACCAGCGACGCGTGGTCTTCGAATTTGCCGTCCTCCGCCCACTCCATGCGGATGAGTTGCGGCGTCAGCACGGTGAATCGCGCATTGCCGGAAATGACGACCGCCTTCGGGTCGGCAACGGGATTGTCCTGGGCGAGAGCGACGACGGCGAGCAGAACAAACAAAAAGAGCGCGAGACGGCGAGAAAGTCGCATGGAGGCTCCAAGAGAAACCTCACAGTGTACTCATTTTTCATTTTCGATTTTTGATTTTCGATTTGTTATTTGAGTAATTTGGTAACTTGGTAATTGCGTGATTGAAAACCAGATCCGTTGGTAACGCGGGCGTCTCGCCTGCAACACCACCCTGAGCAAACCACGTGGCATGCGAGACGCCCGCGTTACGTCGCGGCTGGTTTTCAATCACGCAATTACCAAATCACTCAATCACAAATTCCATGATCCAGCTTTCCGGCGCGGGCAAACGATACGGTCACAAGCTTCTCTTCGAGGAGCTGGACTGGCTCGTGACGCCGCAAGACCGCGTCGGCCTCGTTGGAGCGAATGGCACCGGAAAATCTACGCTCCTGAAGATCCTTGCCGGGTCGGAGACGCTTGACTACGGCACCATCACCAGCGCAAGGGGTATCACGGCCGGGTATCTGCCGCAGGAAGGCCTGAATCTCGCCGGGCGCAGCGTCTTTGCCGAGTGCATGTCCGTCTTCGCGGAGATGCTTGGCATGGAAGAAGAGCTGCGCACGCTGGCCTCGCGCATGACCGAGTTGGATCCCGAGAGCGACGAATATTCTCAAGTCGGCGATCGTTATCACCGCATCGACCACGAATTCCGGGCGCGCGACGGATACGCGCTGGAGGCACAGGTCGGGAGCGTGCTCTCTGGACTGGGATTCACGCGCGAGGATTGGCAACGCCGGACGGAAGAGTTCTCGGGCGGCTGGCAGATGCGCATCGCGCTCGCCAAACTGCTGCTGCAAAAACCAAACCTGCTGCTGCTCGACGAGCCGACCAACCACCTCGACCTCGAGGCGCGAAACTGGCTCGAAGAGTACCTGCGCGTTTATCCGTTCGCGTTCGTGCTCATCTCGCATGATCGTTACTTCCTCGACGTGACGGTCGCGAAGACAGTCGAGATCTGGAACAAGCGCGTGTACTTCTACTCCGGAAATTACGACAAGTACCTGGAGCAGAAGCAGCAACGCAAAGAACAGCTCGAAAGCGCGTTCCGTAACCAGCAGAACAAGGTCGACCAACTGGAGTCGTTCATCAGCCGGTTTCGCGCACAGGCCACGAAGGCGAAGCAGGTGCAGAGCCGAATCAAGGAACTGGAGCGCATGGACCGCGTCCAGCTTCCACCGGAAGAAGAGAAGACGATCCATTTCTCGTTTCCGCAGCCGAAACCGAGCGGGCGTGCGGTGGTAGAGTTCAAGAACGTCGGGAAGAACTATGGCGAGAAAGAGGTGCTGCGGGATGTGAGCTTCGTCATCGAGCGCGGCGACCGGGTGGCGCTGGTCGGGGCGAACGGGGCGGGGAAGTCAACGCTGATCCGGCTTCTCGCAGGTACCGACCCGTTAGGTGCCGGGGAACGGAAGCTGGGCCACAACGTGGAGGTCGATTACTTCGCGCAGGACCAGTACAAGGAGCTTGATCCCGAAACGCGAGTGCTGGATGACCTGGAGAAGCTCTCGCCGCGGGCGACGCAGACCGAGTTGCGGAGCCTGCTCGGCTGCTTCCTTTTTTCCGAAGACGATGTGTTCAAGCGCATAGGCGTGCTCAGCGGTGGGGAGCGCAACCGGTATGCGCTGGCGCGAATGCTGATGCATCCGTCGAACTTCCTGCTCCTGGACGAACCAACCAACCATCTCGACCTGAGGGCGAAAGATGTGCTGCTTGCGGCGCTCGAGGAATTTTCCGGGACGGTGGTGTTCGTCTCGCACGACCGCTACTTCATCGACAAGTTGGCGACGCGCATCTTCGAGGTTGCAGCGAAGGCGGTGAACGTCTTCCCCGGCAATTATGAGGACTACCGCTGGCGCAAGGAGCGCGACGCTATGGGCGCCGAACCGGAGAAGAAGTCGGCACCTGTACCCACGCTCGCCGATGTTCCTTTGCCGACGGTTGCCGATGACAAGAAGAAGCGCATCAATCCAATCCGCCTGAAGCAGATGGAGTCGCGCCTGGCCGAGTTGGAAGAAGACATTGCGCGCACCGAAGCTGACATTGCGGATTGCGAGCGCGCCCTCACCACTTTCGTCAGCGTCCAGGAGACGCAGAGACAAACGGCCCTGTTGGAGGAACGTAAGTCCCACCTGCAGATACTGATGGCGGAGTGGGAGGAACTGTCTCTGGCCATCGAGTCCAACGCTTAACTGCCGTATGTTGAGTCACAAACGGCGTGTGACCAATGTCACAGACAACTGTGACGACCCCGCGTACCCTTAAGCCATTGAGGTGCTAGGAAATGGCTTATGTGGGTGGTATTCTTGACGCGACGGTCGACTTCAGAATGGCTGATGCACTACCACCGGGAAGGAATCGGTCAATGAGTCACGCTCCCTACGGAATGGAATTGGTCGAGAGCTGTCTGTTCTGTAAGCTGCGCACCGAGAGTTTCTTTTGCTCGCTTCCTCCCAAGACGCTCGATGCCTTCGAGAAGATCAAGTTTCCAAGTTCTTTGCCCCGCAACAGCGTTCTCTTTGTCGAAGGTCAAACTCCACGCGGCATCTACGTCCTTTGCAAGGGGCGGGTGAAGCTATCGGTCAATTCGAGCGACGGCAAGACCATGATCCTGAAGATCGCGGAACCGGGCGAGGTGCTCGGATTGCACGCCTGCGTCACCGGCATTCCTTACGAACTGACCGCCGAGACCGTTCAGCCGTGCCAGGTGGTCTTCATCAAGCGCGATGACTTCCAGAAGTTCCTGGCCGACCACGGCGACGCGTGCCTGATGGCGGCGCAACACCTGAGCAGCACCTGCCACACGGCGTACGACACCATCCGCACCATCGGACTGTCGCACTCGGCGAGCGAGAAACTAGCCCGCATGCTGCTGGAACTCGCGGTAGAGGGCGAAGCGACCAAGGATGGTATCCGTGTGAAGCTGGCGCTGACCCACGAGGAGATCGCGCAGGTCATCGGCACGTCACGTGAGACGGTGACGCGGCTGCTCGCGAATTTCCGCAAGAAGCAGATGGCGATCCTGAAAGGCTCCACGCTAATGATCAAGAACAAAGCGGGGCTCGAGAGACTGGTCGGGTCTTAGAGTTCTTCCAGAAAAGAAGGCAAGCGGCACGGAATCCCGTGCCGCTTTTGCTTCTGACGCAAGAATGGTATTCCGTATTTCGTATCACGTATTCCGGACGAGCCATCATTTCGGAATACGGAATACGGAATAACATACGAAAACGGAATGAGCTCCAAAGCGCGCGGGTCGGCGAAATACGGGCTAGAATAGAGCCATAGCAGTATGTCGTTCACAATCCTTTCCGAAGTACAACCCGAACTCCATCATGAGGCGCGTTGGTGGGAGCCGATGGCCGACGGCCGCCTGCACTGTTACCTGTGCCCGCGCCACTGCCACATCGGCGACGGCCAGACCGGCTTCTGCTTTATCCGCAAGAACGAGGGCGGGCGCCTGGTACAACTCGGTTACGGGCGTCCGGCGGCCATCGCAATGGACCCGATCGAGAAGAAGCCGCTCAACCACTTTTTCCCCGGCACGAAGATCCTCTCGATGGGGACCGCCGGTTGCAACATGGGCTGCTTCTTCTGCCAGAACTGGGACATCTCGAAGGCGAAGTCCGACCAGGTGAATTCGGCGGAACTGACGCCCGAGCAGGTTGTGGAAGTCGCGCTGGAGCACCGCGCGCCGTCGATCGCGTTCACCTACAACGAGCCGACCATCTGGGCGGAGTACGTGATCGACATCGCCAAAGTCGCGCGGCAGGAAGGGCTGAACACGGTGATGGTCTCGAACGGGTACATCACGCGCGACGCCTTTTTCGAGGTGTACCAGCACATCGACGCCGCCAACATCGACCTCAAGGCATTCACGGAGAAGTTCTATTCCAAGATCACGCTGACGCACTTACAGCCGGTATTGGACGTCCTCAAGTGGCTGCGGCATGAGACCAACGTCTGGTTCGAGATGACGAACCTGATGATCCCGACTCTGAACGACGACAATGACGAGGTCAAGCAGCTCTGCGACTGGGTGCTGACGAACTTGGGCGACGACGTGCCGCTGCACTTCACGGCCTTTCATCCGGACTTCAAGCTCAACGACAAGCCGCCGACGCCGCCCGAGACGCTGCACCGCGCCCGTGCTCTCGCGATGCAGATGGGATTGAAATACGTGTATGAGGGCAACATCTACAGCGATGGCGGGAACACGATCTGTCCCGGATGCAAGCAGACGATCATGCGGCGGTCGTGGCACGCCGTGACGAAGAACGACCTTCGGGACGGCGCGTGCAGGAACTGCGGCACGCGGATCCCGGGAGTGTTCTCGAAGCGCATGAAGCCGGCGAGTTCGCTGAAGCAATAAGCACCGGCGCGCTATAGTTTCTTTTTCGTCACAGCAATCCGTGACGCACATCACATACATCCTCGCACCCCGCGCCTAATCTTGCCTTGCGCGCACAAGGCGTGCAGGAATGGGTGTCACTCGTTCCCCTATTGGGTTCTTTGACAACTTCGCTGTGTGGCCCACGCTAGCCGCTTTCCCAAAGTGGGGCTGTGGGACAGCCCTTGGGATATATGCGAGTTTGGCCGACTTCCTGTGGGACACACGGGACAAGGGGGGAGGGGGTCTGTGGGACCCTAAGGTTTACTCGAAAGTAAAAAGGACGGCCCCGTGGCCGTCCTTTTGGTTTGCGAGTCAGGGAGGGATGCGGGAGCTTGTTATGCGGCGCGCGTGTGAATGGCGTCCTTGATCCTGGATTTCATCTGATCGTCAAAGCTGCTGACACCGTGCGTCTGACGGGCGTGGAGGGCGATCTGCGGCATCAACTCGTCCTCGGTGCGGCCCTTCGCCTCCCAACGGCAGTCGGCGTTTCCGACATCGGAACAGCGGAAGGTCCGCTCCGCACCTGCGCCTTCGCGGCCAGGATTGAGCGCCGTTGGATTGCGACCCGTGCTTGACACTTCAGGACCGCCGCCGCCCCTGTCCGTCGATGGGCCGAGCGTGTCCATGCCCTCCGAGTTGTTGGGGTTCGGATTGTCAGTAACAGGGCTGGTGCCGGGAAGATTCGGCGTCTGATGCATAAGTGCTCTCACCTCACTTAAGCAATTGTCACGCGAATCCAGAGCTGGATGGGACGAAATCGAGGGCAGCTGTGCGATTTCAAAGCAGTTGAAAGTTGTAACTTGCAAGTTTCTGCCGAGCGTCACACGGAACGAACTTACAACTTACAACTGCTTTTCCCGCCGCTTCTTTGCCCAGCCTTCTTTGTTGACCTGCTTCGCGCGCGCGATGGCCAGCGAATCTTCCGGCACGTCTTCGGTGATGCATGCGGCCGCCGCCACGTAGGCGCCTCGCCCGATCTTCACCGGCGCGACCAGTGTGCTGTCGCTGCCGATGAAAGCGCCGTCTTCGATGGTGGTGGTGTTTTTGTTCACGCCGTCGTAGTTGCAGGTGATGGTGCCGGCGCCAACGTTCACCTTCTCACCGATGATGGCATCGCCGAGATAGGTCAGGTGATTCGCCTTCGAGCCGCGCCCCATCCTCGTCTTCTTGGTCTCGACGAAGTTGCCGACGTGGCATTCGGGGCCGATGTCGCTGAGCGGGCGGACATGCGAGTAAGGTCCGATGATTGCGCCCGCGGCGACCTTGGATTGGTCCATGATGCAGCCGTGCCGGACAGTGACGCCGTCGGCGATCTCGCAATCGGTGATGACCGAGTAGGAACGGATGCGGCAGTCGGAACCGATACGCGTAGTCCCGAGCAATTGCACGAACGGCTCGATGACTGTATCGGCGGCCACGCTGACGGTGGTGTCGATGAGGCAAGTCTCGGGCTTGAAAATGGTAACGCCCGAAGCCATCAGCTCGCGGCACTTGCGATCGCGGAGCTCGCGGTCCAACTCGGCCATCTCGGCGCGCGTATTCGCGCTGGCGACCTCATGCGCGTCAGCCGTCTTGTAGACCATCACGTGTTCGCCGGCCTTGTTGAGAATGGCCGCGATATCAGTCAGGTAGTACTCATGATGCGGATTGTCGGTGCGCAGCTTGTCGAGGTTGGCAAACAGCTTCCTGGCGTCGAACGCATACACCCCGACATTGATTTCCGCGATCTTCTTCTGTGCGGCGCTAGCCTGCTTCTCTTCGACGATCTCTGCGACCTCGTCGGTCGGCTTGGCGTTCTTCTTCCGTCGAACGATACGTCCGTAACCGGTGGGATTGGCGAAGTCGGATGAGAGCAGCGTCATGGCGCCGCCGTGCTGGAGGTGAAAGTCGCGGATCTGGCGAATGGTGTCGGGAGTGAGCAGGGGAGCATCGCCCGTGAGCACCAGGACGTGGTCGTACCGGCGCAGCGCCTCGCGCGTACACATCACCGCGTGCCCGGTGCCTTTCTGCTCGGCTTGGAGGACGAAGTTCACGCCAGTCGCCTTCACGGCTTCGCGAACGCGCTCGGCTTCATGACCGATGATGGCGAAGATGTCGCCTGGCGCGACCACCTGGCTCGCCGCCGCGATGACATGAGCCAGCAGGGAACTCCCGCCGACTTCGAACAGGACCTTCGGGTGCTTCGATTTGAGGCGCGTGCCTTTTCCGGCGGCCATGATGGCGACGGCAAAACGCGGCGCGGACTTGGACGATGGCATGGCGGAATACTATCAATCAAGAATGAAGAAGTCAGAATGAAGAATCGTTCACTGCTGTGCCGATGCTGATACCGGGCGCTCGGTCGCGAGTTTCACCAGGTCCGCAGCGATGGTATGGAACGCATGCCGCGCGACGCCGTTTTCTTCGAACAGGTATTCGCCAAAGATCGGCTCCACGCCCAGGCTGCGGATCTTGTCTCCGCTGGCGACGATCTGCGATGCCCCCTCCAAGGCGTATTTCGCTTTCATCTCTGAGGACGCGGGAGTGCGGTTGATGAGCGCGTAGTCGAAAATACGCGCACCGGCATGGTCGTAGATGGCCTGGATATGCTGCGAAGCGCTCAGGCCGAGGCTCTCGTTCGCCTGCGTCATCAGGTTGCAGACGAACACCTTTACGGCCGTGGACTTGACGATTGCCTCCGGAATCCCGCGCACCAGCACGTTGGGAATGAGGCTGGTGAATAACGATCCGGGCCCAATAGTGATGAGGTCGGCCTGGGCGAGTGCGTCGAGCGTTTGCTGCATCGGCGGGACGTCCGGTGGCGCCATCTCCAGTCGGCGGATGCCTTTCTGGCTGGCGGTAATGCTGGTTTCGCCACGAACGCGCGAGTCGTCGTTCATGATCGCTTCCAATTCGACGTTCGCGGTTGTGGCCGGGTAGATGTGACCTCGCGTGGCCAGGATCTCCGACGAGAGCTTCACCGCCTCTGCGAAATCGCCGGTAACGCCCGCGAGCGCCGCCAGGAACAGATTTCCAAAATTGTGTCCCTTGAGCGCGGACACGCCTTCGAAGCGATATTGGAACAAACGCGCCAGGAGCGCCTGGTCTTCGGAGAGCGCGACGATACAGTTACGGATATCGCCCGGCGGCAGGATGTTCAGTTCTTTGCGCAGACGCCCACTGGAGCCGCCGTCGTCGGTCACGGTCACGACCGCGGTGAGATCGCTGATGCAGGCGCCACGCTTGGGTTGCGGAGCGCCGCAGACGTAGTCGCGCAGGCCTTTCAGAAGAGTGGATAGTCCGGTGCCGCCGCCGATAGCAACAATGCGCAACGTACCGGGCGCGGCATCCTCAGGCCCGTGGATGACGGACGATGGGCCGGCGGAGTTCTTCGGGTCAGTCATGCACCTATTTGCGGGCCGGGGGCGCTTCCTCTACCTCAGGGTAAATCAATTCGGTGAAGCGGGGATCGTCGGACATGTTCTTGAAGTCCGAATCGTTCCGCGCCTGGAAACGGTAGCGCGGGTTCAGGCGGATGGCCTCCGCCAGGTGCTTCAAAGCGTCTTCATAATGGCCGGTGAGGCAGTTAAGTACCGAGAGCCCGTACCAGCCGTAGTCGGCGGAGGCGGACTGCTTCATGATCTTCTCCAGATGCTCGCGCGCGCCGACGTAGTCGCCCACGTTCATCAGGGAGATGGCGTAGTCGTAGTGCTCCTCGGATGTCTTGAATGTCGTCGACGTTTTGCCCAGGTGCTGGTTGCAGGTGTTGAGAAACACGTTCGCACGCTCCGCCAAGTCCCGCACGCCGGAGGCGACGACCTTCTGGAAGGCGGCCTTGGCCTTGTCGAACTTGCGCTCCTGCATCGCCTTGAGGCCCGTCTGGTAGCTCTCGACGGCCTGCTGGTATTTCGGATCATCGGATGGCTTCGGCGGGACCGCGGCGGGGCGGGTCATTTTCACCACGCGTGATGGGGGCTGATTCTTCACGGCTTTTATTTTGTTGGGTTTAGCGATTGAACGCTGAACCCTTGCAGGAGGTTTCTTTTTCATCGAGTTGCACCTGTGCAACCAACGACGCGGACCGTCTCCGTCATCCCGGCGCACAGGGGGATGCTCGGAACCTAACGAGAGCACGTTATACGGCTAAATAGAGGCAGGCGTCAACTGGCGCGAATCACTTCATCTGCGCTGCCTGGTTGAGGTCGATTTTTTGCCACTCGCCCTTCATGATGGCCGCCCTGATCTGGGCCGGCTTCTTGCCCATCTTCGTTTGCTGATAAGTGTAGAAAAGCTCCTTCATGCAGGCGTCGCAATGGGCGGCATGGGTGGATTCGTAGCAACTACGCAGGCTGTGATGGCCGGCCGAGCGGTCGCAGAAACAATAGCAGGGTTGCTGGTAGAGGACGTCGCCGATCTTCGCGGCGAGCAGGTAAGCGCGTTTCTGCACCGGGGACTGGAAACTCGGTCCCCACAGCTGGTCCTCGGGCAAGATGGGCGGCAGTTTGGTGGCCTTGGACGGCGCGGACTTGTTGTAGGCAGGAATTTGTGGATTACCACCCTGACCGAAAACGGCGATCGAAACGAGGGCGAGAAGGGCGATGATGAGAACGCGTTTCACAAGAACCTCAAAATATTGGCGCATGGCTCATGGCACATGGCTCATGGCAAGACCGCATAAGACGCGTCGACAATCTATGGCCC
>CAZLJE010000001.1:98524-283704 GCA_964559835.1 uncultured Terriglobales bacterium
TGAGCCCTGAGCCCTGAGCCCTGAGCCCTGAGCCCTGAGCCCTGAGCCCTGAGCCCTGAGCCGTGAGCCGTGAGCCGTGAGCCATGAGCCCTGAGCCAATCCGGTATCTTACATGAACGGAAATGTGGCTCGATCCGCAACTTTCGTCGCCAAGCCGGCGTCAATATAGAATCAAGAGAGATGGCTGAGGTTACTGCTCCCATACCCGCGACTGTTCCCGCGAAACCGAGGGTCATACGCACGCTTACCGCGTGGGCGCGCGACCTGACGGTGTCTCTCATCGTCTCCGCGCTCATTATCGTATTCCTGTATCAGCCGGTGAAGGTGGAAGGGACGAGCATGCTGCCCGGTCTTACCGACCAGGAGCGCATCTTCATCAACAAATTCGTGTATCACCTGGAGCCGATCTCGCGCGGCGACATCGTCGTCTTCCGCTATCCGCGCGACACCGCCAAGAGCTATATCAAGCGCGTGATCGCCGTCGCCGGCGACCGGGTGAAGATCGAGGATGGCCGCGTATACGTGAATGGCCGCCGCCTGCGCGAGCCCTACGTCCCGGCCGATTACCGCGACGACCGGTCCTATCCCGAGACGGTCGTGCCCACCGATTCCTATTTTGTGCTCGGCGACCACCGCAGTTCGTCGAGCGACAGCCGTGACTTCGGCCCTGTGGAACGCGAGTACATCTACGGTAAGGCCGTATTCGTGTACTGGCCGATGGAGAAGCTGGGAGTGCTGAAATAATGAAGAATGAAGAAGTAAGAATGAAGAAAGAAAACCGATTGTGATTTAGTGATTTGCGATTTGTGATTGCGTCGATGCGCGAATCCTGGTTCTAATCACGAATCACCAATCGCTCAATCACCAATCAACTTTCATTCCGGCGAATCCGCGACTCTCCTGTCAGCGACTCGACCCACGTCGCGAAGTCCGATGGATCCAGCGCCAGCGGCATCGACAGCGACCGCAGTCAACGCACCACGAACGCGTCCTTGTCCAGCCATATCGGTTCGCTGTTCAACCCTGCCGAGAGCGTCGGATATCGGTAACGGCAATAGAAGCGGCCTGTCACGCCGTCGCGCAGCAGGATCGATACCGGTGACGCTTTCGTCGTCGTGGCGATCCTCATGGCAACGTTGTTCAGGAAGCCGTCGAGCGAGCGGGATGCCCGTGCCGCTCCGCCCAGGTCGAGCATCGACGTGCCGTCGTGCTCGTCGTTCGCGAGCGCAACCCGTTGCTGCACGCGCCGCGCACGCGCGTTCATACCGCCGCGACCGCGACGGCTGCCGTCACTGCCGCTGCCAACACATCCAGCCAGCGCCGGTGCGAAAGTGCTGCCGATACGAGCAACGCCACCAACGCCAGTCCACCCAGCGCAGGACGCCAGTAGGCCAGTCACCGCAGGCTTCTTCTTCGCGGACGGTCTTGCCCACCGACATGGTTCAACGTCATTGCCGCAACCGCGTGCATACCAGACCAAACGCTCCCGCCAGTACCAACCCTCTATACAGACGTACGAATGGCATTTCAGTTAGTTCCATCGCAGTTCCGAATTGCAGATGCCACTTGCAGTTCGGCCATGCCACTATGTACGTTGAATGCCTCTCGATGCACGGACTCTGGTTCATCGTCGCGCTCTCGTGCTGCATCTGGGCATACTTGTTATTGGGGCGCGGATTCTTCTGGCGCCTGACGCTAAATCCACAAACCTCTCACTTGCCCGTCGCGCAGGTAGTTGCCGTCGTGCCTGCTCGTAACGAAGCCGAGACGATCGGCCGGTGTGTCTCGTCGGTGTTAAGACAAACGTTTTCCACTGTCACGGTTGTGGTGGTCGACGACGCCAGCACCGACGGTACCGCCGATGCTGCGCGCTCCGCAGCCGTTAAAGTTGGCTCTTCGGACCGCCTGACGGTTATCTCGGGCAAGCCGCTCCCGGAGGGATGGACCGGCAAGCTGTGGGCGGTGCATCAAGGCGTGCAGCGGGCGCTCGAACTTCATCCCGATTTCCTGCTCCTCACTGACGCCGACATCGAGCACGGCCTGGAGACGATCGGAACTCTCGTCGACCTCACCGAACATGGCTCGTTGGACCTCACCTCATACATGGTGAAGCTGCACTGCGCCTCGTTTGCCGAAAAGCTGCTCATTCCTGCATTTGTCTATTTCTTTTTCCAACTGTATCCGCCGGACTGGATCGCCGACTCACGGTCAAGGACGGCTGGCGCCGCAGGCGGTTGCATGCTCGTCCGCGCCGCTGCGTTATCGAAGATAGGCGGCATCGAGACCATTCGCTCCGAGATCATTGACGACTGCGCTCTCGCGGCGGCGATCAAGCGCACCGGTGGACGCATATGGCTCGGAGTAACCGACCACAGCCGTAGCCTTCGTCCGTACGATAGCTTCGGTGAGATCGGGCGTATGATCGCCCGTACCGCATTCAATCAGCTTCGCCATTCCACGCTGCTGCTGGTGGCGACGATCGTCGGCCTGGTTGCCACATATCTGGTCCCAGTCGCGCTTCCGTTCCTCGGGTGGACATCCGCCGCTGGTCTCGGCAGGGTTGCGTTATTCGCGCCCTTGCTGCTCATGGGTGTCTCGTACGTCCCGATGGTCCGGTTTTATCGCCTGAACCCGCTGTGGGCATTCACGCTGCCGTTTGCATCCATCTTCTACATGGGTTCAACTCTGTGGTCGGCGGTCCAATATTGGAGCGGGCGCGGCGGGCAGTGGAAAGGGCGCGCCCAGGATAAATCGCATGCGGTGGCCAAATGAGTGCACGCAAGATCGGCCTGGCCCGTGCGCTGTCGAAACTCGGTTACTGCTCGCGCTCGCATGCGTTCGAGCTGATTCGCGCCGGGCGCGTCCGTCTGAATGGCAAAGTCCGCCTGGATCCGGAGTCTCCGGTACGAATGGAAGCCGATCGCATCGAGGTCGACGGCACGCCCGTACAAGCGGCGGAGCTCCAGTACCTGATGCTGAACAAGCCGAGGGGAATCGTCACGACCGCGTCCGACGAGAAAGGCCGCGAAACGGTGTACTCGTTGCTTCCGCCGGAAATGCCCTGGCTCGCGCCGGTTGGACGCCTCGACAAGGCCAGCGAAGGTCTTCTCCTGCTGACGAACGACTCGGAGTGGGCTGCGCGCATCGCCGCCCCAGAATCGCACCTGCCCAAGCGCTACCACGTCCAGGTACGCTGCTCCTCACCCGAAGATGTTGCTGAACAATTGCGGAAGGGGATCGAAAGTGACGGCGACTTCCTTGGCGTCCGAGATGTGCGCGTCGTCCGGCACGGACGCGTTCATGCCTGGCTGGAGATCGTGCTCGACGAAGGCCGCAACCGCCACATTCGGCGCATGCTGGAGAACATCGGAGTCGAGTGCGCGCGCCTGATCCGGGTATCGATCGGACCGCTCGACCTCGGCGACCTACCCAAAGGCCAAACCCGTCCGCTCACAACGAAGGAGATATCTGCGATCGGCCGAAAATGATCTATGCCTTCGGAATGAACGAGAGATGCTCGTGCAGGATGCACAGGCGACCGTCGGGCTGCTGCACAAAAACCTGCGTCGCGCGACCGTTCTGGATGTCCTCTTCCACGTCCTTACCCAGTGCGCCCATGACGCGGCTGGCGTGGAACTCGAAGGTGTAGCTCGCGACCGCTGCGTCGTCGCCGATAGTCTGGACGTCGATGGTACCGAGTTGCACGCGGATCCTGCTTTGCGGGTGGAAGTACTCGCGCTTACGGCGCGTTGCGGCCAGTCTGCCCGGCTCGGAGCGCGATGTCACCGAACTGAACACGGTCGATTCCGGCAGATAGAAGCGCTCGATGACGTCGGCGGACTTCGAAGAGAAGGCGCTCCAGAAGCGCTCGACCTCGGTTCCTACCTGTTCTGTGCTGATCGCCACGCGCCGCAATCTACAACTTCCCGAGCTATCACTCAATCAGAAAGCGCGGACGGTTGCGATAAACTGTTCCGCGCGAGCAACGGAATCGCTTGCGAGTTGCTCTAATAGCGCGGAGGACGCCATGCCGAACTGGAGAAAAGGGCTGGTCATTGGAAGTTTCGCCGCAGGCGCATTGCTGATCATCAAGGGCCATCGTCCGGCGGGCATCGCTGCCGCAACCGTCGGCCTGGCGATTCTCGCCGCCGAATATCCCGAGAAGTTCGAAGACATCTGGGAGCAGGCGCCCGACTACATCTACCGCGGCACGCAGATCTTTGCGACGCTGTCGCGCGTCGCCGAACGGTTCGCGGAGCAGGCGTCGGAGCGCGGGCTGGGCGCGGCCGTGGACTCCGTCCGCCGCGAATACGCGAATTAGTAGTTAGTAGCTAGGAGTTAGTAGTTAGCCAGCCGGAATCAGCTAACTCCTAACCCCCAACTCCTAACTCCCGCAACTCCTAACGCCCAACTCCTAACCCCCTTTTCTGCAACACCAGGTCCCAGATCACGACTGACATCAGAGCGCATCCGAGGGCGAATCCCGCCCAGTTGAAGCGCACCGGCAAGGCGCGGCGCAGCGCCTCTTCGCCTCCTGGCAGGGCGCGGATCGCGGTTTCCATGAAGACCACCAGCGCGACGACGATGCCGACCAGACCGATCCAGATCGCCTGCCGACGAGGCCAAAGCGGTACGCCGAACTGGGTCACAATCGTTCCGCCGACAATCATCAGGAGCGCGATGACAGCGGGCGCGAGGACGGGGCCCCACCAGGGCAGCGGGATGAGGAAGAGGACGTCCCAATCGAGTAGCGATTTCGGCCAGCCCACGATCACAGCGAGGAAGACGTAGTAGAAGATGTCCCACACGCCGAAGGCGATCAGCGAATAGGACAGGCGGGTACGCCAGTCGCGGCCGGCGAGCCATCCGACGGTGAACAACATCACCATGGTCGCGAGCTCGCGGACCAACTCGGTGTTGCCCAGCATCGGGTGAGCCGGTAAAGGCGCCGCCTGGTACGGGTTGACGCGGTCGACGAGAAGGCGCAGGTACGCAACTGTCGCCGACTCCATCCACGCCATTGCCATCCCAAACAGGACGACGATGAACCACCGGTTTCGCTCCGACATGGGCATCATTGTACGGCGCTGGTCGAGCACGCACGGGTACTAGTTATGTAAGTAATCGACGAGGTATTACACGCTAATGTTTTGTGCGGCTCTTTGGAATCAAGGATATCCGTCCAGGTAACCCGGAGATTTCCACAGGGCGATTTGAACGACAAGTTTACTGATGAGTACTGGGAGGGGGTAGCCCCCCTGGGATTCGGGAGGTAAATCCCCGGGTTGAAAAGAGTTACTTGCAAGATCGCCGCCGGTAAGGAGTTACGCGCCGACATGGGAGTAAAAGGACAATGAGGACACTACACCCTCAGCGTCACGAGATGAGTTTAGAGAACTGCGGGGAAGGTTGTATGTGATGTGAGTCACAGATGGGTGTGACGACGCATTTTTGATTGAAGAACACTGCCGGGAGATCGGGTATGTGCGTTGAGAGTAGTGGCGCGGTTGAGAGCGGGGCACACGCCGGGAACAATGCAGGTCCCTCGACTTGGATGCGGCATGCGCGGCCAAAACCGGGCCGCGCTTTATGCCGCATCCTCGCTCGGAATGACTCTTCTCTTCTTTCTCTTTTTTTCTTATTCGTATCGCAAGTTTCTTATTCGTATCGCAAGGCTACCATTGGGTCGGTTCGGGCGGCGCGCATGGCGGGGATGCAGCTGGCCAGCAGCGCCACCGCTCCGAGCACGACACAGACCATGACATAAGTGAGCGGATCGCGGGGAGGGATCTCGTAGAGCAGGGCCTCGATCACGCGCGCGAGCGCCAGTGCTCCCACGACTCCGATGGCGATGCCGGCGGCGGTGAGCTGCAAACCTGAATTCAGCATCATCGACAGGACTTTCGCGCGCGTGGCGCCGAGCGCCAGCCGCACGCCGATCTCGTGCGTACGTTGCGTGACGGAATACGCGATGACACCGTATAGTCCGATGGCCGTGAGCAGCAGCGCCACTCCGGCAAAGATGGCGAGCAGTACCGCCTGGAAGCGCGCCCGTCCCAAGTCCAAGGCAAGGCAATCTTCCATGGTGCGCACGTTGAACATGGGGGCCTCCGCGTCCATCGAGTTCAGCACCTTCGCGATAGAAGGCGCCATGGACTTCGGATCGCCCGTTGTGCGCACGACCAGGGTCGAACCCCAGACCATCTGCGGCAGGGGAACGTAATAAGCAGGGGCCGGCGGCTTGGTCAGGTTGCTGCTGCGGATGTCGCCGACGACGCCGATGATCTGGCGCGTCTTGTAGGCCTTGCGCGCCTCGCCTTCTCCTGCGCCGATCTCGATCATCCGCCCGACAGGATCTTCATTGGCGAAGAACTTCTTTGCGAACGCTTCGGTTACGATCATCACCGGCGCGGAATTGCGCTGATCGCGTTGATCGAATGTCCGCCCGCGCAAGAGCGGGATCTTCATCGTCTCGAAGAAATCTCGGGTGACGACGTAGAACCCGGCGCCTGGTTCGTTGGCCTTCGGTACGGGGTGGTCTAGGATGTTAAAGGAGATCGACCATCCGTCGTCTCCGCCCAGCGGCAGTGGCATTGCGCCTCCGACCCTCTCCACGCCCGGCAATGCGCGGATGCGGTCCAGGAAATCGGCGATGAAGCGCTCCATCTGGTCCGGCTTGTAGCGGGCCTCATTCAGGTCGATATCGGCGGTCAAGACATGACTTGGATCGAGGCCGAGGTTGGCGTGGGACAGCCGCTGGAGACTACGGATCAGCAGTCCCGCGCCGATCAGCAACATGACGCCGAGCGCCGTCTGTGCTACGACGATGGTCGAACGCAAGCGCGTGTGCGCCGGACCGCTCGTCGATGTACGGCCGCCCTCACGCATGGTCCCAGCCAAGTTCGGTGACGATCCACGCAACGCCGGCAGCAAGCCGAAGAGTACGCCGGTACAGACCGCAAGCGCTGCGGTGAACGCCAGCACACGCATGTCGATACCGATCTCCGCCGCGCGCGGCAGGTTCTCCGGGTACAGCCTCAGCACGGCCTGGAGTGCCCAGGTGGCGAAACCGGCTCCCAGAGCGGCGCCGAACAACGAAAGGACGACCGACTCGGTCACCAACTGCCGTACCAGGCGGAATCGCGTCGCACCCAAGGCGGCGCGCGTGGCCATTTCGCGCGCGCGTCCGGCGCCTCGCGCGAGCAGAAGGTTGGCGACGTTCGCGCAGGCGATCAGCAGCACGAGCGCCACTGCTCCCAGCAGGATCAAGAGCGGTGTCCGGCTGCTTCCGACCATGTATTTCAGCTCCGGTGTTGCCGCGATGCCCTCGTGCAGGTTGGAGTCGGGATACTCGTTGGCCAACGCATGGTAGATCGAGGCCAGGTCGGCATTCGCCTGGGCTACCGTCACCCCAGGCTTGAGCCGCGCGACCGAGAACATGGAATGGTTGCCGCGCTGTTCGGTCGAAGGCTTGTCGCGAGGATCTTCGGTCTCGGCCCAACCCGAAAATGTGACCCAGAGGTCGCGAGGCTGCTGGCGGACAGCAAATTGGAATCCCGCCGGCATAACACCAACGATGGTGTAGCTGAAGCCACGTAACGCGACCGTTCGTCCGATCACCGACTCGTCGGCATTGAAGTGCCTGCGCCAGAAGGTGTCACTCAGAATCACGACGTGGTGCCCGGCTGCGTCTTCGCCCGGCGCGAACCCGCGGCCGAGCGCCGGCTCGACCCGGAGCAGGTGGAAAAGGTTTGCACTTACTATTTGCGCTTCCACGTGTACCGGTGCGCCCGCGCCGGTCAGCGGGTACTCAGCGTACGTGTACGCGCCCACCTCGTCGAACGAATGGTTGCGCGCTGCGACGTCGCGGTAATCGGGATAGGAGATCGTTCCTTCCGGGATGTCCGGGATGCCATGCTCGGTGTTGAACTCGTTGATGGCGACCAGGCGGTCCGGTTCGAAGTAGGGAAGCGGCCGCAGCAGGACCGAGTTCACCACGCTGAACATGGCGGTGGTGGCTCCGATTCCGAGCGCGAGAGTCAGGATGGCGACGGCGGCGAACCCGCGTGCTCTCATCAGGTTGCGAACGCCGTAACGCAGGTCGGACCACAGGCTGTGCATACTGGGGCGGGAGCACGTCACCAGCCAGTGTAAGTCATTGAAAGTGCGTGAGATGAGTTGCTTGCGCGTGCGGACGTGGGATAGCTCCGTCCGGTTGCGGACAGGCGCATGGCGCATGGCGCATGGCCCAAGGCACATGGCGCATGGCACATGGCACAAGGCACATGGCGCATGGTTCATGGCGCAAGGCACATGGTTCAAAGGACGCGCAGGTTTCACGATGGGCGGCGGTCGGGTGACCGGCGGGACGCCGGTGCTACAGTCCAGATTTGCGTGGCAGGCGAGACGCCCGCGTTACGAGCGGTGGGAAGCCGGTGCTAAGCTTACTTTGCGTTACGCACGCCGAAGCATTCGCTCTGCACCGTTATTTTTCTTCACGGCCGAATCGAGGTGGATGACCTCGACGAGACCATGCACATTGGCGATCAGCCTGGCGATCTCCTGATGATGGGCGTCGCGCAAAGCGCTGCATTGCTTGCGCAGATCATCACCATCATGGATCGACCGCTGGACGGTCGTGACCAGCAGTTTTGCGTCAGACGGCTTGGCAAGTGGTTGCTGTTCGGTGGCGGGCGCCTTACGCAGCCAGGCGTCGAGGTCTTCTTTCAGGGCAATGACCGCACTACGGGAAGTGCCGCGGGGCCGGCGAACCGGAAGCGCTAAGTCGCGCTCATACCGCTGGACGGTCCGCACACCGCGACCCAAGTACGACGCTATTTCTTTCCAGGAATTGAGCACAGAAGCGACGGAACTCTGGGGGGCTGCCATGAGAACCTCTGCAATCTTTTACAACCAGTTACCATTAGAATACCACTTATCTCGCACGTTTTGATGCGGAATCCGGAATGGTGGTTTTCCAGAGTCTCAGGGGGCGGGTAGAAGTGGAATGTACACGAGAAGGCTGGAAGAGTATTGCAAAAAGACTGCAAGAGTTTAGCAAAAGGATGCAACGGTTTTCCAAAAGGACTAGAATCCGTCGTTTGACGAGCAGCAAGTAGGTTGTTGGTCCACCTAAGCGGAGTCCCCCATGAAGAAGCAAGTAGCGGGGCAGAAGCGTCGTCAGATTTCCTCCATAGGCAACGCACCGGCTGGGATCGTGTCCTCGTCACATTCCGTTACCAATGAGAAACAATCAGAAACAAGTGTCGACATAACACGGGAGTTCGAGCGGTCGCAGTGCGTCGTGGTAGGAGTGGGAGCGTCCTCCGGCGGGTTGGACGCGTTCATGGAACTGCTCCGTCCGCTGCCGCAGAACCCGGGGATGGCCTTCGTCGTAATCCCGCACCTGGACCCCAAACACGAGAGCGCGATGACGCAACCGCTCGCTCGCGCCACGCAGATGCAGGTGCGCCAGGTCCATGAAGGAATGAAGGTCAAACCTGATTGTGTGTACGTGATCCCGCAGAACCAGGTCATGACCATCGAAAGTGGCACTCTACATCTGGTCCAGCGGGAGCGTGAGTCGGGGCCCAACATGCCGATCGATGCATTCTTGCGGTCGCTGGCGACGGACTGCGGCAAGAACGCCATTGGCATCATCCTGTCCGGAACAGCGACCGACGGGACATTCGGCGTGGCCGCTATCAAGCATGAAGGCGGGATCACTTTCGCCCAGGAGCCGCGCACCGCCAAGTACGCGGGCATGCCGGAGGGCGCGATCGCATCCGGCCACATAGATTTCGTCCTCTCGCCGGCCGGCATTGCGCGCGAGTTGATGCGACTTCGCAATCATCCGTATGTGAATGGCGGAGTGCTGATCGAAAAGGCTGTCATCGAGACCGGCAGCGATATTGAGCAGGTCTTCCGGCTCCTGAAACAGGTCAGGGGGGTCGATTTCAGCGACTACAAGATGGGAACCATCCGCCGGAGGATCCTGCGCCGGATGGCTCTGGCCCACATCGAGACCCTCTCCGATTACGTGAAGACGTTGAAACAGAACCCCAAGGAACTGGAAGCGCTGCATCACGACATCCTGATCAACGTGACCAGCTTCTTCCGCGACCCGACGGCATTCGAGGTCCTGGGCGAGGTGGTTTATCCCCGGATGCTGCAGGGCCGGCACGCCGCGGATACCATCAGGATCTGGGTACCGGGTTGCTCTACGGGCGAAGAGGCTTACTCGCACGCCATCTCGCTGCTGGAACATGTAAGCAACGTGCGGGCCGAAGTCTCGATCCAGATATTTGGTACCGACTTGAGCGAAGAAGCTGTGCGCGTCGCGCGCGCCGGGATTTACCGCGATGCTATCGCGTCCGATATCTCGCCGGCGCGCCTGCGGCGGTTCTTCACGAAGGTGGACCGCGGATATCAGATCAGCAAAGCGGTCCGCGACATGTGCGTGTTCGCGACGCAGAACGTCTTCAACGATCCGCCTTTCTCGCACATGGACCTGGTGAGCTGCCGCAACGTGCTCATCTACATGAGCCCGGTGTTGCAGCGGCGCGTGTTCCCTATTTTTCACTATGCGTTGAAACCAACCGGATTCCTGATGGTCGGGAATACGGAAGGCATCGTCGGCACCGGAGCGGAACTGTTCGAGCCGGCCGACAAGCGTCACAAGATCTATATGAAAAAAATGGTCACCTCCCCCGTGGCGTTTGGGATCCCGGCATCACGGCTCGACCAGCCGGGTTCAGCAGTCAACAATCCAGCCGGATCGGCGAACGACACAGAACCGGTGCGGACGCCTGTCGAGTTACAGCGGGACGCCGACCGCCTGCTGCTGAGCAAGTACGTGCCTGCTGCCGTGGTGGTTAACGAACAGTACGACATCGTCCAGGTACGCGGGAAGGCGAACCGCTACCTGGAGCTTCCATCGGGTAAGGCAACACTCAATCTTCTGAAGATGGCCAAGTCCGGCCTGCTGTTCGAACTGCAGAAAGCCCTGGAGGAGACGCGATCCACGGCCGCACCGGTACGAAGGGAAAATGTCCAATATGAGGTGAACGGGCACTTCAGTACGGTCAACATGGAGGTGATCCCGATCCAGGGCGCCATCCAGTCGCAGCAGAGCTATGTAGTCGTTTTTGAGGCTGGCGCCGCTTCCGCTCCAGAACCGGCGCCAGCGGTGCCGGAGAACGCGAAGGACCGGCAAATCGCGCAACTGAAGCAGGAACTTGCAGGCACGAAGGACTATCTGCAGTCCATCATCGAGGCTTTACAGGCCAGCAACGAGGAATTGCAGTCGGCCAACGAGGAGATCCAGTCGGGCAACGAGGAACTGCAAAGCACGAATGGGGAATTGCAGACGTCGAAGGAAGAGCTGGAATCGGCCAATGAAGAGCTCAATACCGTCAACGAAGAGATGCAGCACCGCAACGCGGAGCTGTCGCAGGTCAATAACGACCTGTCGAACCTGTTGGCCAGCGTCAATATCTCGATCCTGATGCTCGATTCCGGGTTGAATATCCGGCGCATGATGCCGCGGGTAGAAGAATTGATGGGCATCACGCCGGCGGATTTGGGGCGTCCCATAAGCCAACTCGCGGTGAAGTCCAAAGTCGAGAACCTAGAGGAGGTGATGCGGCAAGTGATCGAGGACCTGCAACCGCGGGAACTGGAAGTGGAAGACTCACGAAACCGCAAGTTCTGGTTGCGCATCACACCTTATCGCACGATGGATAACCGTATCGAAGGGGTCGTGCTCGCATTCGTTGAGGCACTGGGCGCCAAGGGACCTTCCAAGAGCGGTGCGAGTAAGAGCGGTGCGGGCCGCACCGCAAAGAAGAAGTAGCGTCGTCAGCATCGGGCGATGCGGATCCTGGTGCAACATTGCCGAGCGCGCGAAACAATGCTCTCCTGAACCAGGAAAATGGTGGCCAGTCGTCTCACGACTGATTGTTGCTGTCGTGCACGCGACCGCGGACGGCCCCGGTCTGTTGACTGGACAGGGTAACATTGCATCCCCGAGAGCAACTCCCGCGAATACAACGCGAAGGCCGATTCATGCCTCTAGTAGCGCAAGGGCAGATGGCCTAATCATCATTTGAGCTTCATGAATGTCTGCCCGACATGCTGCGACCGGGGCAAAGTTCCGCGGCAACGAGTTCGCGTACTGCAGGACTGGGGGAAATGGCTCTTACATTAGTGTGCGTTGTGGACCGCAGGAGAAATTCAATGTGCCGCGTGCTCCGCAATGCCGGAAATAATGTCATTGAGACCTTCACGACGGACCAGGCGGTCGCGATGTGTGTCTCGAACCGCATCGACGCTGTCGTGCTCGACCAGGAATTCTTTGTCGAGGTGGATGGGTGGTCGGTGGCGCAATCTCTCAAGATGGTGAAGCCCGGGATCTGCGTTTTGCTGGTGACGCGGGCAAAGCCGATCTACAAAGGGCTGCCCAAGGGCGTGGATGCGATGGTCTCCAATGGCGACGGCGAAGCGCTGCTTCGCGCGCTGGAACAGATCACGGCCCACAAGAGGCCGGCTGCCGCCAAAGCAAAAACCGGACGCTAGCCCGGTTTTCCAGTCCTGATGTTCCTCCCGCTCTATTCGTCGGGATTGAGTTCGCCGCGCTCCAGCTTTTCCTGGCAGTCGATGCAGTACTGCGCCCACGGCACGGCTTCGAGGCGCTTGTGATTGATGGCGGCTTCGCAGTTGGCGCACTCGCCGAAGGTTCCTTCGCTGATGCGGCGCAGGGCGACCTCCGTCAGGTTCAACAGGCGACGCTCCTGCGTGCTCTTGTTGAACAGGAACTCTTTAGTCGAGTCGGTGATGGAGCGGTCGAGGGCGTCTCCCTGGACGCCGCTTTCGAGTGCGCGCCCCTGCTGCTGGGTGCGCTTGATGCCAAGGCGAAGCTCCTCCGCCCGGCCTTCCAGCGTCCGCTTCATGCGCTGGACGAAATTTTGATCGATTCCCTGAGACAAGGTTGCCATAGTGGGGGCCCAAAATTTTTGGCACCGTCGGTGCCAAATCCTTCCGTCCGGAGATAGATGCGGCTGGGCGCAAAAAGTTGCATTCAGGTGCTACTCGGAAGAATCTCCAGATAGATGTTCTCGCGGCTCCAGATGGGCAGTCGCGCGAGAAAGTACTTCTTGCGGATGAGGCTGCGGGCGAACTCTGGATCGGCGGCGACCCTCACGGTACCGGCAATACCGGGGCCCTTACGTTTGCCGCGCATGGAGCTGGGCGCGACCTCGACCCGCGGATTATTCCGGATGCGCTTGGCTTTGCCGGAGTCGCTGCGGGTCATGACGTACAGCTTGCCATCGTGCTCGGCAAACCATACCGGCGTGTGGACCGGCGCGCCGGACTTGCGGTAGGTCACCAGGTCGATGTAGCTCTGGCGGCGGAGGCTGTCGAAGGCGGGCATGGGTGTCAGGATAGCAGCGAATGCGACGGTGACCCGGCAGTGACACACGTCGCGTCTGCAAGGCCACGCCGACGTGGAGAGGTTCACACGACGGACACGAAGGTTACACGATGGCGACGATGCCAGTTGCTTGGTTACCGGCGGGACGCGGGTGCTACGCCTATACAATCGTCGCGATGGCTACTTTTTCCTACGCCGCGTGGCTGCGCGATTCACGACGGACTTACGGACTTTTCGGGACTGTGAGGCGACTCGCGACCGGCGCCTTTGAAATCTTTCGCGATTCTTTGCCGTCGCGCCGGCGTTCGCGGTTCGGAGACCTCGACTTCGATTGGGAGCAGAGGGTCGACACGACCTGGTCTAACGTCAGCCTTGCGACCAGGGTGAGGGAAGTGTTCGCCGGGCGTGGCTACCAGCCAACCGACCCGCAGATCTTTCGCGAGATGATGGCCGAAGTCCCGGACGAGCTGAACGGCTACACGTTCATCGACCTCGGTTCGGGGAAAGGACGCGCGCTGCTGCTCGCGCGGGAGTATCCGTTCGCCCGCATCGTCGGGGTGGAATTGCTGCCGGAATTGCACGCGGTCGCGGAGCAGAACATCTTGCACCTGCCGGAGCAGGAACGCGCGCGGTTCGAATTGCTGTGCGGCGATGCGCGTCAGTTCTCTTTCCCGGCCGGGCCGGTCTTCCTCTACCTGTTCGATCCGTTTCCCGCGCCGATCTTTGCCGAAGTGATAGCGAACCTGGAGTATTCAATCGAGAAGAATCCGCGTCCGGTGCTGATCGGGTACCAGAACCCGATCTCGGAACAGGTGATCGCGAAGTCGCCGCGGTTCCGCAAGATCGGTGGGACGATGCAGTGGGCGCTGTATAGACGTGATTAGACGAAAGGCAACTGCGGCGGGCGAGGGCGCCCGCCGCAGCCGAATTTTAAACCACTTTAAGCAGAAGCCCCGACGAGGGCGTCGGGGCCCACCATTCCTAAAATCGAGCCGTCGTGGCTATAGCTAAAACTCGAGCTTCATCTGGAATTGGAACTGGCGCGCCGGGTCCGTGTTCGCGGCGCCGCCGAGCGGTTGTCCGAACGATGCGAGCGGCGTCGCCCCATTGCCCCACGTCGTATTCCGGCCGACGATGTTCGCATGATTGAGCACGTTGAACGCTTCTGCCCGGAACGCCAACTTGACACGTTCCCCGAGCTGCAGGCTCTTCTCGCCGAACAACGACCAGTCGTAGGTCGGGGTTCCGCGAGCGGCGTTCCGAGGCACGACCCCTCCATTCACGACCGGCCGGTCTGACAGGGAACCGTCGCCGTTGTTGTCGACGCCGGTCAGGACGTTGAAAGGACGTCCCGATGCTGCCTGGAACGACGTTCCCGTGCTGAATCCGTGCGGCAGTTGATAGCTGCCGGAAATAGAGACGCGGTGGCGCTGGTTGAGCAGGCTCGCGGCGTATTCCTGGCGTCCGACGAGGTTCTGGTCGTTCGGGTCTTGCGATGAAATGTCAGGGTCCACGGTGTTCGTGTTGTTGGAGAACGTATAGCTCACGATAGCCGTCAAGCGGTGCGACAGGCGCTTGCGCAGGTTCGCTTGCATGGCGTGGTAGAGCGCGGACGCGTCGTTCACCGTCGTGATCATGCGCTTGTAACCATTCGGCACGGGCACGATAGGCCGAGTGGCGTCGGCGGCGGCGACGCTGCGGGTCTGACCGGGTGCCGTACGCAGAAAAGGCGCCGGCGAGTTCAGATCCAGCGGGCGATCGATGCGGATGGTGTGCTGACCGACGCAGTCCAACTGCACTACCCAGCCGCCGGCGAGTTCACGTTCCACGCCAAAGTTCCACTGCTGGGTGTACGGGTTGAGCAGGGCATTGGGATAGCCCTTGAGATTACTGACGTCAAAGAACTGCGAGTAGTAAGCTGCGCGCCCGGGCCGCAGCATCAGGTCGCGAGCGGGAACGGGAACACCGGCAGGATAGGTCGCAATCGGCGCCAGGGTGGTCGGGAACCCAAACTGTCCGGGCGCGGCACTGAACGTGATCACGCCCTGCGGGCCGTTGATGTACCACCCCGCCGCCAGGTTCGCGCGCAGCTCCGAATAGAAGATGCCGAACCCGCCGTGGATGACGGTCGGTCTCGACATCGGCAGCCGGTAGCTGAATCCCAGCCGTGGCGAGAAGTTCCTGGTGTCGTCGGTGAACGTCTGGCGGTCGTAGCGTAGTCCAAGGCTCAGCGTCAGGTCCGGTGTTACCGCCACGTTGTCCTGCACGAACACCGCCCATAGAGTCTCGCCGACGTGGTAGTTCAGGTTGCCGAAGCTCTGCTGGAATGACGTGACGTCGGCCAGCGTGACGCCGGTGATCGGGCCGGTGTACGTCGGACGCACGCGGAATTGCCCGAGCAGGAACCCGCCGCCGAACTCCTGTCCAAAGCCGCCAGTGGACGAGTAGATCATGTCGGCGCCCAGCTTGAGGTTGTGCCGCCCGCGGTTGATCGAGAGCGTGTTCGCCGCCTGGTACTGGTGGTTCAGCAGCGACGACGACCGTGACTCGCCCCAGGTCGCCACACCCGGGATGGTGAACTGCGTGCTCGGCGTGAACGGCGTGAACTGCGCGATCGGCGATGCGACCTGCATCTGCACCCGGAACTCATTGGCGAGCGATGGACTGAGCGCCGCCAGCTCGGATATCTGTCCCGCGTATGTACGGCGATGGAAGTCGCGGCCTGTGGTGGCCAGATTCAAGCCGCCGATGGTGTCCGACGGGTTGGCGTCGGAGAAACGGTCGAAGTTGAAGCGTGCCATCAGGGAGTGGCGCTCGGTAAGCTTCTGGTCGATGCGCCCCAGCATTTCGGATTCGCGGAACTCGCCGCCGAACACGCCCGTTGCGACCGGCGAGGTGACGGCGGAATCGCGCATCTGCCGATCGTACTCGCTGGCGATCATGAAATAGGTCCGGTCTTTCACCAGCGGGCCAGAGATCGCGCCGCTGCCCTGGAACAGGGAATCGGCCGCGCGCAGCCTCACCAGGGGCGCGTTGGCTTCCATATACGACGGCCGCAGCAGGCCGGTAATGTCGCCATGGAAATCATTCGTGCCCGACTTCGTCACCACGTTGACAGCCGCGCCCGTGCTGCGTCCGTACTCCGCCGACCAGGCGTTGGTCAGGATGGTGAATTCCTGGATGGCAGAAAACGGCATGTTCGTGAACAACGATTGCCGCCCCCAACTGTCGTCTGCTGTGCTGTTGTCGATGGAGTAGGTGGTCTGGCGGCGGCCACTGCCATTTACTACGAAGAGTGTCTGGCTGATGTAAAGGTCGCCGGTTCCGCGCGCAGGACGCACGGCCGAATCCAGCAGCGTCAGCGCGCTCATCCGCCGTCCGACGACGGGCGTGTTCTCCACTTTTTCGAGGTCAAGGCGGGTCTCGAGTTGCGGCGTTTCGCCGTTCACTGTCTCGTTGGCGCCATAAACGGTGACGTTCGTCTCGGCGCCGGCGACGCCGAGCTTGAAATCGAAGATGGCCGTCTCGCCCGCTCGCAACGTGATTGCAGTGCGCCGCGCCGGACTGAATCCTTGCTTCTCGATCGAAATCGAGTAGGCGCCGGTCAGCGGCAGTGCGGAGAACGCATACTGGCCTTCGGTATCGGTATCGGCAGTGCGGCTGAATGCAGTGCTCGGATTGGCGATGGTTACGTGCGCTCCGGGAACGGCAGCCCCGCTCTGATCCACGATGCGACCGCGCAACGCCGCCTTGTCACGAGTTTGCGCGAATGCAAACAAGGAGGACAGAACGAGTGCGAGGCCCATCCACTTGCGTAAGAATGTCATGAATGTTCTGACGAGAAACCCTGAAATTTTACACTTGAAAGTTCCGCGACACTGTAAAGAAGCGTATTCTCCGGGCCGATTGTCGCGTAATGTTCGTGGGGGATTTTGGAACGCCGCGGAACTGAGCGGTTGTCGAGCCGACCATATTGTGGGGGGACGGTAAGGCATTCTGTCGCCCGCTGAAGCGGGCTTGCGCGCCTTGCGGGCAGCGCACCCCCGGCTTGCGCCGGGGCTACGATCTTGCGCCGACTGCGTCGGCTGAATTCGTCGGCTGAAAACCCGGTACTCGTTACATCAGCCTCTCGGGCGTCCATACCAGCACTTCGAGTTTGTGCGCGAAGTGCAGAAGAGGCGGCTCGTTCGGAAGTTCAATGCCCGCAGCGAGCGCCATCGTATTGGTAGCGATCATGGCTTTTGCCGGTTGCAGGGGCCAGGGGACGTGATGGATCTCCGCCCGGTACAGGCGCCGTCCCTGCACCGCATACAGGCAATAGCGCTCAGCGAGGAACTCCTCGAGCGAACCTGGCGCGGCGTTGCTCACCGATCCGGCCGGAGCGTAATCCCCATTGAACTCCGCGACCGTGCCCATGTGCCGTCGCGAGCAGACGTACTGTACGGATTCCGCGCCGTAGCGGACCCGCATGTGCGCGTAGAAATAGGGAAGCGCGTAGAACAGTCGCGCGCCCATGACCGCCGAAACCGATCCCGCGTCGAGGCTGAAGAAAAACACGCCGGGCTTGCTGTCGAGCCTTACGTAGGTGCGTACGTTCAGCTCCGGGAAAGAAGATGTCCCCGGAATCGGGGGAAGCCCACGCGCGCGCAGACCGGATAAGTAGAACGGTGTGACGGCGACCCAGCAGCGCCCTTCGCGCACATCGAGCGGGAGCACGGAAGGTACGAGCGGCCGCAGCTTCTCCGGGTCGATCGCCCAATGAGCGAACAGCAGGCGGTTCCATTCCTGCCGCATGATCCAAGGCCTGTGCGGCAATGGCCAGGGTCGATGTTCGTGAACCGCCAGGATCTCTTTCGCGGTCATGGCGAGATTCTAGTAGGGCAGGCGGTTGATCGCTATGTCGTTGGAAGTTCGGCGTCTTGGGCTTCGATCGAGCGGGTGGCCGGGTTGTCACTTTCAACAGTGACGGCGGTCACCGTGCTCTGGCGCTGTTTTCGATACAAATGACTTCAAGGTAAAGAGGTCAACAATGCTTTCGACCACGTCCGAATACGCCCTTCGCGCTCTCTCTGAACTCGCGCGCCAGACGCATGGCAAAGTGATGCTCGGCCGCGACCTGGCCAAGCAGACCGGTATCCCCCCAAAGTATTTGTCGAAGATCATGTTGTCGCTGCGCAACGCCGGGCTGGTTGCGGCGACGCGCGGTACCAACGGCGGTTATATGCTCCAGCGCCCGGCTGACGCGATCCACCTCGCGGATATCGTGCAGGTGTTCGACGGGGCCGCGACGGCGCAGCACTGCCTGCTCCGGAACGGCTCGAAGTGCTCGGACGACGATTGCTGCACCGCGCATCCGTACTGGGGCAAGGTGCGCCACACGTACATGGAGTTCCTCGAGCGCACGACGCTGGTCGATATTTCGACCACCGCGCACGAGAGCCAGATGACGAGCACCGCGCGCAAAGCAGCTATCCAGTGATCCTCTGAGATACGGTTGCGCCGCACTTCCGGCGGTTTGGGAGCTTCGGGCCGGCGTCGTTTGCTCTCGCGCTGCCCAACATCCAGAGTACGTCATGCATCTGAAAAAGTGCATGCGACTCCTGCACGTTTTGGCCGCCGTGATGCTGCTCGCGACAATCGGCGGCTGTTCTCACCAGAAGACACTCTCACACGACGACCTTCGCTCGCAGATGGTAGAGGCAGTTTCCTACGCTTCGGAGGCCGAGCTGTTCGTCGATTTCGTGCGCCAGCGCCGCGCGACCGAGCACTACGCGGAAGAACATCCGCGATTCTTGCGCGAGGAGATCGGTGACTCGCTAAAGCAGCTATCGGGCGCGCGCAGTGACGCTCACGAGGAGCCCACGCTCCGGCTGATCGAGGCGGAGTTGACCGCACTATCGAACGAACTCGCCGCCATCGGTCGTTCGCTCGGCGATGACGGTGCACTCGCGGCCGCAAGAGGACGCATCACGCAAATGCGGCAAACGCTCGAGCGGGCGCAGGCCGGCTTATGAAGAAATGGCTGGGCGTGACGCTGGGCATCATGACCGCGCTCGGCGGGTTCGTCGATCTGGGCCAGATCGTGTTCACGATGCAGGCGGGTGCGCTGTTCGGATACGCGCTGTTGTGGAGCATCGTGATCGGGACCGCCGCGATCATCGTGTACATGGAGATGTGCGGACGGATCGCGGTGGTGGCGCGTGAACCCGTCTTTGCTGTGATCCATAATTGCCTTGGATGGGGCCACGGTTTGGGCGTGCTGGTCGCATCGAATCTGCTGAACCTCATCACCTGCGCCGCGGAACTGGGCGGAGTCGCGATCTGCCTGCAACTGCTTTTCGGATTGCCGAACCGCATTGCGTTAACGGCGGCGACGTTGATACTGGGATTCGTGGTGTTCGTACTTCGGTTCCAATGGATCGAGCGGATCTTCGGATTGTCGGGATTAACGATGGCGGTCTTCGTCGTCGCTGCAGTCAAGTTGAAGCCGGATTGGCCGGCGATGGCGCGCGGACTGCTCCCGCTCCCGCCAGAAAACCACTTGCTACTCTATGCTTATTTCGCAGTCGGGATCTTCAGCGCGATGCTCATGGCGTATGAAGTCCATTTTTACTCGTCCGGAGCCATGGAGGAGGATTGGACGAAGAAAGACCTCGTCGAGAATTTCTTCGTCGCAGCGTTCGGTTCGGTGTTGGGTGCGCTCATCACCGTGGCACTGCTGGCCCTGGGCGTCATCGTTTTCCTGCCGCGCCACATCTTTCCCGACGCTCTGAGTACGACTGTTTTGCCGGCCGCGCTGCCATTCGGACGCACGGTGCTGGTACTAGGGATCGTCGGAGTCACGGCGTGCCTGAGCGGAGCAGCCATCGAAACCGCGCTGTCCGGCAGCTACAACGTGTGTCAATTCTTTAACTGGCGTTGGGGGAAGAACCTGAAAGCGCGCTCGGCCAAGCGGTTTACGATCGCCTGGACCGGGATGCTGCTGGTGTCGCTGGTTTGCGACCTGACCGGCGTACGCCCCCTGGAACTTGTGAACATCTCCGTCATTTTCGGCATGGTGGTCATGCCGTTCACATACTATCCGATCATGAAGCTGGCGTCCGATCGCGGCGTAATGGGGGAGAATGTCAACAGCCGCGCGGATAATGTCATCGGAATCATCTTCCTGGTGCTGATCGTAGTCGCAGCCGCCGCAGCCATACCTCTGATGGTGCTCACACATTCTGGACAGCCGTGAAATTGGGCTTAGGGCGTGGGGCGTAGGCAGGAACTTCGAAACTGCGGGAAGCCGCCGGCTTGAGGTTGCGGAGAGGAGGGTGAACGCGCAACCCCAAGCCGGAGGCGACAAAGCTGGGTCAGTCGTTCCGATCGTTGATCATGCCACCCGTTGTTGCGGCGTTTTGCCGCTCGCCTTGTTCTCGGCCTTGCGGGCACGACAGGACTGCTCGTGGCTTTGCTCCCGCTCCGATTGCCGCTTGAGTAAGGCCGCCAGTTTCTCTTTGATTTTTGAGAATGCTGAGCCGGTGTCTTCGCCGGTCTTGAGTTGTTTTTCCAGCTTTGAGATCGATTCATTCAGCGACGAGTAGTCATCGATGTCGCGCACCGCATAACCAAGCTCCCAGAACCGCTGCACTTCATGCCTGGCGGTTTGCAGGCTCGCTTACGCCACATTCTTGTCCTGTTCCAGCAGAACTTCCGCCTGGCGAATCGCGTCCTGCGCGACTATGAGCGGAATCGGCGTCACGTGGTCGACGGCGACCAGGGTATTGAGTGCCGTGAGCAGAACGTTAATGGCTTCCAGGTTCTTTTTCTCGCCAAGATAGCGCGCGGCTCTCTGCATGGCTTCCGGGTAGGTGGCAAGTGGGATGTTGTACACACGAACGCGAATCTCGCTCATCAGCGAATGCAGCAAGATCCGGCCCGATGGCAGGTCATTCACCTCCACGGCGATAGCCGCGTCCTCAGCCAGATCGCGGATCGCGTCGACGTCCTCCGGTGCGGTGTCGAAGACCTCTACGGAGAGATTCACCGGCACCAGGGCGGTGTCAGGATTTCGGCTGAGTAGGACATTGAGCTTGCCGACGGCGCGCTCGATGGCAGCCATGGCCTCCTGTGTATTGTTCGCTGCAATCGCGCGGATCGCGCCTTCCGTTTCTTCGATGGCGCGCACCGCCTCCGGGTCCAGTGTTTTTTCCGCCTGCTGTTCCGCTGATTGCCGGGTCCGCTCCAGGTCCGGACGAGCCTGGTGCTCCGCGTCCTTCCGCTGTTGTTCAAGGTTGTGTCTCACGTCGCTCGGGACCAAGACGTCGCTGGATGAACTCATGATGTCGTCCTTTACAGGGGGATTGTGGTGCACATCTTGAGGTGCGCTGTTTCCTGCCACTGATTCGGCGATGCTAATGACCGCGTACGCGCGAAACAATTCCCCAAGGGGGTGAACCAGGAGTACGACCTAAGCGGTAGCGAGCGCTCGCCCCGTTCAGCAGAGCGGCCCTCTCAGAAAACCTCAGGCTGGGTTGCGATATCTCAGTTGCGAGGATGGACCCGATGAATGCCGAAGTCGACGTACTCCTTCAACGCCTTGACGCCTTGCTGACCGAAATGCTGGACCATCTCCGGAAAATGCGCGCTTTGCTCCAGCGCGACGACGCGGAGTGGGTTTCCGAGTTGGAAAAGTACTACGTCGCGAAGGCAACGTTTGTCGAGGGCGAGAAGGAGCTTGCGGTGCTCCTGCGTCGAAACGAGAATGCAGCATAGGAGCCCGAAGTGCTTCAATTGTCGTGCCCGGGTTTCGGCCGAAAACACCGCGCATCGAACGGGCAGCGGCGCATTTATACGGCATGATCGATGCCCGAAGTAAAAAGGCTGCTTAGGACCTGGTTGTCACCTTTTTACACAGCCAGCCGGACACGTATTAGGCTAAACTGCTGATCAAGCCACTCCGTCAGCCCAGAAATGGGCGGCGCGGATCGCTCGCGCGCGTAAGCAGTAAAGGGGACCTAACGACGTGCGACTCCTCATCAAGCTCACCTGCATTCTCGCCCTGTCCGTGCTGGTAGTTTCGGTGTTTTCGTCTTACTACCAGATGCAGCGCGACAAGAGCAGCCTGCGCCGAGAACTACAAAAGCGCGCCGAGGTCCTGGCCGAGAGTCTCCAGGACAGCATTGAGAACGCGCGAGTTTCGGGATCTCCCGCGGCACTGCAACGCACCGTCAATCGCTTTGGGAACCGCGAAAACCTGATCGGCATCGCCGTGTACGGCGAGGCTGACAAGCCTATTGCGATCACGGCATCTTTGGTGCCCAAGCTTTCCGGCCGCCCCCCTATCATCACCAAGGCTGCGCAGGACGACGTGGGTACCGGGCAATTTGGCCGCCTATTAGGCGACCCCGTGTACCTGTATGCCGTACCGCTTCGTAACGGCGACAAGAGCGGGACAGTGCTGCTGGTCGTGCACGACGCCCGCTACATCACGGCAATGTCAGTGCGCGCGTGGAAGGAGATGTCGTTCCGCGTCCTGTTCCAGATCGGACTGATCCTCCTTTTCACTCTTATCATCTTTAACCGCGCCTTCCTCCACCCGATCGCCCGCACCACTGCATGGATGCGAGACATCCGCAATGGCCGCACTCCTTCAACGCCTGCGCCGGTTTCTGAGATGCTGCGCCCGCTCGCCAATGAAGCGTCCACCTTTGCGCGCACGTTGCATGCGGCGCGCGCGTCGGCCGAGAAAGAGGCGGAGCTACGGATCCGCGCCGAATCTTCCTGGACCGCCGAGCGCCTTGCTGTTTGCCTGCACGGAAAACTCAAAGGCAGCCGTCTTTTCGTCGTCGCCAACCGCGAGCCGTACATGCACATGCGCAACGGCAGGACTGTCGAAACGATCGTGCCCGCCAGCGGCCTGGTGACGGCACTCGAGCCTGTTCTTCGCGCCTGCGACGGGACGTGGGTCGCGCATGGCAGCGGCAGCGCCGACCGCGAATTCGTCGATGCGAACAACCGCGTCCGCGTCCCGCCCGACGATCCTCGCTACACCCTGCGGCGCATCTGGCTGAGCAAAGAAGAGGAAGCGGGCTACTACTACGGGTTCGCCAACGAAGGTCTGTGGCCGCTCTGCCACATCGCGCATGCGCGGCCGACCTTCCGCGCCTCCGATTGGGAGCAGTACCAGAAGGTCAACGCCAAGTTCGCCGACGCTCTGGTACAGGAGATGGCCGGCACCGAGCACCCGGTCGTCGTCGTCCAGGACTATCACTTCGCCGTCCTACCGCGCATGATCAAGGAACGCCGCCCCGACGCCCGTGTCGGCATCTTCTGGCACATTCCGTGGCCGAATCCGGAAGCGTTCGGGATCTGCCCGTGGCAACGCGAACTGCTGGAAGGCCTCCTTGGGGCGGACCTCATCGGCTTCCACGTGCAGTATCACTGCGATCATTTCCTCGAAACCGTGAACCGGGCCCTGGAGGCGCGCGTGGAGTGGGAGCGCTTCGCCGTCAATCGCGGCGGACACACGACCATGGTCCGGCCCTTCCCGATCAGCGTCGTGTTTTCCGAGCCGGACCGCGAAGACAAAGAAACGCCGTTCCACATTCACCAGGCGCAGGTGCTGCGCGAAGTCGGCTCCGAGGCGCTCTATATCGGCGTCGGCGTCGATCGCGTGGACTACACCAAGGGCATTCTCGAGCGCTTCCGCGGGGTCGAGCGGTTCTTGCAGAAGTACCCGCAGTACCAGGGACGGTTCACGTTCATCCAGATCGGCGCGCCCAGCCGCACCAACATCAAGCGCTACGACGACTTTATGCACGAAGTCGTCGCTGAGGCCGAGCGCGTGAACCGCGCGCTCCAGACTACCAACTGGCGGCCCATCATCCTGCGCAATTTCCACCACACCCACGCCGAAGTGGATCGCTTCTACCGTGCGTCCGACGTGTGCCTGGTCACCTCGCTCCACGACGGCATGAACCTTGTCGCGAAGGAATACCTGACGTCGCGTCACGACGAAGATGGCGTGCTCGTGCTGAGCCCGTTCACCGGAGCAGCGCGCGAATTGCCCGACGCGCTGATCGTCAATCCGTACGACACCGAGGCACTCGCCGACTCCATCTTCCGGGCGCTCGAGATGGAGCCCTCCGAGCGCATGCTGCGCATGCGGCGTATGCGCGCTGTGGTGAGAGAGCAGAACGTCTACCGCTGGGCGGGAAATCTGATCGGTGACTTGTGCGAGGTTCGGGTGGAGACCGCGCGTAAGAAGCTAGCGAGCGCCGCCGCAGCTCGCACAGCGGGCGAAGTCGTTGGCGATCAGCTTGTCTATGACCTCCCCGACTCCCGCGCCGTGCGTAGCGCGAGTGACAAGGTGAGCGCGTGATTTGAGGCTGGGCAGGGCATTGGCAACTGCGACGCCGCATCCGCACGCCGCCAGAAACGCGTGGTCGTTCTCCGCGTCTCCGATCGCTACGGTGGCAGCCGCCGTCTCGCCGATCTCGCACAGCGCCTGCGCCAATCCGGTCGCTTTGTTCACGCCCGAGGGCAGCACCATCACCGATCCCTTATTGAAGGTCAGTTGCAGCTCGAGCCCGAGTTTGTGGATGGCCTTGAGCACCACGGCATAGTGCGGTTCTATGGTCGCGATTACGGCACGGCCTACCGAGATAGGCACATGCATTTCGCGCAGCCGCTCGACGAGCTCGGACGACGGCGGCTCGCACAGCAACGCCTCCGCATTTGACTCGGGACAGTAGAGCAGGGCGCCGTTCTCAGCCACGATGCGGTCGAATATCGCATACGGCGGAAACACGCGCTTCAGATCGGGCAGTTCTCGTCCGGTAACGAGCAGAAGTTTTCGTCCTGACGCCCGCAGGCGATGCAGCGCCGCGATCGTCGGCTGGTCGACGCGACCGTGCGTCGCCAGCGTGCCATCGTAGTCAGTCGCAAGTACGCGAAATCGCACCGTCAATTGGATGCGCGCTGCTGCTTCGCTTTCTGGGATTGGATTGGCGGAATCGACGGAAATCTTGGCTGCCCCCCAGGGATTCGAACCCGGATATGCTGATCCAGATATTGAGAAACGATGAACTGGAAACGCGGTTTGAATTCAATTGCTTACGCAGATCAGGCCCGCACGGAAGCATCGTGGCACAGGTATCGTAGAATCGCGTATCGGCTCGAATCGCATGACAAGTTTTAGGACACAGTTCGTCTACATCCGTTCTGGTGCAATTCCCCGTCTGGATACGCTGACGTCCGATCAGCACAGCCTCTCGCCTGCGGCACGACTCGGAACCCAAACTACAGTCCAGAACGGCACGCCAGTAAAACACTTTCTATCCCGCACTTGCATATCGATTGCCGTCGAACATCGGCGACGACTTCGTTTATTCGCAGTGGAGTGCGAGATCTCGCCCAGGAGGCGTCAACCGTGATTTTCAAGTACCGGCAAATCATTTTGGGCATCGTAATCGGCCTCGCCGTTTTCATCATGGATACTTTCATGGACGCAGCCAACGAAGCACGCTCCTTTACCGAGGAAATCGCCAGCCATCCGTCGATGGTGTTTTATCGTTTGCTGTTCGTCGTTGGCGGCTTCATTCTCGGTTGGTTGATGTGGCAAAGAAACAAAACTGCGCGCGATTACCATCGTCTGCAAGAATCGTTGGAAAAATTGCGGCATGAGTGCGGAAAGAAATCGCTTCTACTCCATACGTCTTTGCAGGTCTTACTCACGCGGAACGATTTTCGCTTGCCTCCCGAAGCCGAGCAGTTGGTCCGGCGCGCGTACGAGTCGTCGCAAGAAATACAAAGCCTCGTCAGGCAATAGCCGGAGCGAATCGCAATCCGCGATTCATAACTGGCGTGATTCCCCTTGCGACCAGGCGAATAGACGGCGCACACTGACGGGAAGGCCTGTTATCGACACCTAATGTGGTCTCGGGTCGCGAATGACAACCGGAAAGAAAAGATTGAACGCTCGTCCATCGCCTGTCGTCTGCATTGTCGGAGAGCAATTTCGATGGCAAGGTTCCGACCCGGATTCTATGTTCTAGCTGTCCTCTGGAGCGTCTCATGTGTTTGTTTCGCGCAAACCACTGAATTCAAAACAACGGTTACGCCGCTTGCAAACGAGGACATTGCGTCCTCTTGTCATTACTCGCTAAAGATACCAGCGCATTCACGCGCAATCTGGGCAACCTGGGTCATTTTCGATAGGGGACTGGATGTCCACAACCTCTATAGCGACCAGGCGGTACTCGCGTTCTCTCGCCGTTATCACGTTGCCTTGCTGTTACACGGACATTGTCCCGGTAAAGCCCCCGAAGATCACCACGACATGAACATGGATCCCGCGAAAGGGCTCGGTCCAGCGCTGTTCCGCGCCGTCGATCAGTTCGCAATTGCCAGCGGCCATCCGGAACTTCATCGGAGTAACTTTATTTTCTTGGGATTCTCCGGTGCTGGTCCGCTTTGCGCTCGCTTGGTGGCCTCGGCTCCTGATCGTTCAATAGCGGCCGTTCTGTCCGCGCCGGGGCATTACGAACCGTTGGGCATCGACACCGTAACTCTCGGCAGCAAGGCCCTCAGCGTGCCGGAGTTAATCGTTGCAGGAGGAGCCGACAAAGTATCTGGGACAGCTCGCCCGTACACCTATTTTCGAAAATATCGCGATCAGGGTGCTCCGTGGGCGTTCATTCTCCAAAATCGTTCTCCCCACTGCTGCACGGCAAACGTTCGTGACATCATGCTTCACTGGCTTGAAGCCGTAATGAAGCAGCGGCAACCTTTTTTGTCCGACGCGACACTGCGTTCCATGGGCCAGCGTGATGGCCGGCTACTGTTTGTAAAAACGCAGGGAACCGATACGACCGACAGCTTCGGGCTGAAAACATTTGACGCGATCGCAGCGAAGACGCAGTCCCCGCTGAGGTCCGGTGTCCCGGAAGGATGGCAGACGGCTGGTTGGGTACCGAACCATAGCATTGCGAGAGAGTGGCTCTCTTTCGTCGTACAGAAGCAACACCCAGTGCTGCCACTCCATTAGTGGTATCGGGCCGTAATTGGCGATAAATCCGCATATCGTAGGTGTGCGCTTTTCGTTCGCCGTTGTGAGGCGTGGAAGTTGATGAGTGCACCTGCTCGGCTCGAATCGGATCGCGGGAGTCCATTGGGAGTAGTCATAGGGCGAAAGACCGACCCCTCCGAAAGGCCTCGAATTTGACAATCAAAACTGAGATTTCCGACACCAACCTTGAGGGCCGGGCTGTTCCGCCGCCGTTTGGCACCTCCGCCAAGGTCGGCAAAGGCTCGGTTCGACGCAACCGTCCAGGTCGATCGACACCCATCACTGCTAGAATCCAGCGGTATGAACATTGACCAAATCGTCGCCGATCTCCGCACTGAACGTGAACGCATTCACAGCGCCATCACCGCCCTTGAGGGTTCTGAGGGTTCCTACGGCAACGATCGTCGCCGTGGACGTGCTGGAGGACCCCGCCGCATGAGCGCAGCGACTCGGGCTCGGATGGCCGCTTCTCAAAGGGCACGGTGGGCAAAGCGGAAGAAACCAGCCTGAGCGGAGGCTCACATCTTTTTTCGTTAAGCAGGAGCGCATCATGAGCCGAGAACGATTGCTGAAGGTCGTATTAGTTGTGGTCGGATTGCTCTTTTCGGCCTTGATTTATCCGATGGTGGTGTTTGCGCGGCAAGAGCCCGCTTTGGCGATGATGCTTATCGTCTATGTCACGCTCGGCATCTTCTTATTGCTGGCAGTTGGTCAACCATCGGAGCATCGCAGCCTGATCGCCTTCACTGCGTGGTCGAGCTTTGCTCACGCCGCCGTTATGGGCGTGCAGGCATTCCTTAACCTCATCGCACGCGGAGAACTGCTGGGCGTGGCTGTCCTTATCGTGATCGGCATCGCTCTGATCGCCCTTGCGCCAGCAAAGCAGTCGGCGACACGGGCAAATGCGATTCGGGAGAGTTCGTTCGATCTGGCGAACGAACAGCGCAGACTTACGTGAAATCCTGTTATTGCTAGAACCGCGGCCGGCATTTGCGTTCTTCGTGGGTTAGTTTCTCAGCAGGCTACGGACGCTGTTTCCCTGGCAATAGTCGAAGCGCCAACGACTCGTCCGCTGGTATTCCGAATAGGAGAAATCGATACAGAGACCCGAATATGTCTGCCGTCCTTTGTCCTGCGCAGAGTCTCGAAATGTGCAACCCTTTTGCCGGCCCTGAGTCTCTCAAGAATTCGCCGGTGTTCGTCAGATGACTCGCGCGGAATCAGCATCCTCACGCTCTTCCCAAGTGCTTCAGAAGCTGAGTATCCGAACAGACGTTCCGCTTCCGGATTCCACGCCATGATTGTTCCATCGAGCTTCTTTGAATAAATCGCATCCTGAGCACTCTCGACAATTGAGGCAAGGTGCAATGCGGACTCGTATTCTTCCTTGATGCGACGGAATCTCTCTGCATCTAACAGTCTGCCAGCGTTTCGCAGCCGTTGATCCGGATCGGTCTTGTTCAGCGTCACAATACTGTGCACAACAGCCGACATGCGTGCGAGCTGCGATTCGGCCTCATCGAGCATGCTTTTCATCTCATCATCGGAGGCTCGCTGTCTTACGATATAGATTAGATTTGTAAGTGCTTCGAGGGGATTATTCAGTTCGTGCGCGAGCTCGTGTGCAAGTTCTGCAACCGCGACCTTGTCGTGAATCTTCGACCGCAGGTCATGAGCTCGGCTGCGACTCCGTCGTATTTTACGGCTGCTTTGCGATTCCATCATGAGCTGCCTTTCCCAACTCTGAACCAGAACTGACGTTTTTCGCAGAAAACTTGCCGTTCACGGTGAGTTACACCGTAAGGTACAAAATCGCAATTCACTTGCCTCGCAATCGCGACTTATATGACTGAAAGGAAAAAGGCAACCCGGATTTTAGGTGGTAGAAATTACGCAGAACCACGACACTTTGCCGTCTGACGCTTCACGGATCCGGCGACTCGGGCTTGATTCTGTGACGGCCCGGTGTAGTGCACTACCTGGCAGGGAGCCTATGTGGGCGTGAGTGGAAGTTATGTGGGAATTGCCCGTTCTGGCCCGTTCGCGGACTGCTAAATTGTTGATTATTTTGGCTGCCCCCCAGGGATTCGAACCCCGATATGCTGATCCAGAGTCAGCTGTCCTACCATTGAACGAGGGGGCAGCGTTGCGAAAGGCCGCGAAGAGCTGCTGCGGCCTACTTTGATTGTATGGGCATGCGCCGGACGGGTCAACCGTCAGAGTTCGTGGCCGCGCGGCAACGGACTAGAATGAAGATGTCGCTATATTCCGCCGGAGGCCCTATGTCGCAAGTCGGAACCATTTACACCGCTCCTGATCCCGCCGAGGTCGCGCGCCGCCCGCTCGCGGCTGAAAAGTCAGCCCTGGTGGTGGTGGATATCCAGGAGAAGCTCCTGCCTCCGATCTTCGAAAGGGAGCGTCTGGTGCGGAATTCGCAGTTGCTGCTGCGCCTGGCGCGGATCATCAACCTGCCAGTTCTGGCGACCACGCAATACTCCAAAGGTCTCGGCGCGACTGTGCCAGAGGTCGCCTCGCTGCTTCCTGCCGGCGAGGTCGTGGACAAGACCGCCTTCTCCTGCTTCGGCAGCGACCGTTTCTGTTCCGCCGTTCATGCGCTGCCGGGCAATCGCAACACGTTGATCGTCTGCGGAATGGAGACGCACATCTGCGTGCTGCAAACGGTCCTAGGCGCGCTCAACCAGGGATTCCTGGTCCACGTCGCATCCGATGCCGTCAGCTCTCGCGCGGAATGGAACTGGACGATCGGCCTTCGCCGCATGGAGGCGGCCGGCGCGCTCATCTCGTCCACCGAGACCATCATCTACGAACTGTTGCGCGGCTCGGGCACGCCGGCGTTCAAGGAAATGCTGAAATACCTCAAATAGGGCGCAGGGCTCAGGGCTCAGGGCAAAACAAAAAGGCGCGAATTGCTCCGCGCCTCTTCTAGACGTGACTTCTGAAGTGTGATCCCTACGCCCTACGCCCTGAGCCTTGACCCCGTTTACATCACTTCGCTCGTCGGCTCTTCGTCCTTCTTCTTCACCCGCACCACGATGATCTTCGAGAAGCCTTCCTCGAACGTAGGCGGGCGCAGCTTTTCGGCGAAACGGTTCATGACGTCATCGGGGACCATGCGCGCGCGCCGCAGGTTGCGGTCTTTGCAGACCTCCAGCGGGACATCGAAGAAGACGGCGTGCGCCTCGTAGCCGAACTCTTTCGCCATCTTGATCCAGCCCGCACGCTCCTTCGGCGAGAGGTTGGTCGCGTCGACGTAATTCCACGGCATGCGCGCGATCAGGCGCGCCCGGAGCAGCGAACGCAGCGTTCCGAAGACCAAGTCCTGGTACTTCTGTTCGGTGATGTTGTCGAACAGGAGTGTCCGCAGCAGGTCGCTCGACAACGGCGTCACGCCGCGACGTTTGAACCAACTGCTCTTGCCGGAGCCGGGAAGTCCGATGGTCAGCACGACGACGCCACGCGGCGGCCGTTGCGCGGGCAAAGCCGGCGGTGCTTCCGGTACGGATGCCTGGCGCTGTCGAGGCGGAGGCGCGGGCATGCTCGTCATCGCCGCAGGCAATTCCGGGGCAACTTCAGACATGGGCGACGGCCCGGACGCCGAGTCGGCTGCCGCCTGTTGTTGTGAGGTGCGGCCACGCCCGCCGCGTCCACGACGGCGCCGTTTGCGCTGCGGCGCTTCGCGTTGTGCGCCGGGTTCGAACGCCGGCGGCTGCTCCGCCCCTTCGACACGATTTCCGATATTGTCGTCCACCGAGTCTTCGCGTCCGAGTTGTTCGGCGACAGACTCGTCCGCCTTCAGATCGGGATAGATGGGTTGTAGGGGCTGACTCTGTGGTCCCGCTTCGGTCGAGCCCTCTGCCGGTTTCTTGCGCCGCCTGTTGCGGTCGCGTTGCCACTTACGCATATGGGGAATTGGAACACAACGCTCTGGTTATGGGCAATTGACGTTCTTGCTGCGTCCTTATTCCGGGTGTCCGACCGGGGGCACATGTCGCTCGTAGAGTGCGGGCGCATTGTCCTCTTCATCGTTCCCAAAATCAACTTTTCCTATTCCCGAAACGAACTTCCCTTAAATCTCGCCCGTCTGATACGATTTTTTGCTTCGACATTCATAGGGAAAGTTCCTGTATTCCGCCCTAATTTTCTGGAGGCAAGATGGCCATAAAGGTAGGCATTAACGGTTTTGGACGCATCGGACGCAACGTGCTCCGCACGGCGCTGGGCGACAACAACCTCGAATTTGTAGCTGTCAACGACCTCACCGATTCCAAAACCCTCGCTCACCTTCTCAAATACGACTCAGTGCTCGGCAACCTCAAGAACGACGTTAAGGCGGCGGGCGATTCCATCCAGGTCGACGGCCGCAAGATCCGTGTATTCGCCGAAAAGGATCCCGCCAAGATCGACTGGGAGTCCGTCGGCGCCCAGGTCGTCATCGAATCGACGGGCCGCTTCACGAACGCCGAGGACGCGCGCAAGCACATGCGCGGCCCGGTGAAGAAGGTCATCATCTCCGCGCCGGCGAAGAACGAAGACATCACCCTCGTCATGGGCGTGAACGACGATAAGTACGACGCGAGCAAGCACCACATCATCTCGAACGCATCGTGCACGACGAATTGCCTGGCGCCCATTGCCAAGGTCCTGAACGACACTTTTGGAATCGTCAGCGGCACCATGACGACGATCCACTCCTACACGAACGACCAGGTCATCCTCGACTTCCCACACAAGGACCTGCGCCGGGCGCGCGCGGCAGCGATCAACATGATTCCAACGACCACGGGCGCGGCCAAAGCCGTGTACCTGGTCATCCCGGAACTGAAGGGCAAGCTGGATGGATTCGCCATGCGCGTGCCCACGCCGAACGTTTCCGTCGTCGACCTGGTTGCGTTTGTTGAGAAGAAGACGACACCCGAGGAAGTGAATGCGGCGATGAAGAAAGCATCCGAGTCCGGGCCGCTGAAGGGGTATCTCGGATACGAGGAGCAGGAACTGGTGTCGATGGATTTCAAGGGTGACAGCCGGTCCTCGATCCTGGATGCACCGCTCACACGCGTCGTCAACGGTAACTGTGTCAAGGTCATCTCGTGGTACGACAACGAGTGGGGCTACTCCTGCCGCGTCCGCGACCTAATCGATTTTGTCGCCAAGAAGGGACTCTAAGTTTCGAAGGTTTCAAGGTTTCAAAGTTTCGGCACGAATTGGCTTTGAAACCTTGAAACGTTGAAACATTGAAACTTTGTTATGCATCGCACCGGTACCAGTCACGAGGCTCCGAAAGCAATGGGCAAGCTCTCGATCCGCGACCTTCCACTGAGCAATCATCGAATCTTCATGCGCGTGGACTTCAACGTCCCGCTCGACGATTCCGGGCGCGTCACCGACGACACTCGCATCCGCGAAACGTTGCCGACAATCGAATACGCCCTCCGCCATGGCGCGCGCCTCATCCTCGCTTCGCATCTCGGCCGTCCCAAGGGCAAACCGAACTCGAAGATGAGCCTGCGGCCGGTAGCGGAGCGCCTTCGCATGTTGCTCGACCACGTGCTCGACCGGGGCGAGAACGTCGGCTTCTGCACCGACTGCATCGGCCTCCAGGCGGAAGAGATGGCGGGCAAGTTGGAAAAGGGGCAGACGCTCCTCCTCGAGAACCTGCGCTTCCATGCGGAAGAAGAAGCGAACGACGAGAATTTCTCAAAGGCACTGGCGCGACTCGCCGACTATTACGTGAACGACGCCTTCGGCGCTGCGCATCGCGCGCACGCTTCCACCGTCGGCATCACGAAATTCGTCGAAAAATCCGCCGCCGGCCTGCTGATGGAGAAGGAACTCGAATATCTCGGAAAGGCCCTGCATAACCCGGAAAAACCATTTGTCGCGATCCTTGGAGGCGCCAAAGTCAGCGATAAGATTCCCGTGATCCAGAACCTGCTCACCAAGGTCGACGCACTCATCATCGGCGGCGGGATGGCGTACACCTTCCTGAAAGCGCAAGGACAGGAGATCGGCAAATCGTTGGTTGAGGAAGACAAACTCGACCTCGCGCGCCAGATGATGGCCCAGGCGAAGGAGCGCGGCGTCAAGTTCCTGCTGCCCGTTGACCACGTCGTGGCGATGAAGCTCGCGGATGATGCCGTCACCCGCATCGTTGACGAAGGCCAGCCTATCCCGCCTGACATGATGGCCCTCGACATCGGCCCGAAAACGATCGAGCTATTTGCCGAGGAGATCGAGCGCGCCAAGACCATCGTCTGGAACGGACCAATGGGTGTTTTCGAGAAGGCGCCATTTGCGCGCGGGACGAAAAAGATCGCGCACGCCATCGTGGACAATTCCGGCGCGACGTCCATCGTTGGCGGTGGCGACACGGTAGCCGCGCTCCACGCTGCCAGTGTTGCCGACCGCATTACCCACATTTCTACCGGCGGCGGTGCGTCACTGGAATTCCTGGAAGGGAAGAAGCTGCCGGGAGTCGAAGCGCTCACGGACAAGAAGTAAATGGAACAGGAACTGGATCCAACGGATGCTGTCAACTGGGGTCCATGTTGCTTTTGCGGCGAGGAGATCAACAAGGGTGACATCGATCCGTGTCGCGTAACTCTTCAGGCCGCGACTCCCAATCTGTGGCAGGTGTGGTTTTGTCACGCTCAATGCTTCACGTCACGTGTTCATCGAGACGAAATGGGAATGCTGGAGCCTGCTGGGTTCTGGCAGACAGGGAATAATCAGCCGCGAAGCGGCGACATTCATTAGCCCAGCACGTGAGTGACGGGTCCACGCGGCAACGAAACATGCAGTCCCGGAGGGACGGCACACGACTGAACCACTCCGATTCACGATCGCGGATCGCACGCTCGTCCTCCACCGGGGCGACATCACTCGCCACCACGCCGACGCCATCGTGAACGCCGCCAATTCTTCTCTGATGGGCGGAGGCGGCGTCGACGGCGCCATCCATCGCACCGGCGGTCCCATGATCCTCGCCGAATGCCGCCGCTACCGCGAAACCAATCCGCCCCTCCCGGCCGGCCGCGCCCTCGCCACAACTGCCGGAAATCTCCCCGCGCGCTACGTCATCCACACCGTCGGCCCGGTCTGGAACGGAGGCGAGCGCGGCGAACCACAGGTGCTCGACAGTTGTTACCGAGAATGCCTGGGTGCTGCCGATCGGCTGGAATTGAACTCGATCGCGTTCCCCTCCATCTCCACCGGAGCTTTTGGATATCCCGTCCATCGAGCTGCGGAGGTCGCGATCAAAGCCATCTCTGAAACTTTGCCCGTAACAAAACATGTGCGGGAACTCGCATTCGTCCTCTTCGACGAGCGCACGTTCCGCGCTTATCGCGCCGCTGCCGTAACTTTTATTCCTATTCGAGAGCACTCATGAGAAAGAAAGTCATCGCCGCTAATTGGAAGATGTACAAAACGCCGGAACAGACGCGCCAATTCTTCGACGCGTTCCTCCCCGGCATTCAATCGCACACCCGTGACGAGATCGTCGTCTGTCCGGCATTCCCGTGCCTTCCTGCTGCGGTCGCCGCAGCCCTGAGCACGAATGTCCGTATCGGGGGCCAGAACGTCCACTGGGCGAAAGAAGGCGCCTTCACCGGCGAAGTTTCGGCGTCTATGCTGCTTGCCGTCGGCTGCACGCACGCGATCATCGGCCACTCCGAGCGTCGCCAGTATTTCGCTGAGACCGACGACACCGTCAACGCCCGTCTCAAGGCAGCTCTCGCAGCCGGACTGATTCCGATCGTCTGCGTGGGCGAAGTCATCCAGGAGAGGGAAGCCGGCCTGACCGAAGAAGTCCTGCGCCGGCAGGTGTCACGCGCCTTTCGCGAGATCGACGGCGCCCAGGCGGGCCCGGTCGTGGTCGCTTACGAGCCCGTATGGGCCATCGGTACCGGCAAGACCGCTACGCCTCAAATGGCCGCCGATGCCCACTGGATCGTTCGCGACGAGGTCGCCAACGCCGTCGGAAAGCCAGTCGCGGACGCGATGCGTATCCTTTACGGCGGATCCGTAAAGCCCGACAACGCTCACGATCTGATGTCGCAGCCGGAGATCGACGGCGCGCTCGTCGGCGGCGCCAGCCTCGACCCGAAGTCCTTTACCGCAATCGTGAATTGGTGATGCCATGGGAAATATCGGAGCGCACTTCGTCGGCGTCGAGCTCTACTTCGACGACCTGGAGCGGGCGAAGGCGTTTTATCGCGACGTGCTCGGCCTTGTGATCACAGGCGAAGAAGCCGGCCACCACGCGCAATTCGATAGCAACGCCGGCTTTATTTGCCTCGAGCGCAAAGGCGCAGAATCTTATCCCTCGCAGGACAAGGCGGTCCTGTTTTTTGAAGTCGCGGACTTGCAGGCGGCGATCGCCGCCATCGGCGCCGACCGGATCGTGCAGCGCGAAAGCACTTGGGCCATCCTGCACGATCCCGAGGGGCACAATATCCTGCTTCTGGAAAAGCGCCGCTGAGCTACTGCCCCAGGATCAGCGGCAGGCCGTTCTTCTGGCTGCCGATGACGACCACCTTCGCGTTCGGGCTCTTGGCCAGCGTCTCCGTCGCCTCGATGCCTTTCCATTCCAGCAACTGTGGGCTGATACCCTGCGCGACGGTCGTCTGGAAATCGCGGATACCCTGCGCCTCAATGCGCTTGCGGTCCGCCTCCTGCTTTTCCTTTTGCAGGCGGAAACTCATCGCCAGCGACTCCTGCTCCGCTTGTTGCTTAGCTTCGATCGACTGCTTCAACGCTTGCGGCAGCTGGATGTCGCGTAACAGGATGCTCTCGATGATCACGCCGCGTCCATTGAGCTTCTCGTTCAGCGTCTGAACAATCTCTTTCGCCACCGCTTCGCGCTCGCCGGAATAGAGCGTGTTCGCCGAATGCGATGCCGTGGCCTCGCGGATCGCCGACCGCAAGTTCGGCTCGATCACCACCTCGACATAGTTCGGCCCCACGGTGCGATACACGTCGGGGGCCTTCGACGGATCGATGCGGAACAGCAGCGAAGTGTCCATCGCGATGATCAGCCCTTCGTTCGAGGGCACACTCGCCGATTCCTTCAACTCTTGCGTTCGCGCCGTCATCGTGTTGTTCACCTTGAACGGGTTGACCATGTGCGTTCCCTCGGACAGAACTTCGCCCGTGACGCGCCCAAACAGCGTCAGCACGCCCACATGCCCCGCGGGAACATAGGCGACCGACATCCAGAGCACAATGACCACCAGGATCAGCGCGATCACTACGCCGATGCCCTTCAGAAAGCCTCCGCTGCCTGCCTCGATCACATGCCCGCCTCGTCCGAATCCGTAATCCGCCATGACTGCTCCTTTTTTGCCCCGGACACACTTACGCCGCGGCCTCTCAGATTGTTTTGCTTGAGCAGGGAACTGTATCACTAGCTGTTTACGGATTCGGGGGCGAAAAAGATGCGGAATTAATCTCGTTCACCGCTTGTTGCAGACAAGAATCCATTCCTCGCTCCTCAACTCCATTTATGATGTTGTGTCCTGAAAGGCTGGTTCATGAGATCGATCCGCGTCGTTTTCGCACTCCTGATGCTCTCCGCACTGTTTGCTTGCAGCGACAACAAGCCGCAACCGGCGAAGTCCGCCGAAACCGCGAAACCGGAGGAGAAGGAAGCGCAGCTGCTCACCGGCCGCGAAGCGTTCCAGAAGATGTACGTTTCCGCCCATGGTTGGGTCGCCGACGCCAAGCCGTACATGCTCGAGTCGGTCGTCAACGCCGAGAGCAATGGCCACGACGGCAAAGCGTCGGTGTGGCGCAGCGGCTTCGCATCGCTTTCGCGGCGCGGCATCAAGGCGTTCCTGTGGTCCGGCAGCGCCCTTCCCGACGCGCCCTCGCAGGGCGTCTCCTCCGGCGTCGAAGACACATACAATCCCAGCAACAGCTCTACGCAGACATTCGACTTCGGATTTCTCAAGATTGATTCGGATAAAGCGTACGACGTCGCGCTCAAGCACGGCGGCGAAAAGCTGATCAAAGCGAAAGCCGATCAGCCCGTCATGTACACGCTCGACTGGAGCCCGCGCGAGAACGTCCTCACCTGGCACGTCATCTTCGGGACCGGCTTGCAGGACGCGAAGCTGCGCGTCGCCGTCAACGCCTCGACGGGGGAATACATCCGGACAGAAAAATGACTATCTCTTCACCCTGTCGATCCCGCTCTTCGCCTCGCCGGCGAATTCGCCGGAGGGCAGGATCTTCAGGTACGCCTCGTAGTTCTTCAGCGCGTCCGCTTTCTTGCCGAGCTTTTCCTCGCTGATGGCGAGCTTGAAGGTCGCAATGGCGTCGTTCGGCTTCCAGTCGAGCGCCTCGGCGTAGCGCGATTCCGCGGCTTTGTAATTTCCGCGCTTGAAGTAGTAATCGCCGACTTCGACGTTTTTGGCTGCCTTGTGCGGATCATAAGAGTGGAACTCGGCGACGCCCGTTACGTCGGCGCCCTCGTGGGTCATGTCGTCCGGAGGGGGCGCGAGGTCGATCTGCGTGTCGCGGCTGGAGCTCTGGCCGGCCGGAGGGCTCGACCGCGGCGCCGGCTGATTCCTCGGCACTTGGGCTTGTGCTTCCTCGGCGTCCTGCTGCTGTTTCTGTTCGGCCTCTTTTTCCCGCGGGTCCTTGTCCCAGCAGGTTTGCCTGCCCTCGACACTGGCGCAATTCGGCTTGGCGCGATTGAGCGCGCGCTTCAGCTTCGATGGTTGTTTCTTGTCGGTACTCTGCGGCTGGGCCTGGTCGTCAGGCGTTGGCTGCTGGTCGGCGGCAGTCTGCTTTGACGAAGATGTTTCCGGGGGCGGAGTGCTCGGTTGTTGCTGTCCCGCATTGGACTGCGGTTGCGGCGCGGAAGGCAGCTCTTGGGCCCAGGCAGCGGCCGCTCCCAGCAGGAGCATCGCGCACACCGATCCCAATCCCCGCAACTTCATAACGTCTATTCTAAACACTTTCGCCTGACCCCAGTTGCGCGAATCCGCCGGTCTTTACATTCAGCGCTGGTCTGTGTTCGCGCTTATAACGTCAGCGGTCGCCGGGTTTGCAGCGAATCCATCATCGACAACCGCAGTGTTCGGTGGTGTAATTCCGCTTCCCGGAGATACTCATGCGCAACTTGATCCTTGCCCTGCTGCTGTGCGGGCTGTCCTTCGCTCAGACCGCCAGGTCCACCGCTGCTCTTGCCGAACCGGCGATTTCACCCGATGGCCGCGAGATCGCGTTCGTCTCCGGCGGTGACATCTGGACGGTCCCCGCCGACGGCGGTGAAGCGCGTCTCCTCGTCGCGCATCCCGCGAACGAGTCGCGCCCGCTGTACTCGCCGGACGGCCGGTACCTGGCCTTCACTTCCACGCGCACCGGCAACGGCGACGTTTATGTCCTGACGCTCGCCACCGGCGACCTGAAGCGCCTCACCTGGGACGATTCGTTCGAGCGCGCCGACTCCTGGTCGCCGGATTCGAAATACGTCTATTTCTCATCGACGGCGCAGGACATCTCCGGCATGAGCGACGTTTACCGCGTCTCGATCGACGGCGGTACGCCCATGCCCGTCACCGCCGATCGCTACACCAGCGAGTTCTTCGCCGCTGCCGCGCCGGACGGCAAGTCCGTGGCATTCTCCGCGCGCGGTGTTGGTTCAGGCCAGTGGTGGCGCCATGGCCGGAGTCATCTCGACGAATCCGAGATCTGGCTCGTCCGCACAGCAGCGAGCGGTCCCGAATACCAGCGCCTGGCCGAAGGAGGAGCCCGCCAGTTCTGGCCGATGTGGGCGGGCCAGACGCTCTACTTCGTATCCGACCGCAGCGGGCAGGAAAACATCCGGAGCGAAGCGGGCGGAAAGCCGACGCAGGTCACGAACTTCACTAACGGCCGCGTGCTATGGCCCAGCATCTCCGCGGACGGCCGCTTCATCGTGTTCGAGCGCGACTTCCGCATCTGGAAACTGAACCTGCAAACCCGGCAGGCAGCGCCGGTTGAGATCCATCTGCGCGGAGTCGCTGCCGGCCCCGCGGTCGAGCACCGCCGCGTCACCGACCGCATCGAGGACATCGCCGTCTCGCCCGACGGCAAGAAGATCGTGTTCGCGGTCCACGGCGACCTTTTTGCCGCGCCGGCAAAAGACGGCGGGGATGGGGTCCGTATCACAGACACACCGGCGCGCGAATGGGCCGCGCAGTGGTCGCCCGATAGCCGCACCATCGTGTACGTCTCCGACCGCGACGGCCACGACCACCTGTATCAATACGACTTCCAGAAGCAGGCCGAAACGCAGCTCACGCGCGGCGCAACGGACGAGCAGCACCCGATGTTCTCGCCCGACGGCAAGTGGCTTTCGTACCAGCGCGGACGCCACCAGCTCGTGGTGCGCGATGTCGCGACGAAGACCGAGCGCGTGCTCGCCGAAGGCATGCTCGACCGCCCGCCGCTGGGCGCCAATCGTCCGTTCGTCTGGTCGCCCGACAGCCGCTGGATCGCATACATGAGCGCCGGCGCGCGCACGTTCCGTAACGCCAGCGTTGTGCGGGTCGAGGGCGGCAAGACACTCCCCGTCAGCTTCCTCAGCAACGCGTTCAGCAACACCATCTCGTGGAGTCCCGACGGCAAGTTCCTCCTCTTCGACACCGGCCAGCGCACCGAGACGAGCCAGGTGGCGCGGGTCGACCTGATCCCGCGTACGCCCAAATTCCGCGAAGACCAGTTCCGCGATCTGTTCCGCGAAGAGCGTCCGCCGAACGTGACGCCTTCGCCCGAGCGCCAGCGCGCGACCACGCCGACGCCGACCGACGACCAGGCGAAAGCCGAGCCCGCCAAGGTCGAAAACGCAGCGCAGAAGGAAGACGAAAAGAAGGACGACGCGAAGCCGGCGCCGAAGAAGAAGATCGAGCCCGTCGATGTCGTCAGCGACGGCATCCGCCAGCGGCTCAGCTTGCTCCGCATCGGGGTTGACGTCGGCTGGCAGGGAATCAGCCCCGACGGCAAATGGCTCGCGCTGGTTGCGACCACCGCCGGCCAGCAGAACCTCTACATCTATTCGCTCGACGAACTTTCGCGCGAACCGGCTATCGCGAAGCAACTCACATCGACGGCCGGCTCCAAGCGCGCAGTCCAGTACACGGCCGACAGCAAGGAACTTTATTACCTCGACGACGGCAAGGTGTTCTCGACTCCGCTCGCTGAACCGAAGCCCAAGCCGCTCGCTGTCGCCGCCGAACTCGATATCGATTTCCAGCGCGACAAGACCGAGGCCTTCGAGCAAGGCTGGCGACTGCTGCGCGACAACTTCTTCGACGAGAAGATGCACGGCGCGGATTGGGATGCCATCCACGCCCAGTTCTCGGCCTACATCGAAGCTGCCCGCACTCCCGACGAGATGCGCCGCCTCATGTCGCTGATGGTCGGCGAACTCAATGCCTCCCACTCCGGCGTCAATGCGCCGCCGGGAGAAAACCGTCCCTCCACTGGACGGCTCGGCCTCCGCTTCGATCCGCAGACCTACGACTCCAACGGGCGCCTGAAGATTTCGGAAGTCGTAGACCTCGGTCCTGCCTCTGTCGCGGGCATCAAGGCCGGTGAGTATCTCGTCGCGATCGACGGCCACAAGCTCGATGGCAAAGCGAATATTCAGGAGCTTCTCGAATACAAGATCGACCGCCAGGTGAAGCTCTCCGTCGCGGCGTCTCCTGAGGCCAGTCCGCGGACGATTACAGTCAAGCCCGTGAACCTCACGACGGAGAAGGCGCTGCTCTACCGGCAGTGGGTCAACCAGAACCGCGAGTACGTCGAAAAGGCCAGCAACGGCCGCCTCGGATACGTCCACATGTTCGATATGTCGGCCGACGCGCTGACGCAGCTCACGCTCGACCTCGACGTGCAAAACCACGGCCGCGAGGGCGTGATCGTGGACATCCGCAACAACAACGGCGGGTTCGTCAATCCATACGCCATCGACGTCTTCGCCCGCCGTGGCTACATGACCATGACCATGCGCGGGTACGAGGCGTCGCCGGCTCGCAACGTCCTCGGACAGCGCGCGCTCGAGCGTCCGACCGTGCTTATCACGAACCAGCACTCGCTCTCCGACGCCGAAGATTTCACCGAGGGCTACCGCACGCTGGAACTCGGCAAAGTCATTGGGGAGCCGACCGGCGGCTGGATCATCTACACCAGCAACGTCCCGCTGGTCGATGGATCCATCCTCCGCATCCCGTTCAGCCGCATCACCGACCACGAAGGCAAAGACATGGAATTACATCCGCGGCAGGTGGACATCGCAGTCAGCCGTCCGGTGGGCGAGAGTTATACAGGGAAAGATTCGCAGCTCGATCGCGCCGTGAGCGAACTGCTACAGCAGCTCGACCATAAGCCGAGGGTGGTCAGCGCTGGAGGGAAGTAGAACTTCGATCTGGAAATCTGGAGATCTGCGAATCTGGAAATCTGCGAATCTGGAAATCTGTTGCGCGAACGCAAATGTAAGGCAGCTTTCCAGATCTCCAGATTTTCCAGATCTCCAGATTTCCAGATCCGCCATCACCAGGTTCCAGTCTTCATCGAGTCGACGCATCGTTCCAGTTCGCGGTGCATTTCTTCGGCGGTTCCGTGGGTGATGCGGCCGTGTCCCGGCAGGACCCATTCGAAGCGATAGGGAAGCAGCCGCTCCATTGATTTTGTCTGCTCCGTCCACGAGTACCAGCAGGCATCGCGAAAGGCGATGAGCGTCTTCTGGTTGGGCGACCATGCGAGGTGGTCTCCCGTGAACAGCACCTGATCGAGGTAGAGCATCACCTGGTGGCCGCGCGTATGTCCTGGCGTCGGGATGATGAGCAATTCATGATCGAGTCGCACCGGCTCGATTCCGGTGATGACGCGCTCGATGCCCAACCTCTTCGCGCCGTCCGCCTCGTGCATGATGCGCTCGCAACCGAAGTGCGCCGCGAACTTTGCGTGGTCGGCGATGTCGTCGCGATGCGACAGGAACATGGTGCGCACGCCGCCCATCGCTTCGATCTTCCGGACCAGCGGCGACGTGAACCGCGGCGAGTCCACCAGGACATTTCCGCCGCGTTGCTCCGGCCGGACGATCAGGTAGGCCCAGGCGCCAAAGCTCGACTCCGCCGTGAACCCGCAGAAGTAAACATCGCTGACGACATGGGTCGGAAACGCCTCGACGCCGGGCTTCGCGCTTCTTCGTGTCGTCGTGCCGATCGAGGCGGTCGGGCACGCGACTTGCGCCATCAACGCCCGGTGCAGCTCGCCGGGATTTCTCGGCTGTTGATAGACGCTCGACTGGTCGCCATGATCGCGGAAGGTTGCGGGCGCGATTTGCCGGCACGCATCGCAGTCGATGCAGGTCGAATCGACGTAAAACTCTCCCGGCATGTTCTGCGGCAGGCGTTTCTCCAGTTGAGCCATGCTGCATTAGATTCCGCAAAAGCAAAAACGCCACGGATTTGACGGATATACACGGATTAAGAAAGAGTGTCGCCAGGTAAGCCTGGCTAGTACACAAGCCTGGCTAGTACACAGGTCGTTGTGTCCCGTCGGCCACAGCGTGTCAGGGCGTCCACATCGATCCCATCCCAAAACTTCTGCAACTCCCTACGAATCAATACGGCGTCCTTTGGCGCGGGCCGTGCAATTTCACGGGTGGCCCCGAGGAGGCCGTTATGAATGACAACAATCGCACCGCTCCAACGATCGGCAAGGCCTGGGTAGCCGTTCCGTTCGCCGCCCTGGTCATCGGTCTGACCATCGCTTGCATTTCCAAACCAGCGCCCAAACCGGCTTCGGCCGTGCCGTACAACGGGTCGCTGAAAGCCGCGTCGATGCGCACTGTCGTGCCCGTGGTCGCGCACCCGGCGGTCGCGCTCGTCGTCGATAAAACCGCGGACAAGAAAGAGAAGCCGTCGGCGAACAAGCTGCTCACGTATCGCAGCCGCGACTACGGCGTCTCGTTCCAGTACCCGTGGCAGTACACGATCACCGGTGCGCGCGCCATTGCGAATAGCGATCTCTCGCTGCATCCGGTTTCCGACGGCTACGCCGGCCAGGTCACGCTTGCCCGCGTTGACATTCCGCACGGCTACTACGCCGATACGGACTTCGAGAGCGGCTACTTCATGCTGAGCCTGAACCAGAACGTGGACCAGCAGGAGTGCGAGTCGCAGCTCGGACTGGCGAAGGACAAGGATGGCAAGGTCCTGACCGAGACCATCAACGGCGTGGACTTTCGCTGGCGTGAAACCGACACCGGTGGGCACGGGCAGTCGGCGAAGGTGCGTCAGTACGTGACGTTCGCTAACGACGCCTGCTACGAAGTGGAAATGGGTGTAAAGACCAGCAACGCCGACGGTCTCGCGCGGGAGGTGGATCCCGACCAGGTGTTGCGCCGACTGGACACCATGCTTCGAACCGTGAAGGTACAGCCGGACGAGAAGCCCGCGGCCGAAGTGAAGACGTCGACCGCGGTTGTACCGGCGACGCCGCAGAAGTGATCGACTGCTACAGCCCACCCTAGCAAAACCAGCTAGGGTGGGCCACCCAGGGTGGGGACCCATTCAAATGGCTGCCTTCAAGATCGAGTCCAGGTTCTCGCGGTAGCCGCGGCTGGACGGCAATTCCTTCCCGCTCTGCAGCCGCACCATGTATTCGCCGCTGTTGCACGGCTGCACGCCGCGAATTTTGCCGACGTTCACGATGTACGACCGGTGGATGCGCAGGAAATGCGTGGCGCTCAGACGCTTCTCCAGTTCGTTCATGGTGTGCCGCACGAGGAAGGACTGCTGCCCGGTGTGGATCTCGACATAGTTCGACGCGGCCTCGATCCAGTCGATCTCCTCCGCCTCGAAGAACAGGATCCTTCCGTCCGCCTTGACCAGGAAGCGATCCAAGGTCTCGGGCGAGCTGCGTTTGTGCTGGCTCTCGTCGGCGTCACGATGCAGCAGCCGCGACTTGATGCGGCGCAGGCACCGGTTCAGCCGTTCCTCGTCGAAGGGCTTCAGCAGGTAATCGAGGACTTCCGCCTCGAACGCCTGCACTGCGTAATGGGAGAAGGCGGTCGTCAGCACCACGAGCGGCCGCGCGTCCGAGTCGATCGATTGCAGGGCGGTCAGGCCGTCGAGGTCCGGCATCTGGACATCCAGGAACGCGACCTCCGGCCGGTGCGCATAGACGGCCTGGATCGCGTCGCGGCCGGTCGAGCATTCGCCGACGATCTTGAACATCGGATCGCGTCCGACCAGCATGCGCAGCTTGTCGCGCGCGAGAACTTCATCGTCGGCCAGGATGGTTGTGATCTCATTCATACACGGCTGTCCCCAATTCTGGCGCTTCAAACAGCGCACTGATGTCGTCGATCGGAATAAACAATTCCTGGCGCGCTCCGCAGGGCTTGAGGTTCCGGTAGGTCAAACGTGCGCGATGCGAGTAGAGTCCTGCGAGCCGCTCGCGTACGTTCCGCGTTCCGATCCCGGTCGCTTCGCCGGCAGGGAAGCCCGGCCCGTTGTCCTCGACCGCGAGCACCAAGCCGCCCCGATGCTTGTATGCCTTGATGTGTACCAGACCCGGTCCCGCCATTTTTCCCACCGCGTGCCGGATCGCGTTTTCGACCAGCGGCTGAAGAATGAGATTCGGTACGTCGAGCGGGAGCGTGTCCGGCGAGATGGAGAAACGGGCTTCCAGCCGGTCGGAGAAGCGGATGCGTTCGATCTCGAGATACTTGCGGACGTACTCGAGTTCTTCGCGGAGCGGCACCAGCACGACGTCGGTCGCCTCCAGCGATTGCCGCAACAGGTCGCTGAGCTGCGCGATCATCCGGTCCGCACGAACCGGTTCGGTATAGATGAGGCAGGAGATCGAGTGCAGCGCGTTGTACAGGAAATGCGGATGCAGTTGCATCTTCAGCAACCGGAACCGCGATTGCGAAAGCTGTTCACGCAACTGCGCGCCCTTCAGTTCTTCCTCGCGCATCCGCCGGTAGTAGGCGAACAGCGCGCCGCCGAGCAGGATGGGAACGTAGTATTTCAACGCGCTATTGAGGAACACGACCAGGAAAGACTGTGGCCGCAGGAAGTACTTCCACTCCGGCGTCCTGCCCGGAAGCGGCCACAGATAGACGTTGACCACGCCGACGAATGCGTAGAAGACGGTGCCGAAGACTGTGTACAGCGCCGCGTGGAAGCCGACGGCCTGCAATCGGTTCCACCGGCGCTCGCGGATGGTCTGCATTGCAAGCAGAACGAGCGGCGTAAGGAAGGCCCAATAAAGGAAGAGGGTGAGCTGCGATGCGAGCGACCACACCCAGTCGTCTACTTCTCCCGGGCGCAGCATGGACACTACGTCGCGCGCGGCGGTGAGCGCCGACAGGACCATTGCGAAGAGCACAGCCCACTTCATCTGCTCTTCAATACTTCCGATTTTTTCGCCCCACCCGGGCATGCCACCTTCTTACCCGGTTATCGAGTGCACCGATGTCTCTTTAGACGCGCCGGGCAGAAATTTGTTACTCGTGAAGCCGCATCTTCCCGGCTGCATCGCTTGGATTCCCCCCGGTTGTATCCGGACGCACCAAAAACCAACGGTTCGCACCACCAGGAGCACGGTTCGTCCCAAACCCTGGTACGAATCGCAACGAGAGTTGTCCAATGATCAAAGGACGTTTCGGTCCTCCAGTGAATAGTTCAAATTCCGTACGCCTCTCTCGCACGCCGGCCTTAACCCCTCCGGCCTGCTTTTTTGTTCGCATCGCGGTTCGCGCCGTTCCGCGTGCACTCGTCCCACCCGTGTAAACCAAGATCCGGTGCGGGCAGTCCACTGCCCAGCGGCTCACATTTGAGTTCCGCGGGGGTGTCCTATGTTAAGCACGCCCGTGTTGTTGCTAATGTTCCAGGCTGCGGTCGCGAGTGGCGTCGCCCCCAACCCGGGGTTTCAGTCGCCATCGTTGCCGGCCGCGAGTCCTGCATCCGCTGACCACCCAAATGTCACGTCCCCGGATCCCGCCGTCGTCCGCCGCGCAGATTTTGGCGACCCCGTGGCCCAGACGCAACTCGGAATGGCGTATGCGAAAGGCGCCAGGTCGGCCCGAGATACTGCCATCGCACTGAAATGGCTGCTTCGCGCTGCGACCGGCGGCAGCATTGTCGCCAAATCACAATTGGGGTTTATGTACCTGGCCGGCGATGGTGTGCCTCGAGATCCGCAGGAGGCCGCTCGATGGTTGCGGGAAGCCGCCGCCCAGGGCGATGCCAGCGCGCAAGTGAACCTCGGCCTCCAATATGCTCGTGGAGACGGCGTGGTTCGCGACTACCACCGAGCGCGGCAGTTGTTCGAGAAGGCCGCCAAACACCACACCGCAGTCGCCGAGTACGACCTTGCCCTTCTGTATCAGGAGGGTATGGGTGTAACGCGGTCGTTAGCGCAGTCCTTGCACTGGTTTTCCCGAGCATCCGCTGACGGTTCTGCACGCGCCGAGTACGTTCTGGGCTTGCGTTATTACGAAGGCGATGGGGTTCGGCAGGACAAGCGTGAAGCAGTTCGCCGCTTCCTGCGCGCCGCGGACCTCGGCGACGCGGACGCCCAAGTTTCGCTCGGCATTCTATATAACCAGGGCGACGGCGTGCCCCAGGACCCGGCCGAGGCTGTACGCTGGTACCGCGTCGCCCGGAACAACGGGTCGGCTGCGGCTTCGGTCAATCTTGGTTTCATGTACGAAAACGGCAGAGGAGTGGAAAAAGATGTAGCCAAGGCTTTCGTTCTTTATCTCGAAGCCGCCAATGCGGGGGTAGCGATCGCTGAGTTCAATGTCGGCCAGGCGTACGAATTCGGGATCGGTGTTCCAAAAGACACGACAGAGGCCGTGACTTGGTACCGGAAGGCCGCCAATCAGGGCGACACTCCCTCGCAAGAGAAACTCCGCCACCTGCCCACGTCCGACGCCTCACTGCCGCACTAAAATGAGAGGGGCCAGCCGAAGCTGGCCCCTGAAACTGGCAACTGGCAACTACTTGCTACTAGCGACAACCTCGCGGGTGTCGTGGCTGTCAGCGGTAACGGCTACCATCCGCTCTTGGCGCGAGCGCGCCAAGCTGAATTTGCCGGATGGCATGGTCACACCGCTGAGGTAATACGAATCGCCGTAGCGGTTGAACGACAACCCCGAACCGTACTGATTTGGGGAAGCCTGGTGCACCAGGAATGCTACCGGCGATTGCCCGGCCGCGCCACTGATGGTGAGTGCAAGATCGTCGCGGTCAAATGCGCGCTTCACCTCATAAGTGCCGGCGGGAAGCGTCTGACCAGCTATGTGAAATTCGAATGGAACCTCGACGCGTGCTTGCTGCGCTGCGGCCAATATCGCCGTGCCGAGGAACAGACTGGCAAAGAACCAACGAATCGCTTTCGTCACGGAATGTCTCCTTCCATTTGCAGGCTGCCTTCAGCGCTGTCGATGTGAATGTATCCGGTAAATTGGGCTTCGGAGCGTGCGATGTGACCAAACCCGCTGCCCACGCTGCCAATACGCCTGTTTGTGTCTCGAACGGCGATCTCAGCCGGCGGTGCGAGGGGACCTGGTGTCGTGAAACACACTCACCACAGGGGACACAGAGGAGCACGGAGGATAAGCTGAACGTATTCCGTATCTCGTATTCCGTATTCCGCCGCGTCGTTCGCAAGCAGCGTAGGTGGGTGACTCTCGGTTGCGGCAATACCAGCAGCATCGTGGCAGGCGAGACGCCGGTGGTACGTGGCAGGCGAGACACCGGTGCTACGGTCGCGTGATTTATACTGAAACGTTATGGCGGTCATCAAAGAGATTGCGGCTATCGCCAAGGGGATGAGCGTAACCCTTCGGGAACTCTTCCAGCCTACCGTTGTGGAGAACTACCCCGACGGCCCCGGGCCCCTGCGCGGCGCGAAGTTCCAGGAGCGGTATCGCGGCGTACACGTTCTCCAGCGCGACGAGAACGGTCTGGAGAAATGCGTGGCGTGTTTCCTGTGCGCGGCGGCGTGCCCTTCGAACTGCATTTACATCGAAGCCGCCGAAAACACCGAAGAGCACCGCGTCTCCGGCGCCGAGCGCTACGCTCGCGTCTACAACATCGACTACAACCGTTGTATCTTCTGCGGGTACTGCGTGGAAGCGTGCCCAACGGATGCGATTACGCACGGGCACGGGTTCGAAATCGCTACGTTCAATGCAAGTAACTTGGTGTACCGCAAAGAACAGTTACTCTCGCCTGTACCAGCTCATTTGGGGGCGAACGCGGTGTTCAACAACGCAGAGATCGAAAAGAATCCGAAGCTGAGCGATCGAATGGAGGCCGGAAAAGTGTGAGCCGGCCCGTATTGACATCTATGGGAACCGGCCAGGAATGGCCGGTTTTTCATTTAAACTGAATGTAGCGGGAAGTCAAACAAAGGTCCTTCGACTCGGACGCTGCAAGCGCCAAAACCGGGCGCTTATGGCGGTGTCCTCGCTCAGGATGACAATTCATAACCATGAGTGACTTTCTAAAAACGGTACAGGAGCGCGTCGTCATCTACGACGGCGCGATGGGCACGTCGCTGCAGGCGCGCAATCTCACGCTGGACGATTACTGGGCCAAGGAAGGGTGCAGCGAAGTCCTGGTGCTGAGCCGGCCTGACGTTGTGCGGGACATCCACGCGGCGTATTTCGAAGCAGGCGCGGATGTGGTGGAGACGAACACGTTCGGCGGGACGCGGATCGTGTTGGGCGAGTACGACCTCCAGGACCAGGTGCACGAGATCAACAAGAAGGCGGCGCTGCTGGCGAGGGAAGTGGCGGCGCAGTACTCGAACGGTCGGAAGCGGTTTGTCGCGGGATCGATGGGACCGACAACGAAGCTGCCGTCGCTGGGACATATCGGGTTCGACGCGATGGCGGCGGCATTCGAGGAGCAGGCGCTGGGGTTGATCGACGGCGGAGTGGATGTGCTGCTGATAGAGACCTGCCAGGACATCCTGCAGGCGAAGGCGGCTATCGTCGGCGTCACCGAGGCGATGAAGAAGGCGGGCAAGCGCTTGCCGGTACAAGTTCAAGTAACGCTCGAAGCCACGGGGACGATGCTGCTCGGGACCGAGGTCGGTGCGGCTCTGACAACGCTGGAGTTATTCGATATTGACATCGTCGGGCTGAACTGCGCGACGGGACCGAAGGAAATGAACGACGCGGTCCGCTATCTGGGTATCAATGCGCCGCAGCAGGTGTCGGTGCTGCCGAATGCGGGCCTGCCGCAGAACGAGGGCGGACACGCGGTCTACAAACTCCAGCCGCAAGAACTGGCGGACTTCCACAAGCACTTCATTACCGATTACGGAGTACGGCTGGTCGGCGGGTGCTGCGGGACCACTCCGGTACACATCAAGGCAGTTGCGGACGCCTGCGCGAACCTGGAGCCGGCGAAGAGGGAAGTGAAGCTGACAGGCGCGGCGGCGAGCGCGTACACGATGGTGCCGCTGGACCTGGAGCCGAAGCCGCTGATCGTCGCGGAAGAAATGAATACGACGACGCGGAAGGCCGAGTTCCGCGAGCTGGTGCAGAAGGGCAAGTACGACGAGATCCAGGCGATGGCGAAGAAGCTCGTCAACGAAGGCTCGCACATGCTGGACCTGTGCGTCGCAATCGTCGGCGAGGATGAGAAGGGCTACATCAGCAACGTGCTGGAGAAGGTCGCAACGCGCGTTCCGGCGCCGATCCTGCTGGATTCGACGGAAGCTGACGTCGTCGAAGAAGGCCTGAAGCGCATTCCCGGGAAGCCGATCATCAACTCGATCAACCTGGAGGACGGGGAGAAGCGCACGTCGAAGGTTCTGCCGATGGCGAAGAAGTATGGCGCGGCGGTGATCGCGCTGACCATCGACGAAGAAGGCATGGCGCTGACGGCCGACAAGAAAGTAGCGATCGCGAAGCGCATCCGCGACCTGGCAGTGAATAAGTACGGCATGCGGCCGGTGGACTTGATCTTCGACGCACTGACGCTGCCGATATCGACCGGTCAGGACGACTACCGTACGGCGGGCATCGAGACGCTGAACGCGGTGAAGCGGATCAAGGAAGAACTGCCCGAAGTGAAGACGATCCTGGGCGTCAGCAACATTTCGTTCGGGTTGAATGCGTACCCGCGGCGGGTGCTGAATTCGGTGTTCATGCACGAGGCGGTGAACAACGGTCTCGACATGGCGATCGTGAATTATTCGAAGATCTACCCGCTGTACAAGATCCCCGACGAGGAAGTGGAACTGGCGCGGAAGCTGATCTTCCACGACACCACGAACGGCGACCCGCTGCAGAACTACATGAACTTCTTCAGCGGCAAAACGGCGAAGACGGAAGAGCCGATCCATGCCGAGAACCTGAGCGTCGAGGACAAGCTGAAGTTCTGCATCGTGCAGGGTGAAAAAGCGGTGGGCGAGGGCGCGCAGAAGCAGTCGCTGGAGCAGATCCTGGAAGACGCGCTGAAGACGTATACGCCGCTCGACCTCATCAACAACGTGCTGCTGGACGGGATGAGGACGGTGGGCGAGTTGTTCGGCGCGCGCAAGATGCAGCTGCCGTCGGTGCTGGATTCGGCGGGCGTGATGAAGGCCGCGGTCGCATATCTCGAGCCGAAGATGGAGAAGGTGGAAGGCTCGCAAAAGGGCACGATGGTGCTCGCGACTGTGAAGGGCGACGTCCACGACATCGGCAAGAACCTGGTGGACATCATCCTGAGCAACAACGGCTACAAGGTGGTCAATCTCGGGATTAAGCAGCCGGCCGAGACGATCATCCAGGCGGCGGTCGAGCATAAGGCGGATGCGATCGGACTGAGCGGGCTGCTGGTGAAGTCGACGTTGGAGATGAAGTACGTCATCCAGGACCTGCAGATGCAGGGGCACAATTTCCCGGTGGTGTGCGGCGGAGCGGCGCTGACGCGGAAGTATGTCGAGGACGACCTGCGCAAGGAGTACCAGAGCGCGGTGTTCTACGCGAACGACGCCTTCGATGGGTTGCACACGATGGATGACCTGACGCAGTCGCCGGAGCAGCGCGAAGCGGCGCTGGCGGCAGGACGCGTGGTGAAGGAATTCGCGAAGGCGGCGGTCGCGACGGCGGAAACGGAAGTGTCCACGGAGCGGAGTCCCTCGGTGCAGCCGGCGCCCAACATCCCACGTCCGCCGTTCTGGGGCGCGAGGGTGAAAAAAGACTGGGACTTGAGCGAGGTGTTCCAGTACATCAATGAGACGGCACTGTTCAAGAACCAGTGGCAGTTGAAGACGGCGTCGCAGGAAGACTATTTGCGGCTGGTCGAGGAGAAATATCGGCCGATCCTGAAGGGACTGGAAGCAGAAGTGATCCAGGAGGGCTGGTTCGAGCCGAAGGTGGTGTACGGGTGGTGGCCGGCGCAGAGCGAGGGGAATGATGTGGTTGTGTTCGAGCCCGTGGAGGGCGACCGGCCTACAAAAGAATTAGTGCGCTTTAATTTCCCGAGGCAGAGAGAGGGCAGGAAGCTGTGTATCAGCGACTACTTCGTACCGAAGGCGAGCGGGCAGATGGATGTGATCGGGCTGTCGCTGGTGACGATCGGGCATAAGGCCGCGGAACTCACGCACAAGCTGTTCCAGAGCGGCGAGTACACGCGGTATCTGTACCTGCACGGGCTGAGCGTGGAGACGGCGGAGGCACTGGCGGAGCTGGCGCACAAGAAGATGCGCGAGGAACTGGGGATCGCGAATGAAGACTCTTCGCGGATCAGCGACCTGTTCCATCAGAAGTATCGGGGGTCGAGATATTCGTTCGGGTATCCGGCGTGTCCGCACATGGAAGACCAGACGAAGTTGTTCGCGCTGCTGCATCCGGAGGAGACGATCGGGGTGAAGCTGACGACGGGGTTCATGCTGGATCCGGAGCAAAGCACTTCTGCGATCGTGGTGCACCATCCGGGGGCGAAGTATTTTGTAGCGTAAAAGCAGTTGTAAGTTGAAAGTTGCAAGTTTTAAGTTGCGGTGGGCGAAGGCGCCCGCCGCATTTGCTTTTCCTTTCGGTCCGGATGCCGCCCCGGCGAGGGCGCCGGGGGCCCACCATTACAAAATCATCAAAGCATTCCTAGCGCGACACCAGTTGCCAATTCGGGGGAGGTGCGCCGGGCGTAGCGGGGCAGGGGGCGCGATAGCGTTCGGCGGTGAAGTTGGGCATCTCGAGGCCGGAGTGCGGAAGGTAATAGACGACGACGGCTTCGACGTATGGCGTGAGTCCGCTGGCCACGAGTGCTTTCTTCCTGGCGTCGTCGGCACCGACGAAGAGAGAGCAGGAGTCGTGGTAGACGATGCCGAGGTCTTCGACGGCACGGAGAGTGTTCTTCTCGAAGGTCTGGAGCGAGGCTTCGCGCGAATATTGGCCGTCCCGGGTGGTCTCGCCGGTGAGAAGGAGTTCGTTCTTGTCGTCGTGATTGAGGTCGAAGGTACCGGCGATCGAGGTGTATGGAGTGTCCGAGGAAGCCTGGAGCTTGCCATTCGACATTACGATTACGGCCTTGTGCAGGCCGCACGGCAGGCCGGTGACGAGGTAAGCGGTTTCCTGCTCGGCTGCGTAGGTAAAAGATCCGCTGGCGACGGAAACGACATGCGGGGTGGTCGGCTGAGCGTCGTTGGCAGCCACAGGGCAGGCGGGCGGGATGGTCGCGATCACGGAGTGCAGAGTGCTGTCCGGGAGCGTAGGAGTGGATGCAGGAAGAGGGTTGCGGAAATCATAAAGAACCTTCCTGTCGAGAGATGAAAGACCCGTGTTGGAACGCTTGTACTTCTGAACGAGGTCCTTGCAGGAGAGAAGAGTGCAGCAGAGGGCGAGGATGAGGATGCGGGGAAGCACGGACTATTGTAAAACCATTGTCGATTGATGATTGCCGATTGAAACACTCACCACAGAGGTCACGAAGGGACACGAAGAAAAAAGCGAGGGCAGGATGCCCTCGCCACTGTTCCGTGTGGCAGGCGAGACGCCTGCGTTACTGGCCGGCGCTGCTGCTGGATAAGGCCATGGGGCGGCTGAGTTCCATGACGATTTCGGTCCCGGCGGGCAGGTTGGCGTCGCGGGTTTTGGCGAGCCAGCGGACGACGCTGGCGGTGGCGCCGATCCCAGCGCCAATCAGTGTGCCCTTGGCGCCGTGGGTAATGAGAGCTCCGACACCTGCTCCCGCACCCGTGGCGATGCCGGTTTCTTTCCAGTCGCTGCCATCGCGACCCTTGCCATGAATACCGCCTTCTTCATCGACGGTGACGTCTTTCGGGTTGCCGGTGTCCACGATGGTGGCGACGATCGTGTAACGAGTTCCGTCGGGCATAGTGACCATCTCGGGGCGGAGGTCGATGACCGGGGTGCCGTGGATGCGGCGCTCCTGGTCGGCGCGGATGACGCGGCCTTCGAGAGCAGCGCCGACCGGGATGATGGTCTTCTGATTCAGCATGACGGGCTGGGTGACGCGTCCGGCAAAGCGGTCGCCGGGCTTGTTAGTGCGGGTGGAGATCGGCGTCTCCAGCTTCATGTAGACCGGCGTGCCTTCGGGGAGCGCGAACTCATTGGTCTCGGGCCGGCGAACCGTAGCGGCGGGTGCGGGCTGGGCGATGGTGGCGGCCTGCTGTTGCATCTCCGTCGTGGTCCCGGTGGAGAGCGGCCGGACGGATGCCGCGCTGGGTTTGGAGTTTTGCGCCGAGGCGGCCAGCGCGACCGTGAGCAGCAGGAGCAACTTCTTCATATCGACCTCCAAAAAGTCGCTAGTCGCTAGTCACTAGCTGCTAGCAAAATCATTGTTCCGCGGAGTACTTGCCGGATTCGGGCTTGTTGAGTCCGCGGAGAATATGCAAAACGGCTTCCACAGGCGCACGATCGCGCTGGTCGAGGCCGACGTAAGCGAAACGGGCGATGGCGTGGATGTCGACGACAAACGTCGCTGGACTCGCGATGTTGAAAGCGTCGACGCCGATGCGGTGATACACGCCATAGGACTTGGTGACGGCACGATCTTCGTCGAGCAGGAACGGGAACGAAACCGGGTGCTCCGACAGGAATTTGGCCGGATGAAAGAAGCCGGCGCGCTTCTCGGCTGCGACATATAGCAGCGCCCCGAGTTTTTCGATCTCGTCTTTGTGGGGCTCGAACTGAGCCATGCGTTTCACGCAGTTCGGTCACCAGGTGCCGCGAAGAAATTCGATAATCACGGGCCCGCGCTTGAGCCATTCGCTCAAGGTGAAAGTCCCGGCACGGTTTGCCGCCGACAGCGTGAAGTCGGGAACGCGCGCGCCGACACGCACGGCAGGATCCGTCGCCATGGTGCGAGAGTAGAACGGAGAGTGGGAGCCGGGAATAACTAGTGTGAGTCCGATAATAAACGCCTCATGGCGCATGGCGAAGGGAAAGACATTGCCGATTGTCGATTGCCGATTTGAAAACATTCACCACGAGGGCACAGAGGAACACAGAGGAAAGAGCAGCGCAGAGGACGCGGAGGGGCAGAGGACGCAGAGGGGCAGTGGACGCAGAGTTTATAATCGCGATTTTGGACAGCTATGACGAAACGGTATGTGGGGACGGGGTTGCTGACCGGAAGGCAAGTGACGATCTATAGCGGCGATCGGCAGGAAGGCTTTCCGGGTGTGGTGAAATCGGGAACGGAAATCATGGAGAAATTACCAATGAATATCGGGGAGATACGCGGGCGACAGGTGCTGGATTCGCGCGGCAATCCTACGGTCGAGGCGGAAGTATGGTTGCAGAGTGGCGCGATGGGGCGGGCGATCGTGCCGAGCGGGGCGTCCACCGGCGAGCACGAGGCGGTGGAACTCAGGGACGGGGACAGCAATTTCTATCTTGGCAAAGGAGTGCTGAAGGCGGTCGAGGCGGTGAATGGCGAGATCGCGGACGCGCTGGCGAACATGGATGCGAGCGCGCAGGACGAGATCGACGCGAAGATGATTGAACTCGACGGCACCGAGACCAAAGGCAGGCTGGGGGCGAACGCGATCCTGGCGGTGTCGATGGCGTGCGCGAGGGCCGCGGCGAACGAATACAACATGCCGCTGTACCGGTACCTCGGCGGGCTGAACGCGAACCTGCTGCCGTGTCCGATGATGAACATCCTGAACGGCGGGGCGCACGCGGACAATAACGTCGATTTCCAGGAATTCATGGTCATGCCGGTGGGTGCGGAGAGCTTCAGTCAGGCGCTGCGCTGGGGCGTCGAGGTGTTCCACACGTTGAAAGGCGTCCTGAAGAAGCGCGGGTATAACACCGGAGTTGGCGACGAAGGAGGGTTCGCGCCGAGCGTAAAGTCGAACGTGGAGGCGATCGAGGTGGTGCTGGAGGCGATCACGCAGGCGGGATATGAGCCGGGCAGAGATATCTCGATCGCGCTGGATCCAGCGGCGAGCGAATTCTTCAAAGAAGGGAAGTACGTGTTCAAGAAGTCGGACCGGAGCGAACACTCGTCGGAAGACATGGTGCGGTTCTGGGCGAAGTGGGTGCGGGATTATCCCATCGTGTCGATCGAGGATGGCTTGGCGGAAGACGATTGGGACGGCTGGAAGATGCTGACCGACGAACTCGGGGGAAAGATCCAACTGGTCGGCGACGATTTGTTTGTCACCAACAGCGAGCGGTTGCAGATGGGGATCGACCGGAGTGTGGCGAATTCGATCCTAGTGAAGGTGAATCAGATCGGGTCGGTGACCGAGACGCTGGATGCGATCGACCTGGCGCGGCGCAACCGGTATACGTACATCATCTCGCATCGCAGCGGCGAAACGGAAGATACGTTCATCGCGGACCTGGCGGTCGCGACCGGAGCGGGGCAGATCAAGACAGGATCGGCGTCGCGGACGGACCGGGTCGCGAAGTACAACCAATTACTGCGGATCGAAGAAGAGTTGGGGGATACGGCGCGGTTCCTGGGGCTGAAGGGATTGAATTATCAAGGGGAGCTGGCGGCGGGGTCGGGACAGTAAAAGATCTCACCACAGAGGACACAGAGGGACACCGGAGGAACAACATGCCCCTTCGACTCGGGCGTGAGCCCCACCCTAGCAAAAGCGGCTAGGGTGGGCCACCCGCGCTTACGGCCTCGCTCACCATGACAGACCGTTTAGAGCAGAGTGGCAGGCGAGACGCCTGCGTTACGAAAGGAAGAATGCCGAACCGACCGAAGCCGTTGGTGCTGACGATCCTGGATGGGTGGGGGTCCGCGCCGCCGTCGAAGGCGAACGCGATCTCGCTGGCGCGCAAGCCGAATTACGACAAGTTCCTGGCGGAATATCCGAACACGCTGATCCATACGAGCGGGCGCTACGTCGGGCTGCCGACAGGGCAGATGGGGAACAGCGAAGTCGGGCACCTGAACATCGGCGCCGGACGCGTGGTGTACATGGACATCACGCGTATCGACTTGATGATCGAGAAGGGCGACTTCTTCTCAAACCCGGTGTTGCTGGGGGCGATGAAGCACGCGAAGACGGGCGGGCGGAGGCTGCACCTGTTCGGGCTGCTGTCGGATGGCGGCGTGCACTCGCATCAGAACCATCTCTACGCGTTGCTGAAGATGGCGAAGATGAACGGCGTGGATCGCGTGTTCGTGCACTGCTTCATGGACGGGCGCGACACGCTGCCGACCAACGGCGCGATGTACATCGAGCAGCTGCAGCAGAAAATGCGCGAGATCGGCGGAGGTAAGATCGCGAGCGTCTCCGGGCGGTATTACGCCATGGACCGCGACAAGAAGTGGGACCGCGAGAAGAAAGCGTTCGACGCAATGGTGACGGGGAATGCCGAGGGCGGGCGCTGGATCGATCCGGTACAGGGGATGAAGCAGTCCTACAACAATGGCGTGAGGGATGAATTCGTTGTGCCATTCGTGGTGACCGACAACAAGGGCGAGCCGCTGGCGAGGATCCGCGACGAAGACGCGTGTATCAATTTCAACTTCCGTGCCGACCGAGCGCGACAGATCACGAGGGTGCTGACTCGGGAGAGCGGATTGACACCGAATGGCGGGCGCGATCTGCCGGATGCGGAGGCGCTCGATGCGACGATACCGCGCGCCGACATCCCGAAAAATCTGGAATACGTCTGCATGACGCAGTACGACAAGCAATTCACGCTGCCGTACGTAGTGCCGAACGAGAAGCTCGAACACATCCTGGCGAACATCATGGCGGACGCGAACATGCGCAACCTGCGCGTGGCGGAGACGGAGAAGTATGCGCACGTGACGTACTTCTTTAATGGCGGTGTGGAGCAGCCGTTTGCCGGCGAGGAGCGGGCGCTGGTGCAGTCGCCGAAGGTCGCGACATACGACCTGAAGCCGGAGATGAGCGCGCAAGGGGTGGCGGAAACAGTAGCGAACGCGGTGCACAAAGGCGCGTTCGACGTAATCATCGTCAACTTCGCGAATGCGGATATGGTCGGGCACTCAGGAAAGATTGAACCCACGGTGAAGGCGGTGGAGACGGTCGATATGTGCCTCGGGGAAATTTACAAAATGGTGCGCGAGCGCGAAGGGGCGATGATCGTGACGGCCGATCACGGGAATGCCGAGATGATGATTGATCCCGCGACGGGCGGACCGCACACGGCGCACACGACGAATCCGGTGCCGTTCATGGTCATCACCGGCGAAGGAAAAAAGTTTTCGTTGCGCGAGGGTGGGGCGCTGCAGGACATTTCGCCGACGATACTCGGCTTACTCGGGTTGCAGCAGCCGAAGGATATGACCGGTAGGGACCTGAGGGTGAGATCTTGAGATCTGGAAATCTGAAATCTGAAATCTGGGAATCTGGGAAATCTGGAAATCTGGAAATCTGGAAATCGGATTCAACCTGAGCTCTTGTTTTGGCCACGAGCGGTTCGAAGAGAAGCAGTGAAGATTGCAGCAAGCTGCCGAGCCTCGCTGAGAATGGGCGCAAGCATTTCTTCGTGGGCGAGTTTAGATTCACGAATACATTCCAGCCAATATACGGTTTCGTCTGCTTCTTCGAGCACTACGCGCAATTTGTTGGTGAACTCGGCCTTGGTGCGGCAGCAATTTACAGCGCGATAATTTGCGGCCACTGATGTGGCGGAACGAACCACCTGTTTGGCAAACACGTCCGACTCAGGAGTGTGCCGCAGAGTTCTTACAAGTCGAAGCACGCTAAAGGAAAACGCCTTAGTTCGATCTCTCAGTTGCTTATGTTTTTCTTGCATTCGGAACTCCGCCGGGATTTTATGAACGTTGCGAGGATTTGTCTGTGACGAGACTCAGATTTCCAGATTTCCAGATTTCGCAGATCTCCAGATGAGTGTCCGATCCGGTCACCTCAAGCTTCTCATCGTGATCTATCACCAGTTCGAGTTGTGGCGGGCGCCGGAGTGGTTTGCGGAGCGGATACAGACGGAGTTTCCGAATATCGAGGTCGTCCGGCTGGACGACTACAAGCGGGTCGACCGGGAAATACTCGACACGGACATCCTGATGAGCTGGTCGATCACTCCCGAGCAGGTGCGGGCGGCGAAGAAGTTGCGGTGGATTCACTCGCCGGCGGCAGCGGTACACCGGTTGATGATCCCCCAGTTGATCGAGAGCGACATCACGGTCACGAGCGCGCGGGGCGTGCATGGGCCGGTGGTGGCGGAGCACGTGATGGCGCTGGTTTTGGCACTGGCGAAGAGGTTGCCGTCGGCGATGCGGTATCAGGCAGAGAAAAAATGGGCACAGACCCTCCTGTGGAATGAGAGGCCGCGGCCGCGAGAAATTGCTGGGGCAACACTGGGGCTGGTGGGAGTGGGGAGCATTGGGAGCGAAGTGGCGCGGCTCGCGTCGGCGATGGGGATGAGAGTGATCGCGGTAAGGCAAAATCTCACCACAAAGGACACGAAGGAACACGAAGGAAGACAACACCTCACCACAGGGGAAACAGAGGAACACGGAGGAAAACAAAAGGTCCCTCGACTCGGGCTGACCTCGTCGCTCGAGATGACAAACATTGAGGCCATACTTTCGCAAGCGGATTACGTGGTGTTGGCGGCACCGGTGACGCCGCAGACGAGAGGAATGATCAACGCGCAGAGGCTCGCGGCGATGAAACCGGATGCGTACCTGATCAATGTCGCGCGTGGGGCGTTGATCGACGAACCGGCGCTGCTGTCGGCGTTGCGCGAGGGGCGAATCGGGGGAGCGGCGCTCGATGTGTTCGAGGAGGAGCCCCTGCCGGCTGAGTCTCCATTCTGGGAGATGGAAAACGTGCTCATCACGCCTCACAGTGCGGCACTGACGGACAGGCTCTGGGACCGGCACTTCGACCTTCTGAGCAACAACCTGCGCCGGTTCATGGCGGGGGAAGCGCTGCTCGGCGTCGTCGATAAAACGCGCGGGTACTAAGGTTTACGAGTCAGCTACCCCTTAGACTTTGGTATAAGATTGCGTCGAGGTTGTTTTCCGCTCTCGGATGGGGTGACCCCGGCCCTGCGTGGCGAGGAGGATTCCGCTGAAACCTGGCCGGCCCAAGGGAGATCTCAGGTAGTGCGACTCTTGCAATGGTGGCAAGCGGCATTTGACGGGCTGGAGAGCCGGCGCGACGATCGCGTCTTTTCCTGCCTGATATCAGTGCTGCTTACGACGAGCGCCCTTGGCATCACGTGGGCAGTGCCACCGCTACGCGCTCAAGTTCCTGCCGTGGCATTCCTGATCGCGGTTATATTCTCGGCGCTTTTTGGCGGAATCGTTCCAGGACTGCTGTCCGCGGGCCTGTCGTTATTCCTAGTCAATGTCGTGGTGGCGCCTTCGCACACGAATCCATTTGCCTCGACTCCCCTCGCTGACGTCTCGCGAGCGGTGACCTTCCTCCTGGTGGCGACGATCGTCAGCGTCCTGAACTTTCAGCGTCGCAAGGCCGAAGATCGCGTACGACAGCGCGAACAGCACCTGCGCCAGATGATCGAGAACAGCTCCGATATCATTACCGTTCTCGCGCCAGACGGAACCATCGAGTATGAGAGCCCATCGGTAGAACGTGTGACGGGGCACGCGCCGGAAGCGCTGTTGGGAAAAAATGTGTTCGAGTTCATTCACGCCGACGACCACGGGGCGGCACGTACGGCGATGGCGAAGCTGTTGGGGACGCCGGGAGGAACATCGGAGCCGCTCGAGATCCGGTTCCGGAGTTCCGATGGGAGTTACCGCACGATTGAGGCGATCGGGAAGAACCTGATCGAGGAGGCGGGGATCCGGGGGGTACTGATCCACTCGCGCGACATCAGCGTACGCAAGCAATTGGTGAGCGAAAAGATGGCGCGGCTGGAAGCGGAGGCGGCGAAACGGCGCTTCCACGACCTGGTACAGGGATTGGAACTTGTCGTCTGGGAGGCGAACCCGATCACGCAGGAATTCGCATTCGTCAGCCGGAAAGTGCAGGACATCCTTGGGTACAGTCCGGAATCCTGGCTGGGGAACGGCTGGAAGCAGCATGTCTTCGAAGAAGACCGCGCGCGGTTGCAGGAATATTGGGAACAAGCAAGTCAGGCGGCGTCCTCGGATTTCGAATACCGAGGCATGAGCGCGAGCGGACGGCTTTTGTGGCTGCGCATCATCACCTATGCGGACCGGGACGAGAACGGGACCGTGCTCCAGCTTCGAGGCTTGATCATCGACGTGACCGAGCGGCGGCAGGCTGAGGTGACGCTGCGTCTGACGGAGAGGCTGGCCGCGACCGGAAGACTGGCGGCGTCGATCGCGCACGAGATCAACAATCCTATGGCGGCGGTCACGAACCTGGTTTACCTGATCGAGAACTACCCGGGCGTCGGCGACCAAGCGCGGCAATTCGCACGCCTGGCGCAGGAGGAGTTGAAGCGGATGGCGCACATCACCCGGCAGATGCTCGGGTTCTACCGGGAATCGACCGACGCGGGGCGCGTCGGAGTGTCCGACCTGCTGGATGGGGTACTCGATCTTTATGACCGCAGGATCAAGAACAGCGGCGTCAAGGTCGAGGTGCGCACGGAACCGGCGCCCGATGTGCACGTGTATGCCGGCGAGATCCGGCAGGTGTTATCGAACCTCCTGATCAATGCGTTGGACGCGACACCGAGTGGCGGACGCGTCGTGGTCCATGTCAAGGAGGCGCGAAACTGGAGCAACGGCGGAAGTCGCGGCACACGGATCACATTCGCCGACAACGGTCCCGGCATCCCGGCAGAACTTCGGCGTCGCATCTTCGAGCCTTTCTTCACGACGAAGGGGCAGAAGGGGACCGGATTGGGTTTGTGGGTGAGCGAAGGCATCGTGCACAAGCATCAGGGAACTCTGCGAGTGCGGAGCACCCAGAAACAAGGCCAGTCCGGTACGTGCTTCTCCATCTTCCTGCCGTCGGCAGAGCAGAAAGCAAACGCGACAAGCGCGGCGTAAAGCTGACGTAGGGCTCAGGGCTTAGGTCGCAGGGCGCACGAAGAAAAATGCGGACCAGGAACTCGTTCCTGGTCCGTTTTGATTTGATCGATTCGCGTTGTTAGTTGGTGCTTCCGTTCGCGGTGCTCACCGAGACTTTCGGCTTGGCCGCGGCATCCTCGGCGGTCGAGAAGCGACTCACGAAGGGATAGAACGGCGTCACTTCAAACGACATCTTTTCGCGCGCGGAGTTGAGCGGGACCTTGGTGGCCTTCGCGAAGCTGATGCGGTCGTTCCAGACGTCCAGGTGCACGCGCCCGCCGAGCGGGAGAGCGGCGATCTGGTCGAGGTTTCGCTTCTCCAGTTGCGGGGTGCCCTGCATGAGCGTGCTCAGACGCAGGCGACCACCCATTTCCATGCTATTGCCAAGGTGCGCACGGAGCAGATTGGGAAGCTCTCTCTGGCGGTCCTGAAGGGCCTTCAGGAACAACCCGGCGTTGGCGAGCTTGTCCTTGTAAGGCGAGTTCTGGAGAAGTTCGATGGCCTTGGTGTCGGCCGAGGTCTCGTCGCGCTGGCTGGCCAACAGGCGAAGGCGTTCAAAAACCTTTTCATCTTTGAACAGCATGCGATCGCTGAAGGAATACTTGGTATCGATGCGATGGCCGAGGACGATGTGCGCCAGTTCGTGGGCGAGGACGGCTGCGAGGCTGGCCTCATCGGGAAGAACGTCGATGAGGCCGCGGCTGAGCACCACGGTATGCCCGATGGACAGGGACTCGAGCGGCGCGGTCAGCAGGACACGGGCGCGGACCTCTGGTTGGATGTCGAGCTTGTTCGTGACTTCCAGGTTGGTGAGGACCTGGGTGAGGACCTTGTCCACATCGCCTTCGGGAGCGATCAACCCCGCGCGCTGGAGACGCTCGAGGACGTTGTCCTCCGCCATGCGTTCCCACTCGCGCTGGGCTTGGACGGGCGTGGAGTCCTGGGCGCTCTCGCTGTGGTCCTGGACCTTGGAATCGACGAGGATTGCGGAGAATTCGCTGCCGCGGTTGATTGAGGCATCGTCGTAGGCCCAGAGGCGCGTCTGCGCCTTGAAGCGGAGATGGCGCGTGATGCCGAGGCCGTAGGGCATATCGGATTCTTCGCTATAAACGTAGGCGGGCAGCCAGACGCCAGGCTGGACGTTCAGACGCCAGCTATCGAAGTGCAGGTAGTGTCCGCCAAAGCGCGGAGGCGGACCGTAGCTGCCGTTGAAACGGACGATGTTGTAATCTTGGTCGTCGGCCCAAATACGGCCTTCGAAGCGGCCGTTACCGCTACCCTTCTTCGGCGAGACATCGATGACGAGGCAACGGACGTCGCCGACGAAATCGCGGCGGACAAACTTGAAGTCGTAGTGGTTGCGATCGAAGCCCTGGCCATCGACGACAATCATGGACATGAAGCCGAGCGGAACGTAGTGGATGGAATACACGCTGGTGAGCGTGTCCATCATCTTGCGCAGGAAACCAGCTTCTTTGAGGTAGGAGCGGTTACGCGCGTGGCCGTTGCTCATGTCGAGGCGACCGAGGAAATACTTGTCCGTATCGGGAACCGCGCCGAGGTCGGCATCGGGCTTCATGTTCTGGATGTAGGTCTCGGTCAACGGTGTGTACTTGCGCAGGTCGGTCAGGAACTGCTGCTCGCGCGCGGTCACACGATCGACGACCTCGTCGAAGGAAGTCGCAGCCGCATTGTTCTGTGGCGCGAGATTGGACTTGTCCTTATCGTCGGCGAGGCACGGCAAAACCAGGAAAACGAGCAGCGCCGTCGCCAGGAACTTCACGATCCGCATAAATCCTCCGCCAACCGGCTTACGCCAGTTGGAAAACAATGTGCAGTGTTGCAGTCGAATCCACAGGCGCGCCCCCGCGAGTAGCGGGCTTGAACCTGATCTGTTGCGCGGCGCGGATGGCGGACTCGTCGAGTCCGTGGCCCAGACCGCGAACGACGCGGACTACCTGGATCTTTCCCGATGCGCTGAACACGACTTCCAGCAGCACTTCGCCCTCAAGCTTGAGAGCGCGCGCCTCAGCGGTGTAAACGGGAGTCGGTTTCGATAAGACCTCAGCCGAAGTGAAGTCGGGATGCGTGACTTCACGCGGGCGTGAGGCGGTTGCGACCGGGGCTGCCTCGTCAAAGCCGGTCGTCTTTACCACCCCGCCGGTGCCGTGTCCGCCGCCACCGGCGGCTGCGACGCCACTACCAAATCCGGCGCTGACGACTACGCCGCGCGCGCCTTTGGCGCCGCCAGTACCGTTGCCCTGGCCTTCGCCGGCGGGCAGATCAAAACCGCCGACGTGCGCGATGTTCGATGGACCGTTGCTAGTGTTCTTGGCAGCGATGCCGTTGGGATCGCCGAAGCCGCCGGTCTGCACCTTGCTGGCGGCAAGAGTGGTCGTTGGCGTTGCAGAGCTGCCGGTCGTGTTGAATGCGCCCGTCTTCACAATCGGACCAGGCTTCGGTTCGACCTTGGCGACGGTTGCAGACTCGAACACGGGCTTGTCCGCGACCTTGGGCTTCGCGGGCTCCAGCTTAGCTTGAACCTTCGGAGGCTCGACCTTGGGCGGCTCGATCTTTGGGATATTGACCTCCGCCAGCTTTGGCGGCTCTTGTAAGACCACCTTCGGCGGGCGGATCAGCGCGGCTGGAACCTTTTGGATCTCGTGCGGGACAGGTGGGGGAGGGGCAAGAGTAATGACGTAAGAAGAGGTTTTCTTGATGATCCCGGCGGGCTCAACGATGCCAAGTTGAACCAATATTGCGAGAACAACGCTCTCTAGAAGGAGGCTATAACAAAAATATTTCCAGCGCTTGCTGGGCGGGTTAGGTAGACCCGCAAACATTAACCCGGAATTTGGAATCTGGCTGCTCATCCTCGGTCCCCTACGGCTCGACACATTACAGAGATTGGTTCGAACACACCACGTTCCGAAAGTTCATATGGCAAATGTGGTGCCACTCTGGCCGAAGTAACCTCTGTGTGTAACCCAAATGAAAGCAAAGTCACTCGGGAATAAAGGTGTCAACTAGTAACTGCCGTGTCGGACACCGGGCTGAGGGACGTGGAACAGGGATGCCGAGTTACGGCTGTTCCGTGCCCCTGTTGGTGCGTTTGTGGGCACATCATACCAGCAACTTGGAATGTAAGTAGCTGGAATGGGAAGAAAAGATGCCCTGGAAATCTCGAAAGTAACGGTCTTTATTGCTGAAATATTTAACAGCGGTTTGACAGTAGATTTCGCCGGCGAAAAGGCGCCAGAATCAATCCATGTTGCACACGGAAATCCGCGCGCACGGTGGGTTTTTCACGGGAGGCAGAGACATACGGCGGAAAATATTACTCGCAGTGAGTAATGAAAGACGCCACCGGAGCGCGATGACGGAAGCGGGAAATGTTGCGCGACTATCGTCAGTATCGGTACATTGGAGCGTCGTAATCCAAGGAGAAATCATGACCGCTCCCAGCCGTAATTCCGAGATCCGCCGCCGCCGCGCCCGCAAAGACAAGGTCGCAAAACTCCGCCTCCGTTACCGCAAGGCCGGGTCGTCGAAAGAAAAAGACGACATTTTCGAGAAGGTGAAAGGGATGTCGCCGAGCATCACGCGCGCGCAGTTCGAGGAGCCACTGAACAAGGGCAAGGAATAGGGCACAGGGCTTAAGCCAGAACGCGAGACGTCGATGAAAGTCCTCACTGAGTACCTTACCTTTGAGACCAAAAAGCACCGAGCCTACGTTCATATCACGCCGCAGATCGAGACGCTGGTGAAAAAGAGCGGCGTGGCGGAAGGCATGGCGCTCGTCTCGGCCATGCACATTACCGCGGGCGTTTACGTCAACGACAATGAGCCGGGCCTGATCGAGGACATCGACACCTGGCTCGAAGGCCTGGCGCCGTTCCGGCAGCACTACAAGCACCACCAGACGGGCGAGGACAACGGCGACTCCCACCTCAAAGCGCTACTCATCCATCACCAGGTCATCCTGCCGATCACGGCGGGCAAACTCGATCTGGGCACGTGGCAACGCGTGTTCTACGCCGAGTTCGACGGGCAGAGACTGAAGCGAGTGATCGTAAAGATCATGGGCGAGTGAATCGTCTGGACATCTGGGACATCTGGAAATCGGGACATCTTGAGTTCGGATGATCTAGTCATTGACTCGTACGAGGGATGTGTTCGGATTTTCCGATTTCCGATTTCCGATTTCCGATTTCCGATTTTCAGATTTCCAGATATCTAGATTTCCAGATTACGCGCGAGGTGGCAGAACACACGCTGGTGTGACATGCGTCCTGTTGCCAAATCGGCGGCCTTCCTAAACTGGTAGGGAGATGGGAGGGCCCAATGATCCAGGCCAGAGTCACACTTACGCAGCCACAACGGTCCACGCGTCAGTTCGTCGCTACGACGGGCAGCGGGCACCACATTCTCCTCGACGACAACAACGGGAGCACGGGCGCCAAGCCGATCGAACTGGTCGCGGCTGCACTGGCGGGGTGCACGGCGTTCGACGTCGTCAATATCCTGCGCAAGCAGCGCCAGGACGTCACGGCGTATGACGTGTTCGTCGAGGCGGACCAGGCCGCCGAGCCGCCGGCCGTGTTTACGCGCATCCGCATCCGGCACATGGTGACCGGGCATGATGTCGATCCGATGATGGTCGAGAAGGCGATCCGGCTGTCGGAAAAAAAGTATTGCGCCGTTGGCAACATGCTGAACAAGACAGCCGCAATCGCGACGACCTACGAGATCATCGCCGAGAAGGCGAACGTCGACGAATATGCGATGGCGGTAGGCAATCGGTGATCGGTAATCGGTAATTCGGTGATTCGGAGTTGAAGTCGTACTTCCTGCCTTGCCGAAGACGGGACTCCTGCGCCCCAGCATTTGTCTTCCTCATCGTTGGGCACCCACAGTCTTCTGATTTCCTGTCCGGCTCGAACGAACACGTTACTGCCGAACATGAACGTTCGGTGGCGTCCGAACCCTGGTACATGTCCCAGCCGCGTGTGCCGTTGTCATCCGTAATCTGGTCGGAAGTTGCGCGCGATGAGACCTTACCGGTGCACGTCTCCCCTGCTGCTTCGATCACGGAGGACACGATGTCTACGGTGAAGTTTCTAGGCAAGGCGTTTTTAGTAGTGCTGGCGAGCTGTTTCGCAGCGCACGTCGCTACAGCACAAGTTCCGAACTCACTGGGGCCGCACGGCGGCGATGTACGCCGCCTGGCTTACGCTCCCGACAATCCCGACCGGATCTTTCTCGGCACCAGCTCCGGGCGCATGTACGTCTCGAATGACGGCGGCGCGAGCTGGGAGCTGTTCGCGCACCTGGGCGCCGGATTCGATTTCGTGCTCGACAACATCGTGATCGATCCGCACGAGCCGAAGACGATGTACGTGGCGGCGTGGAGCATCGAGCAGAATACGGGCGAGCTTTTCCGCACGCGAGATGGCGGACGCAAATGGACCGCCCTCGAAGGGATGCACGGTAGGTCGGTGCGTTCGCTGGCGCTGGCGACATCGGATGCGAAGACGCTCGTCGCGGGCACGCTAGAAGGGGTCTTCCGCAGCAACGATCGCGGCGATTCATGGAAGCTGATCTCGCCGCCGAACCATCCCGACATCAAGAACATCCAGTCGGTGGCCTTTGACCCGAAGTCGACCGATACGGTGTATGCGGGCACGTGGCACTTGGCGTGGAAGACGACCGATGGTGGCGCATCGTGGCACCAGATCAACCGCGGCATGATCGACGATTCCGATGTGTTCTCGATCATCGTCGACCAGAACCAACCCAACGTCGTGTACGCCAGCGCCTGCTCCGGCATTTACAAGAGCGAGGCGGCGGGCGAACTGTTCTCTAAGGTGCAGGGGATCCCGTCGACGGCGCGCCGCACGCGCGTGCTGAAGCAGGACCCGAACCTGTCGAACGTCGTCTACGCCGGCACGACCGAAGGCCTGTGGCGCACGACGGATGCGGGCAAGAAGTGGGTGCGCATCTCGGCGCCAAACCTGATCATCAACGACGTGCAGATCGACCCGCGCGATTCGCACAAGATCCTGCTGGCAACCGATCGCAGCGGCGTATTGGTGAGCAAGGACGACGGCAAGACATTCGCACAATCGAACCAGGGCTTCACGCACCGGCAGGTCACGTCGGTGGTGGTCGACCGCAAGAACCCACGCCTGGTCTATGCGGGTCTGGTGAACGACAAGGAATACGGCGGAGTGTTTTTCTCGCAGGATTCCGGCCAGCACTGGAGCCAGCTCAGCAAGGGCCTGGGCAGCGAAGACGTGTTCACGATGGGCCAGGATAGTAAGGGTGAGTTGTTCGCCGGTACCAACCGCGGGCTGTTCCGGTTCAGCGAAAAAACGAAGATCTGGATGCGCGTGTTCCCGACGCGGCGCACGGACAGTTTCCAGGTGAATAGCGAATACGTCGACGGCAAGCACTGGATCGTTGCCGGCCCGCAGGGGATCGCGCACAGCCACAACAATGGTGTGACTTGGTCGACGATGATCAACCCGAGCAAGCAGGCGTTCATCGCGGTGAAGGCGTCGAACCACGCAGTCCTGGCGGCGACGCACGACATGCTGTTCAGCTCCACCAATGACGGTGTGAGCTGGACGCGCATGCCGCTGCCGTCCGTGTCGTACGTGCGCAGCATCGTGGTCGATGGTGAAGACCGCGTCTGGATCGCGACGCCACAAGGCGCTTTCCTGCGCGATAACGGTGGAAGCTGGGTGCATGGCCAACTGGCCGATGTGCCGACGTCGCTGGCGTATGACGAGCGCGCGCACCAGGTGCTCGCTTTGACGGCGAGTAACGACGTGTTCGCCACGACCGACGGCGAGAGCTGGCAGAAACTGGTCCACCTCGGCATCCCGACACGCACACTCGTGCCAAGCCAGGATGGCATCTACGCAGGGACTTTGTTCGATGGAGTGTTGTCATTACAGCGGCCCCGGCAGAAGGAAGTCGGGGGCGGAGGAGGTGGGGGCAAGTAGGGATAACTCTTGAGCGCGAAAGCGGCGGGCGAAACTGCCCGCCGTTTTCGTTTTTCCTGCCTTCCCTCGCGCCAACGCGAAAGCCGTTGAATTTCGCGCGCAACAGGAGTAGAACCCGCAACACACTCACGATCAGGGCATGTCAACGTTCAAGCTTTCGAAATGGTATCTCGATAGCATCAGCGACGCCGGGGAGACCACCATCGCCTACACCGGCTCGGCGCAATGGGGTAAGGTGCGTCTTCACTACTCGAGCGTGCTCGAAACGACGGGCACGCGGGTCCTGCAGCGCACATCACTGCGTCGCCATGCCGAGCCCGAACGGTCGGGCCCTCTTCTCGCTTGGGGTTCAAAGATACTGGGTGTCGACGGAAGCTGGAAGACATCAGCGCAAGCCGTGAGGGCGGAAGTCTATCGTTCGCCTTCGGGGTCGATCGATTGGAATTGCGTCATGCCCATGGCGCAAACGCGCATCCACACACGCCTTGGGCTGGGATACGCTGAGCATCTCACGATGACGATTCCGCCGTGGAAACTTCCCATTCGCGTCCTCCGCTGGGGCCGATTTATCAGCGAGTCCGTCTGGGTGACCTGGATCGACTGGTTGGGGCACGAGTTCTCGAACCGGATCGTCTTCCTGAATGGCGAAAGGATCCACCACTCGGAGATCGCTGACGACGGGCTCGAATTGTCCGGCCGCACGCGCCTTCTGCTCGACCGCTCGTTGGTCCTCCGCGACGGCCCTTTGGGAACCACCGCTTTATCGGTGATACCGGGGATCGGGAACATGTTTCCTTCGCGGCTGCTGGCCGTCACCGAGTGCAAGTGGCGCAGCCGGGCGCGTCTCGAGCGCGACGGTGAATCTCCCGTCCACGGTTGGGCGATCCACGAGAAAGTGAGTTGGCCGGAATGACCGCCAGGATTCTTTACAGTGCGCTCTTCGTTGTAGTTGTCCCGGTGTTGCTCGTGGTGTGGGCGATGGCAGGAAAGGAAAATGTCGCCCTGCCGGTGTTTGGAACGGAGTGGCTTGGGACGGTCATCGCCGTCGCGGGGTTCGGCGTGCTGTTGTTGGGGATGTACGAACTTTGGCACATCGGTGGTGGGCTGCCGATGAACGCGTTCCCGCCTCCCCGGCTGGTGGTAAATGGAGCATTTGGCGTGGTGCCGCACCCCATTTACACCGGCTTCGTCCTGCTGGTGTTTGGCATATCGATGGCCGCACATTCGGCCTGCGGACTCTGGCTCGTGACGCCCAGCGTCGCGTTCGCGTGCGCCGCACTTGTGATGGGTTACGAGCACCCAGACCTCCAGCGCCGCTTCGGAAGTACGTTGCGTATCCTTCCGGCCGACGACGACGGCGTGCCTTCCACATTGGAACGAGTGCGGTTTCTGGTCCTGGTCGTCGGGCCGTGGCTCGTACTGTATGCGCTCACCGTCGAACTGCCACTGCACGGCACTGCGTTCGCGTTCTCGTTCGAAGACCGCTTGCCGATAGTGTCGTGGACGACGCTGCTCTATCAGAGCACGTATGTTGCGGTCGTGCTGGCGCCCTGGAGCGCGCGAACGAGACGAGAACTTAGAAAACTGATGATTTCGGGATGGACTGCGACAGTGCTGGTATTTCCATTCTATTGGCTTGTGCCGTCCAATGCGCCGCGGCGGCCGCTGTCCGATCCCGGGGGTCTGTCAGCTCTCCTCAGTTTCGAGCGCGATAGCTATCCGCCGTCGGTCGCCTTTCCGTCGTTCCACGTGCTCTGGACCATCTTCGTTGCGCGGTTGTATCGCCCGCGATGGCTCGGCGTTGGATATGTAGCCGCGGTGGCGGTCAGTTGCGTGACTACCGGCATGCACTACATCGCGGATGTGGTGGCGGCCATGGTAATCGCGCCGCCCCTGTGTGAGCCCGAGCGCGTCTGGGGGATGTTGCGGTCCGCTGCGGAACGGCTCGCCAATTCCTGGTCTGAATGGCGATTCGGCCCGGTGCGGGTCATCAGTTACGCTGCATATGCCGGTGCAGCCGCGTTTGTCCAACTGGTAATCGTTACCGCCGCCCTCGGCGCCGGGCGCGAGTGGGAGGTGCTTGTAACCGCGACCTCCGGACTGCTCGTCGCCGGCGCATGGGCACAGTTTGTGGAAGGTTCGTCGCGGCTTCGCCGGCCCTTCGGATTCTATGGCGGACTGATCGGTGTTGGCATCGCGTGCCTGTTCTTCGAAGACCGGTGGACGCTCCTAGCAGCCAATTGCGTAGCCGCACCATGGATGCAGGCGATCGGCCGTTTGCGGTGTCTCGTAAACGGTTGCTGCCACGGCAGACCTGCGGAACCGAACATCGGCATCCGCGTCACCCATCCGCGCTCGCGCGTGTCGCATCTCGCCGGTCTTACCGATATTCCCATTCACCCGACCCAGTTATATTCGATCCTGTGCAACATCCTGCTGGGCGTCTTCCTGGCCCGGATGTGGATCTCGGGATGCCCGCTTGCGCTCATTGTGGGCGTCTATGGCATCGGTAACGGCCTGGCTCGCTTCGCTGAGGAGGCCTACCGCGGCGAGCCCCAGACGTCCGCAATCCTGGGGCTGCGTCTGTATCAATGGCTGGCGATAGGGACGGTGCTCACCGGTGCGGCGCTGAGCACTGTCCGTTCGGCGGCCGCTCCCTCCTGGCACTTGTCGCTGGCTGGCTTGGCGATCGCCACGGCATTTTCTGTCGTGGCGGCAACGGCGCTGGGAGTGGATTTCCCCGACGGCAAACAAGTACTTTCGCGGCTCACGTAACGGGCGCTTTTGCGCTAGTTCCTTAGCGAAGCTGTTCTTCCACTTCGTTCAGCCAGTCGGGGCGTTTGAGGACTTCGCGGGGCTTGGGTCCATCGGCGGCGCCGACGATGCCATCGCGCTCCATCAGGTCGATCAAGTGCGCGGCGCGGCCGTAACCGATACGCAAACGCCGCTGCAGCAGGGAAGTGGAAGCCTTGCCGAATTCCAGGACGAGGCGAACCGCGTCCCCGAATAACTCGTCGTGTTCTTCCTCTCCGCCTCCTTCGCCGGCGGCACTGCCTTCGGCCTTCTCGTCCTTCGGCGCGTCGAGGAACCCGTGCTGATACTCCGCCAGGCCCTGTGCGCGCCAGAATTCGACGGTGGAGTGAATCTCTTTCTCGGTGACATAGGGCGCGTGCAAGCGAACAACGCGCGCTGAGCCCGACGGCAGATAGAGCATGTCGCCGCGTCCGAGGAGCGCCTCGGCGCCGTTGGCGTCGAGAATGGTGCGCGAGTCTACTTTCGTCGCGACGCGGAAGGAGATGCGCGACGGGAAATTCGCTTTGATCAGGCCGGTGATGACGTCCACGGACGGCCGCTGCGTCGCGAGCACTAGGTGGATGCCGATAGCGCGTGCCATCTGCGCCAGACGAGTCACGGATTCTTCAACATTCTTGCCGTCGAGCATCATCAGGTCGGCCAATTCGTCGATGATGATGACGATGTAGGGAATCTTGCCTTCCTGATCTTCGCTCTTGTTCTCGAAAAGGTTCGGCGTCTCGTCGAACAGGCGGTTGTACTGGTCGATGTTGCGCACGCCTTTTTCCGCCAGCAGTTTGAGGCGGCGCTCCATCTCGCGAACGGCATTGCGCAGCGCGTTGGCTGCCAGCTTGGGCTCGGTGATGATCGGCGTATACAGGTGCGGCACGCCCTCGTAAACACCAAGCTCCAGGCGTTTGGGGTCCACGAGTATCAGGCGCACCTGGTCGGGCGTTGCCTTGTACAGGATCGACATGATGAAGGCGTTGATCGCGACCGACTTGCCCGATCCCGTGGAGCCCGCGATGAGCAGGTGGGGCATCGTCGCCATGTCCGCGACCTGCAAGCGCCCGTTAATGTCCTTGCCCAGGTTGATCGTCAGCTTCGATTTGTGGCCGATGAATTCGTGCGACTCGACGCATTCGCGCAGCCAGATGGTCTCGCGTTCGCGATTTGGCACCTGGATGCCGACGGTGGATTTCCCAGCCATGCGCTCGATGAGGATGCTCTCGGCGCGGAGGCCGAGGCATAGGTCTTCCGACAGGCTGGTGAAGCGCGAATACTTCACGCCGGCCTCAGGCTTCATCTCGAAGGTCGTGACCACGGGCCCGGGATTGATCTGCGTGACTTGGCCGTGCACGTCGAATTCGGCGCATTTTTCGACCAGTACCTTGGCGAGCGTCTTGAGTTCGTCTTCGTTGATCGCGTGTTGCTCGTCGGGCCGGTGCAGCAGGGTGCTCGACGGCATCTTGAATGTCCCGGCGACCTTGGGAAGCGTGGTTTTGGCTGTCTTGTCGGCGTCGGCGCGCGAGGTGATCTCGACGTCGTCCTTGTCGGGCTGGGGAAGCGGGTTCACGGGCGACGCCGGTGGCTGCTGCATCGTGACCGGCGGGACGCCGATGTTCCGTTCTGACCCGGATGCTTCTTCGGCCATGCGCTCGATACCGGATTTGACCGGAGTCGCCACCGGAACAGGCGCGGGCTTCTTGGCTTGAATAAGTTGGGTGGTGACCACCGGGCGTTGGGCGCGGCGCTTTTCGAGGTCTCGTGCGGCCTGCTTCTTAGCGCGCGCCGCTTTCCAGTCCTGGTAACGGTCGCGGAGAGCGTAAAGGAAGGTGAATCGCGTCTCGGCCCAGAGCCGGACGGCGCCGAAGCTGAAGGCGGTCGAGAGATAGAGCGCGATGGCGATGCAACTGGCGGCGATGAGGTAGGCGCCGACCAGGTTGAAGTAGTGGATCATGGCGTCACCGGCGATGCGTCCGATGAGGCCTTCGATGGGCAGGGCGTGCAGCCAGCGCCAGTGCCACGGCAGCAACGCGAGCAGCGCGCTGAAGAACAACAGCAGTGCACTTCCGCCGACGATGCGAACGGCAGGGGCGTCGACCTTGCGCGAACGGAACCAGCGCATGCCTAACATCCCGATAAAGACCGGGAGCAGGAAAGCGGCGATGCCGAGGACTTGCAGGAGGACGTCGCTGGCCAAGGCGCCGACGACGCCGATCCAGTTGGCGGCGGGATGAGAGGGCAACGGCGTGGCGGCGGTGTTCAGCGACGGGTCGAGCGGAGAATAACTGGCAAGGGCGAGGAACAGGAGGAGCGCGGAGACGAGCAGGAGAAAGCCAACCAGCTCGTTCAGCCGGCGATTGCCCGTAGGCGTAAAGGGTACCGAGACGAATGTCATGGGCGGTCGCGTTGCCGCGAGTCCCGCCAGAGCAAAGGAATTATGGCCAGAAATGGGTCGGTTGCGCAATAGTAAGCTTGGGAAGGGGCGTGGGGCAGGGCTCAGGGCTCAGGGCGTAGGGCTTAGGCCGGAATGCGGGATACGGAATACGAGGCACGGTGTCTATTCAAAGTTCAATGGCAACTTCGATCACCAGGTCACAAGAGCACCATGTCACACGGTCGCAGACGGCGGTTTATGCCGTCGCGATCTTCCTCAGCGCGTTCCTGCTGTTCGAGGTGCAGCCGCTAGTAGCGAAGATGATCCTGCCGTGGTTCGGAGGATCTGCGTCGGTTTGGACGGTATGCCTGCTGTTTTTCCAGACGACGCTACTGGCTGGGTACGCGTACGCACATTTAGTTTCCCGCCTTGCCGCGCGGACGCAGGCGGCGGTACACGTCGCTCTGGTGGCGGTGAGCCTCGCCGCACTGCCGATCATCCCAAACAGCGCATGGAAGCCGCAAGGGGCGGGAGATCCGTCGGGACGAATCCTGCTGGTACTGGCGCTCACGGTGGGGCTGCCGTATTTCGTGTTGTCGTCGACGAGTCCACTGCTGCAGGCGTGGTGGTCGAGGAGGAACCTCGGACAGGCGCCATACCGGTTTTATGCATTGTCGAATGTCGGGTCAATGCTCGCGCTGCTGAGTTATCCGGTCGTGGTCGAGCCGAGGGTGAGGACGCACACGCAGGCGATTGCGTGGTCGGTGGCGTACGTCGTGGCGGCGGTGCTATGCGCGTGGGTAGCGGTTTCGGTGCGGGGACATGTCGCTGATCCCACCCTTCCAAATGCAGTCAGGGTGGGGCACCCGTCTTGGGGATTGCGGGCGCTGTGGATGACGCTGGCGGCGATTGCGTCGGCGTTACTGCTGGCGATCACGAACCACATTTCGCAGAACGTCGCGTCGGTGCCGTTCCTGTGGATCGCGCCGCTGAGCCTTTACCTGCTCAGTTTCATCCTGTGCTTTGACAACTCGCGATGGTATCCGCGGAGCGTATTCCTGCGGCTGCTGGCGGTCGCGCTCGGCGGATTGACGTACGCGCTGAGCGACCAGTTCGGCCCCACGCCGATCACGATCCTGGTGCCGATGTTTTGCGCGTTCCTGTTCGTCTGCTGCATGTTCTGCCACGGCGAGCTGGCGCGGCTTAAGCCGGAACCGAACTATCTCACCGAGTTCTACCTGATGGTCTCTCTGGGAGGTGCTTTGGGCGCGCTATTCGTTGCCGTGATTGCGCCACGAGTATTCAACAGCCTTACCGAATTGCCGATCGCCGTCGGCGCGTGTGCCGTCATGGCAGTCGTCGTGGTGGCGCGCGACCCAGCAGGAGTGTTTCAACCGGGAGCGCGGCGGGCACATCCGGTCACCGTGGGCATCGCGCTGATTGCGGCGGCGATCGTGGTCAGCCTGGCGGTAACGGCCCGCGAGAGCAACAACTACACGCGTATCAAGGCGCGCAATTTCTATGGCATCCTGCGGGTGTACGACAAAACGGCGGCGCTGATGGTCGAGAAGATTCCCGACCCGGTGCACCTGTTCGACCCGCCGGACCCGCGCTATCGCGAACTGGTAAACGGGACGATCAACCATGGACTGCAGTTCATGACGCCGTCGATGCGCCGGTTCGCGACGACCTACTACTCGACGAAATCCGGCGTCGGGGTGGCGCTGCAACAGGAGGGGATCGGTAGGCCGCTGCGGGTCGGCGTCATCGGCTTGGGTGCGGGGACGCTGGCAGCGTATGGACGTTACGGAGATTATTTTCGCTTTTACGATATCAACCCGCTGGTGATCAACGTGGCGAACCATGAGTTCACGTTCCTGCGGGATTCGATGGCGAAGATTGAAATCGTTCCGGGCGACGCGCGGCTGTCCATGGAGCGCGAAACGGGGGACAACTTCGATGTGCTGGCGGTGGATGCGTTCTCCGGAGATTCCATTCCAGTGCATCTGCTTACGCTGGAAGCCTTCGAGCTTTACTTTAAGCAGCTAAAAGCGAATGGCATCCTCGCGGTCCACGTTTCCAATAAGTACTTGGATCTGGTCCCGGTGGTGCGCGGGGCGGCAGAGCGGCTGGGAAAGAAAGCCGTTGTCGTGAGTAATGAAGCGGATGACGACCGAGAAATCTTCGCCTCGACATGGGTGCTGGTCAGCACGCAGGAATTGCCGTACCAGATGGAGCTGATGAAAGCGGGCGAGGTCACCGTGTCGGACGGACCCCACGTTCTGTGGACCGACGATTACAGCAGCGTGTGGAGGCTGCTGAAAACGGGCGCGGACTGATCGTCATTCGGCGAGCAACGGAGGGTCTGCTCGCAATTGAGTACCGCTGGTCTGGGACTTCATCATTTGCGCGGCCATATCAAGAATGCGCGCCGCGGCGTCCGCCGGACTTACGCCACGAGCATGGATATTCGACACCAGGTTTCTATCGGCATCGGTATGCGTTCGCGCGGGCTGGTAGGCCATGTACGCCGACAAGCTTTCGGCCGTCGCAAGTCCCGGACGCTCCCCGATCAAGAGCACGGCGACCGTTGGCATGAGCAGTTCGCCGATTTGATTCAGGATTCCGACGCGGCAATGGCGTATCACAAATACTTGCCCGAGGGTCCAACCACGAGCCTGTGCTCCTTCCGCGAGAATGGGCAATAGCTTCGGCACTTGCGCGAAGATCGCGGTGACGGAAAGACCGTCTCCGATGGCGATCTGGAGGTCGCTTCGCGGCGAGCAACGTTTCAGCAACTCAGACCGCGATGGTTCGTTCAATACCCGCCCCAGATCCGGACGGAGAAGATATTCGTCTTTCGAACCTGCCTCGGTGCAGACTTCGAACAGGCCCCAACGCGCTACAAAGGCCGCGCCGAATTGTTTTTCCAGGTCGAGTTCGGCGCGGATGGCGTCACGCGCAGCGGCATGGGCCTCGCGAAGATCCATCTGCGTGGCGGTCCGGTAAGCGGCGCCGACCCGGCCCGTCAGCACGCGCGCGGGAGTGCGCGCCCGGACCTTCCGCACGAGTTCCGGCCACCCGCCCGGGAGAAGGGAGTCGTCGGCCATTATTGGAGGCTCTCGAGTGACGATTCCAGTCCCTGCATCAGACGTCGCTTTTCCGGTACATCCAGGAACGCGGGCTCTTCGTGACGATAGATTCCCATGGACTGCAGCCAGGTAAGGAATTCCGGCGCCGGACGAAGCTTGTACATACGCCTCATTGCCAGGGCGTCGTGATAGCTCGTCGACTGGTAGTTCAGCATGACGTCGTCGCTGCAAGGGACGCCCATGAAGTAGTTGCACCCGGCCGCGGTGAGCAGGAAGAGAAGATTGTCCGCCGAGTTCTGGTCTGCCTCGGCGTGGTTCGTATAGCAGACATCGCACCCCATGGGCAGACCCAATAGCTTGCCCATGAAGTGATCTTCGAGTCCGGCGCGGATCATCTGTCGCTCGTCATACAAATATTCCGGCCCGATAAATCCGACCACGCTGTTGACCAGGAACGGATCGAGAGTCCGGGCTACGCCGTAGGCCCGCGCTTCCAGGGTCAGCTGATCGACTCCGTGATGAGCTTCGGCCGAGAGTGCGCTGCCCTGTCCGGTCTCAAAGTACATGAGCTGCGTGCCTTTCCACGGCACGTCGCGGCGGCGATGATGCTCCAGCACTTCTTCACGACCCTCGCGCAACATGTCCAAGGTGATGCCGAAACTGCGATTCGCCGCTTCGGTGCCCGCGACAGATTGGAAGAGCAGATCGACGGGCGCGCCTGCCCTCATGGCGGCAAGCTGCGTCGCGATGTGTGCCAGGCAGCAGCTCTGCGTGGGGACATGGTAGGTGTCGATCAAGCGGGCGAGAGCGTCAAGGATAGAGCCGACCACGTGAACGGAATCCGTGGCGGGATTGACGCCGATGACTGCGTCTCCGCATCCGTAGAGCAAACCCTCGAAGGCGGAAAGCAGGATTCCGCCGACATCGTCCGCCGGGTGATTGGGCTGGATCCGGATACCCAGGACGCCGGGCTCGCCCATCGTGTTGCGACAACGTGTGATGTTGCGGACCTTCGCCGCGGCCAGGATCAGGTCTTTGTTGCTCATGATCTTGACGACGGCTGCTGCCATTTCCGGAGTAATCCCCCACTGCATGCGGTTCAAGTCGGCGCCGGTGGTCGCGTCATCCAGAAGGAATTCGCGAAAGTCGCCGACGGTCATGCTCTTGATCGGAGCAAAGGCTTGTTCGTCGAACGTTTCCGCGATGAGACGGCTTACGTCGTCTTGGTCGGGATCGATGAGGGGCTGTTCGAGGATCGTGGTGAGGGGAAGGTCAGCGAGTTGGCGCTTTGCCGCAACCCGTTCTCGCTCCGAACCGGCCGCCACTCTCGCCAACTGGTCGCCGGACTTCACCTCGTTCGCCTTGGCAAACAACTCGCGCAGGTCGGAGAAAGAAAACCCTTGAATCATAGGTGGCAAGGTTAGTCACTTGGACTGGCCTCTGCAACCCGGATGAATCTGTTTGTTAGTGTCCGCGGACAGCCCAGGCCAGGACCATCGCGCCGACGATGATCCTGTAGATTGCGAACGGAACGAAGCCGCGAGAGCGCACCCAGTTCATGAACCACGCCACCACGCCATACGCGACGATAAACGAGACGATGAAGCCGATGGCCAGCAATGCCCAGCCTTGTCCTCCGGCGGGAGCGGCACCGATAGCGCCGCCGCCGTGGCGGAGAGATTTGAGCAGGTCATAGCCCGTCGCTGCGACCATGGTTGGAATTGACAGGAAGAAAGAGAACTCCAGCGCTGCCGAGCGCGACATGCCCGTAACCTGTCCGGCGGCGATGGTGGACATCGAGCGCGACGTGCCGGGGAACACCGCGGAGAGTATCTGGCAGGCGCCGATCCAGATCGCCTGCGCGATCGACATGTCGTCCATCTTGTCCGTCTTGTGGCCGAGCCTGATAAACACGGCGCGGTTATGCTCGTAGATGTAGTCCACGACCCACATGACGATGCCGCCGATCACCAGGGCCGAGCCCATGATGTAGAGGCTCTCCAGGTTTTTGCCGATGATCTTCGTCAACAGGAACGCCGGGATGGCGGTGACGAAGAAGGCGATGAAGGTCAGCGAGACGGGATGATCGAAGAACGTCCGGTCCCCTTGCTTGCCCGACGGAAAGGTCTCAAGGAAATCGAGAATGCGCCGCCAGAAATAGAGCGGCAGCGAGAGGATGGCGCCCAACTGGATGACGATGGTGAACATCTTCCAGTAGCCGTTGGCGAGGTCAACACCGAGCATGGCTTCGGCGATACGCAAATGAGCGGTGGAGCTGACGGGCAGGAACTCAGTCAGGCCTTCGACGATTCCGAGCAGGACGGCGAGCGAATAGGGATTCATAAGAAGTTGTCAGCTATCAGTTGTCAATTGCCAGTTGGAACCTTGTTGAGAGAAATCGGAAATCGGAACGTCAGTATTACAGTATGTCGCTGTGTCCGTAAGTCGCTAATTTGGTAATGCTGAATCGTGATGACTGTCCAGCGGGCCTACTGTATCTGATTTCCGAAGGTCGGAACCCCTTGCTGCACCAGGAAGAGCAAGGTCGCACCGCGAGCCGCCCAATCGGTCTGCCCGTACGTGGTTGCAAGTCGCTGGCAGAGCGCTTCGACCCTCGACTTCGCTTCCGCAACCTTGCCGCTCTTGCCTTCGTTGGGATAGATCGAGATAAGCGCCGCCCGGCGCCAGGCCGCGTTGTACAAAGCCTCGGGGACGGCCGGCGATTGCGGGTGCTCCTCGGCGTACTTCTCGTACATGTCGGCCTCGCGCTCGGGACACTTCGACTGCGCCTGCCAATCGCCACACAGTTTGTTGTCGAGCTTGGCAAAGTCGGCGAGGTCGGACCATTTCGTGTGCGGGAACTTCTTGCGGACTTCGTTCATCAGTTGCTCGTCGATGCCGAAGCGCATGTTGGGATCGCGCTCGCGCGAGGAAGGTCGGGAGTTTACGTCCATTTTGTCGAGCTGCCAGCGGATGTCGGCGGCGCGGTAGAGCGCTTCGCCCGCCAGCGGCGATTGTGGAAAGTACTCGTAGGTGCGGTAGTAGAGGCGGGCAGCGTCGGTGTCGGCGCCCTTGCGTCCACCGCGGCGACTGGCCTCGGCTTCCGATGAGACGGCTTCGCCGAAGACGACCCTGTCGCCGTTCGGAGTGTTGGTGCGGACGACGCCCTTGTCGAGCATCCAGCCGCTGACATCCTTCTCTTCACCGGTAAAGCGATTCTGGCTGAGATTGGCGAGGACGTGGATCCAGCCGCGGCCGGGATCTTCGAGGATGGCGACCTCGCGACCGCGGTCGATGGTGCCGACGCGCTGCGCGTCGGAGGCGGGAGTTAAGTAGATTTCCGCCTGGCGCACCATGATGCCGCGAACGGTTTCGGCGGCAAACGCGGGGATACAGACAACGAGCAGAACGAGGATCAAATAGCGCTTCATACGTTTAGCGAAGGATAACAATTGTAGGTCGCAGGTGGTAGGTCGTAGGTGGGTGACCTTTGCATCGGCACCCGACCAACGACTTCCGACCTATGCCGTGAGAACTTTCGCCAGCAGCGCCGGTTCGACGTTGCCGCCCGTAATGACCGCGACCGCCTTTTTCGCTTTCGGGAGCTTGTCGGCATGCTTGATGTAGGCGGCGAACGTGACGGCGCCGCTCGGCTCGGCAACCAGCTTGGCATTCAGGGCCATCAGGCGCATGGCTTCCGTGATGTCGGACTCGCTGACGGTGACGACATCGTCGACATACTTGCGGATGTGCTCGAAGTTGATCTCGCCGACCGATTGCGTACGCAAACCGTCAGCGAGCGTGCGCGTCACGTCTTCGGCCGAGAGCTGCACGATGTGGCCGGTGCGGAACGACTGCTGGGCGTCGTTGGCAAATTCGGGCTCGACACCGATCACCTTCGCCTTCGAGCCGCTGAGCTTCACGGCGCTGGCAATTCCGCTGAGACATCCGCCGCCGCCGATAGGAGCGAGAACGAGTTCTACATCCGGGAGGTCCTCGACGATCTCGAGGCCGATGGTGCCCGCGCCGGCGATGATCTTCTCGTCGGCATAGGGCGGAACGATGACGTACCCGTGCTCGCGGGCAAGTTCTTCGGCGCGCGCTTTGCGTTCGGAACTGGCGGGCCCGACGAAAACGATCTCAGCGCCCATGCCGCGCGTGCTGTCCACCTTCACCTTCGGCGCGTTATTCGGCATGACGATCACGGCTTTGACGCCGAGCGCGCGGGCGGCGTAGGCGACGCCCTGCGCGTGATTGCCACTGGAGTAGGTGATGACGCCCCGGCGCCGCTCGTCTTCCGGGAGCGCGCTGATCTTGTTGTAAGCCCCGCGCAGCTTGAATGAGCCGATGGGCTGCAGACTCTCCGGCTTGAGGAAAAGCTCGCGCGAAGGGTCATGATGCGGGCAGGGAATCAGGGGCGTGCGAGCGGCAATGCCACGCAGGCGCTGCTGGGCGGACTGGATGTCGGAGAGCGAGACGATGACGCACCTCGAAGAAGTAATAAGTAACAAGTACCAAGTTCCAAGAACGGAAGATTATAGTCCGGGGGCTGCTTTCGGACCGGCAGCCGTGTAAGCGCCAAAGCACTGAAAACAATCTAGTCTCGACGGTAGTTGCCATTGTTCATTCTTAATTCTTAATTTCTCGACGCGGCTGCTTGTTCGGCCTCGGACAACGCCCTCACGCGGATGGTGTGCGGCATCTGTTGCAAGCGGGTGACGAGGTCGGGGCCGATGGCGGCGTTGACGTCGTAGATGGCGTAGCCGAGTTCTCCGCGGGTGTCGAGAACCTGGCGCTCGATGTTGATATTGCGCTCGGCGAGGACCTGGTTGATGTGCAGTAGCATGCCGGGCATGTTGTGGTGCAGGTGCGTCAGGCGGTGCGTGCCCGGGGCGACGTCGAGGTGACAGTGCGGCAGGTTGACGCTCATCATGGTATTGCCGGTCCGGGCGTACTCCACCAGCCGCGAGCTGACGAAACGGCCGATGTGCTCCTGCGCCTGCTCGGTGCTGCCGCCGACGTGCGGCGTCAGGATCACGTTCGGTAGTCCCTGCAGCGGAATGACGAAGCGCCCGTTGGATTCGGGCTCCTCGGGATAGACGTCGACCGCCGCTCCGCCGAGCCGTCCGCCGCGGAGGGTCGAGGCGAGCGCGTCATAATCCACAACCGAGCCGCGAGCGAGATTGAGGAAGAGCGCTCCGGGCTTCATGCGCTGAAACTGCGCTTCGCCGAACATGCGCGCATTCTGCGGCCGGCCGTCCACGTGTACGGTGACGATGTCGGCGGCCTCGAGCAGTTCCGGGAGAGACGCGCGTTTGGCGTTGCCGCGAGCCAAGACTTCGGCGACGTCGTGGAAGATCACGCGCATGCCGAGCGCTTCCGCAAGATCGGAGAGTTGCGACCCGATCTTGCCGTAGCCGACGATACCGAGCGTAAGCCCGCGGACCTCGTGGCAGCCGCTGGCGGACTTCTTCCAGTCGCCACGATGCAGGTCGGTACTGGAAGCGAACACGCGCCGAGCCAGCATGATGATCTCGCCCAACGCCAGTTCGGCGACGGAGCGGCTGTTGCTGTGCGGATCATTGAAAACTGCGATGCCCCGGTCGCTGCAGGCGGTGCGGTCGATACGGTCGACGCCGATGCAAAAAGCGCCGATGGCGAGCAGGTCGGGGGCGTGCTCGACGATGGCCTTCGTGATCGGGGTCTTGGAGCGGACGCCGAGCACGGCGACGCCGGGCATGCGCTGAAGAAGGGCGTCCTCGTCGAGCGCACTGGGCAGGGTTTCGATGGTGAACCCGTGTCGCGCAAACGACTCGGCCGCGATTCCGCTGATATTCTCCAGCAGCAGGACCTTCACGACGCCTCCGGGAAAGAACCAGTTTAATGTGAATTGACGATCGACGGGCGTTTGCGACTACCGGATGTGGAAAAAATCTGCATAGGTGACAGAATTATGTACAGGTCGAACTACACGCTTCGTGCGAGAGTAGATCAGTCCATGGCAGAGATACGTCCATTCCGGGCGCTGTGCTACGACACCCGCAAGGTGAACCTGGCGGAGGTCGTGACGCAGCCCTACGACAAGATCACGCCGGCGATGCAGGCCGGATACTACCAACGGCATCCGGCAAATTTCATACGGTTTGAACTGCCGGTCGCGGGCGGTGACGTGTACGAGGGCGCGCGCACGTTTCTGGAACAGATTCGACGCGATGGCACGATCCGCATCGAGGAGCGGCCTGCGTTGTATGTGTACGAACAGGACTTCGAACACCCCACGGAGGCCGGGAAGAGGCTGCGGCGGCGGGCGCTGGTCGCGCTGGGGCGTTTGCACGACTATACGGATGGTGTTGTCTTCCGTCATGAACAGACGCTGACTGGTCCGAAAAAAGATCGCGAGCAGTTGTTGAAGACCACGCGAGTGCAATCCGGGATGCTGTTCATGATGTACGACGACGCGACACGAACAGTCGATGAGTTGCCGTTGCGCGACGCAGTGGAATTTACCGACGATCTTGGAGTGAAGCAGCGGCTGTGGGCGGTTACGTCCGGCGAGACGATCCGCGGCATCGAGGACATGTTCCGCGACAAGGCGCTATTCATCGCCGACGGACATCATCGGTACGAGACCGCGCTGCTGCAGAGACGGAGCAAGGAAGGGAAGTACGCGGAAGATTTCGCCATGATGGCGCTGGTCAACATGCGCTCGGAAGGGCTGGTGGTGTTGCCGACGCATCGTGCCGTGTTTGGAGTCGAAGCGGAGAGATTCCGTGTGGCGATGGGGCAGCTCGAGTCTGAATTCGGAATGCTAAGGCTGGATTCCCGCAATGTGACGGCGATGCAGGAGGTCTTGCGCAGCACCGACCAGGAGAACTTCTCGACGATCGTCGCGACGAAGGAAGCAGCGTACCTGCTGAGCGTGGACCGCGAGGACTTACAACAACGGTTCCCGAGTAGCGTGCTCGAACTTGATGTCGAGGCGCTACATTCTTTATTCGCCGAGCTGTTGGGGATTACACCGGCCCATGTCGCCGCGCAGACGCATGTGCGCTATCACCGGTTCGCCGAGGAAGCGCTTGCCGATGTGGAAGCGGGCGCGCAGGCGGCGTTCCTGATCCGGCCGGTGCCGATCGAGGTAATACGCGACCGAAGCTTACGCGGAGCGCTGATGCCGCAGAAATCCACCGATTTCTATCCCAAGATGAACAGCGGGCTGTGGCTGTACTCGTGGGATGAATCGTTTCAACGCACCCTAGCAAAACCAGCTAGAGTGGGCCACCCGGGGCACCCAGGAGGAGCTTCCATCTAATGCTGCGCAAGACGCGCTTGTTCACACCGGGTCCGACGCCGCTGCTGCCGGCCGCGCAGCAGGCGATGGCCGCCGCCGACCTGCATCACCGCACGCCGGAGTTCCGCGCCATGTTTTTGCGCGTACGCGATGGCCTGCGCGAGTTCATCGGAACGAAAGAGGACGTGGTCGTGCTGGCTGCGTCGGGCACGGGGGCGATGGAAGCGGCGGTCGCAAACCTCGTGAATCCGGGCGATGCGGTGGCGGTGATTTCGGCGGGGAAGTTCGGAGAGCGTTGGGTCGAGATCTGCCGCGCGTTCGGATGTCAATTGCGGGTCATCTCCGCGGATTATGGGCAGACCCCGACGCGCGGGGAATTGGTCGCGGCGCTTACACCCGAGTTGCGCGCGGTCTTCATGCAGGCGACCGAGAGTTCGACGGGAGTGCGGCACGATGTGGGCGCCGTCGCCCAGATGCTTGCCGGACGCGACACGCTGTTGGTGGTCGACGCGATCACCGGATTGGGAACGACAGCGCTCGAGGTGGACGGAAACATCGACGTGCTCATCGGTGGATCGCAGAAAGCGCTGATGTGCCCGCCGGGCCTGGCGTTCTGTTCCGTGAGCGAACGCGCGTGGGCGCGGATGGGCGAATGCAAACAGTCCCGCTACTACTTCGACCTGCGGCGCGAACGCAAGGTGCAGGCGAAGGGCGAATCGGCGTTCACGCCGGCAGTTGCGCTGGTGGCGGCCATGGATGCGGCGCTGGCGTATGTCGGAAATATGGCGGGCGGCGACACTGCTCAAGGACGCGCGGCCCTGGTCGATAATGCTGAGCGTCTGGCGGAGATTACGCGGGCGGCGGTGATGGCAGGAGGACTGGAATTATTTGCCCCGCAAAGCCCGGCCGCAGCGATGACGGCGATCAAAGCCCCCTCTGGCGTCAGCGCGACCGACATCGTGAAGCGAGTGAAAGCGGAGTTCGGCGGCATCGTGTCCGATGGACAAGGCGAGATGAAGGGCACCATGTTCCGCATCGCGCACATCGGGTACTTCGATTACCTCGATACCCTGGGGGCGCTGGGTGCGCTGGAGCAGGTACTGAGTGAACTTGCGCCGCAGCAGTTCCGCCTGGGCGCGATGCTGCAAGCTGCTCAGAAGGCGTTCTCTACGAAGCAGATAGCTCTCGGACGCTAAGCGCTCTTGACGCCGCGGCAGGCGCGCTGTAGCCTGAATAGGCGAACAAAAGGCGAAGTAGCTCCGCGATCCAGCCATGTCGTTCCTGCCCCTGTCCAACGTTGTGGAATTCCCGTCGGCGAAACCGCGCCTCGTCGGAATTGCGCGCATGGCCGCCGAGGGCGAGCACATCCGCGACGGCCATAACGTCGAATACTTCACCATCGAGACGAAATCCATCCTGAACCGCTGCGACGTCGCGCGCATGCCGTTCACCTGGACGATCAATCCGTATCGCGGGTGCGAATTCGCCTGCAAGTACTGCTACGCGCGCTACACGCACGAGTTCATGGAGCTGCGCGATCCGTACGACTTCGAGCGCCGTATCTACGCCAAGCAGCACGCCAAGGAGTTGCTGCGGCGCGATCTGAAGAAAGTCAAGCCAGGCGAGGAGATCGCGATCGGCACGGCGACCGATCCGTTCCAGCCCGCGGAGCGTCGTTACGAGATCACGCGCGGGATTCTGGAGACTCTCGTGGAGTACGACGGCCTTGATATCGGGATCGTCACCAAGTCGGACCTGGTGCTGCGCGACACGGACCTGCTGAACAAGATCGCCGAGCGCAATTCGCTGTTCGTCAACCTGACCATCACCACCACGAGCACGGAGCTGGCGCGCATTCTGGAGCCGAGGGCGCCGCGTCCGGATCTGCGATTGAAAGCTGTCCGCGACCTGACCGAGGCAGGAGTCCCGGCGGGCGTGATCTGCGCGCCGGTGGTGCCGGGGATCACCGATGCGCCGAAGGACCTGGATGCACTGGCGAAGGCAGCGCGAGAGCACGGCGCGCGATACATCTTTGCCAATGCTCTCTTCCTTAAGCCGTGCTCGGCGAGCGTGTTTTTGCCGTTCCTCGAAAAAGAATTCCCGCACCTGGTCGAGAGCTATCGAAAACGTTATGGCGAGCGCGCATTCCTGCCGGACGCTTACCGCAAGCGGCTACAGGCGCTGATGAGGAAGCTGCGCGAGAAACACGGATATCCGTCGCGGGAGGAGCATTCGATGAAGCAGCCGAAGCCGAAGGAGTACCCGGCGGAGCAGCTCAGTCTATTTGGGATTTAGTGATTTGTGATTGGTGATTGAAAACCAAGTTCCGGGACGAGACTGGCAATCACAAATCACAAATCACTAAATCGCCAATGACTCACGGCCCCGGCGGCAGGGAACTGAGCGGGACGGCTTCGATCGTCTGCGCCTGCTTCTGACGGGCTTCCATGTGGCGCTGGCGGAAGTGGAGCATGGCGCGCTCGCCCCAAGTTTGTAAGAAGTAGTAGTTCAGGGTCGCGCCGATCACGGAGCTGAGCAGGGGCACGATGCGGCCCGCGGCTTTTTCCGCCACTTCCTTGCCGGCTTGGGTGGCAATGGCGTTGATGACCCGCGGCACGAAGCGGCGCACCACTTGACGCTCGACCAACTCGCGCCCGACATCTACACCGGCGGCCGTCGCGGCGGCTATCCAGAGTTCGGCCTGCTCGTCGTCGGTGGTGAACTGGAATCCGTAGAGCAAGCTGAGCTTCTGGATCATCCGGATGGTAATGGCGGCGAGGATCCCAAGGTCAGGGATGACGGTGAATATGCCCCCAAGACCGAGTCCCGCGCCTTCCACAGCGCCGAACTTCTGGCTGGCGCGAATGATGTCGAGGGCGACATCGTCGAGCCGCTCGAGGGGAACGGAGAAGACGCCGTCGAAGGTAGCGATGGGCAGACCGTATCCAGCGCGCAGCTGAAGTCGGAAAGTGGAGGGATCGACTTTGACAGTCTTGTAAGCGCGCGTGAATGCTCTGCGTAAGGCGGATTCGATCCCGCGGCGGAGGAGCGATTTTCCAGTGTCCGGCATCGGAAATAGGTTACAGGAGTTTTCGGATCTGCGTTACAGGCGAGACGCCTGTGCTGCGGTCTGTTAGCATCGTATCTTCACGATGCCTGCTGGCAAGCTCCAAGTCATTCCGCTGGGTGGTCTCGGCGAGTTCGGCATGAACTGCATGGCCGTTCGCTGCGGTGACGACATCATCGTCATCGACGCCGGTCTCATGTTCCCCGAGTCCGAACTGCTCGGCGTGGACATCGTCGTTCCCGACATCAAGTATCTGCTGGAGAATCGCGACCGCGTACGGGCGATCGTGCTCACGCACGGGCACGAGGACCACATCGGCGGTCTGCCGTGGATCCTGAACGAACTGAACGTGCCGGTGTACGGCACGGAGTTCACGCTCGCCTACGTTGAGGACAAGCTTGACGAGCACGGGTTGCTGGACAATGCCGATCTCATCGACCTTATCCCGGGGCAGCGGGTGACGATCGGGCCGTTCACGATCAATCCGATCCAGGTGACGCACAGCTTGGTCGATTGCGTCGCGCTGGCGATCCACACGCCTCTCGGGGTGATCATCCACACCGGCGATTTCAAGGTGGATCCGACGCCGACCGACAACCGGCTCTTTGACCTGCACACGTTTGCGGAGTACGGCAAAGAAGGCGTGCTGGCGCTGTTCCAGGATTCGACGAATGTCGAGCGCAGCGGTTACACGCCGAGCGAGCGCGCGGTCGTGCCGAAATTCGAAGAAGTATTTGCGCGGACGCGGCGACGGTTATTCATATCGTGCTTTTCGTCGTCGATCCACCGCATCAAGCTGGCGATCGATCTGGCGTACCGGCACCGGCGTAAGGTCGCGCTGATCGGCCGGAGCATGAACGACTCGACCGAGATCGCGCAGGACCTCGGGTATATCGAGATCCCCGACGGCACGCTGATCCATCCGGGCGAGGTGAAGAATTACCCGCCGGAAAAGGTGATGGTGCTGATCAGCGGGACCCAGGGCGAGCCGATGTCGAGCCTGTCGCGCGCGGCGGTGGACAACCACAAGCACGCCAAGATCGAGCCGGGCGATACGGTGGTGCTCTCGTCGCGCATCATTCCGGGCAACGAGAAGGCGATCTTCCGAGTCATTGACCATCTTTACCGGCGCGAGGCGCACGTCATTTACGAGGACGGGAGCGGCGGCGCGCCGGTCCACGTCAGCGGCCACGCCAGCCAGGAAGAGTTGAAACTAATCATCAACCTGTTGCGGCCGCGTTATTTCATTCCGATCCACGGCGAATACCGGCAATTGAAGCGGCACGCGGAATTGGCGGGCGGAATGCGGGAAGCTGTCGGGTCGGTGATGATGCTGGAGAGCGGCCAGATCCTGGAGTTTGATGAACTTGGCGCGCGCAAGGCGGGCGAGGTGCCGGTCGGGCGCATCTGCATCGATTCGGGCTCGCGCGGCGACGTGGTCGAAGACCTCATCATCAAAGACCGCCGCCATCTCAGCGAAGACGGCATCGTCCTGCCGATCATCGCCATTAATAAACTGACGGGAAAAGTGGAGAGCGCGCCGGAGATCGTGATGCGCGGTTTTGCGGCCGCCGGCGCCGAGAACGGGTTGATGACCGAAGCGCGCAACATCATCGTGCAGACGCTGGAGCACTCCACCGAGGAAGAAAAGAAGGACTGGGGCCTGATCAAGGAAAAGGTCCGCCAGGACCTGAAGCGCTACATCGTGAAGAACACCCAGCGACGGCCGCTGATCATGCCGGTGATCTTGGAAATCTAGTTTTTGTTTCAGTTTCTGTGCGGCGGGCGAGGGCGCCCGCCGCATTTGCATTTCGGGAGAACTTGAGCGCAGCCCCGGCGAGGCGCCGGGGCCCACATGGCCACAGGTACGGTGTTGTATCGTATGTTCCTGTTCTGAGGGTGGATATGCGAAGGATTGTTGCTATTGTCCTGCTCTGTGCGTCGTGTGCATTTGGACAAGCGAAGTCGTCGAAGCTACGGTTCGAGATCGGCTTTCCCGCGTCGCAATCGGCGGAGGCGCTCGATGGGCGCGTGCTGCTCGCCATCTCGAAAGAAGAGAAGCCGGAGCCACGGTTCCTTATCGACGAGGAAGAACCAAAGAGCCAGCAACTATTCGGAATCGATGTCGACGGACTGAAGCCCGGAGCGGCAGCCGTGATCGACGCATCGGCGCTGGGTTATCCGGTGCGCTCGCTCGACCAATTACCGGCCGGCGACTACTACGTGCAGGCAGTGCTGAATATTTACGAGACGTTCAAACGCGCCGACGGACATACCATCAAGCTGCCACCGGATCGCGGCGAAGGGCAGCAGTGGATGAGGAAGCCGGGGAACCTTTACAGCAAGTCGCTGAAGATGCACGTCGACCCCGCGGCTGGCGGTGTCATTCGCGTTTCGCTCACCGAAAAGATTCCACCGATCGAGCCGCCGAAGGACACGAAATACGTCAAGCACCTGCGCATCCAGAGCAAGTTGGTTTCGGAATTCTGGGGACGGCCCATGTACCTGGGCGCGATCGTCGTCCTGCCCGAGGGTTTCCAGGAGCACCCGCAGGCGCACTATCCGCTGCTGGTCGAAGAGGGGCATTTTCCATCCGATTTCACCTTCCGCACCGAACCACCAGCGGCGGACGCCAAAGGACGTGCGCGGACGCGCCAGCAGAACGAATACAGGCTTTACCAGGATTGGACGTCGGGCCGCCTGCCGCACGTTGTGATGTTGCTGATCCAGCATGCGACTCCGTATTACGACGACAGCTATGCAGTGAATTCGGCGAATGTCGGGCCATACGGAGACGCCATCGTGAAGGAACTCATTCCCGAAGTCGAGCGGCAGTTCCGAGCCATTGGCCAGGGCTGGGCGCGCGGACAGTTTGGCGGTTCGACCGGCGGCTGGGAGGTGCTGGCGCAGCAGGTGTTCTATCCCGACGAGTACAACTGGACGTACTGCATGTGTCCGGACCCGATCGATTTTCACGCCTACCAGATCGTGAACATCTACGACGACAAGAATGCGTATTGGCAGCAGGGGCCGTTCGGGCAAGTGCCGCGCCCGGAGATGCGCAATACGATGGGGCTGGTGAATGCCGAGATGGAGCCGACAGTGCGGCGGGAGGAAGTGATCGGCACCAAAGGACGTTCGGCGGAGCAGTTCGCGATTTGGCAGGCGGTGTTCAGCCCAGTCGGCGCCGATGGATACCCGAAACCGATCTGGGATTTTGCCACTGGCGACATCAATAAAGATGTCGCGAAGTACTGGCAGGAGCATTACGACCTGGACTACATCATGCAGCGCGATTGGGCGACGCTCGGGCCGAAGCTCGCCGGGAAACTGCATTTCACCGCCGGCGACATGGATACGTGGTACCTGAACAACGCGGTGCACATGTTCCAGGAGTTTCACGACAGCCCGAAGAACCCGTACAGAGCGGCGGATTTCGAGTACGGCTACATGCAGCCGCACTGTTACACGGGCGGCAATGGACTGCCGCCGGCGGAGCGCAACGCTGCGTTCGTGCAACGCATCGTGACGCAATTCGCCGATCGAGTGGAAAAGACGGCGCCGAAAGACGGCGATATGAGTTGGAAGTACTAAAAGGCGCTCACCACAGCGGAGGCAGAGGAGCCACTGACTCCACGCGCAGCATGACCGGCGAGGCGCCAGTGCTACCGCGGGGCTGACTCGTTCGGCTTCTCGTGCGGTTCTGATTGTGCTGGCTTCGGGGCTGCTCCAGTCCCACCGCCGCCGGGAGCGGGCGCGGACTCTTCCGGGATGCTGATGTCGATGGGGATCACTTTGCCAACGGTCGTGAGCGGTTTTCCGAATTCCTTGCCATTGCCGACAACGACTACCGCAAGCTGCTCGGGATGGATGTACTTGTGCGCCACGCGGTCCACGTCGGCGGGCGTCGTCTTCTCGACACCGGCGCGGTAGCGTTCGAGGAAGTCGGGCGGGTAATGGTAGAACTCGTAGAGCATGCGCTCGCCCAGTACTTTCGATTTGGAATCGAAGTTGAAGATGAAGCGGTTGAGAATCGAGTCTTTGGCCTCCTTCACTTCCTCCGCAGTCGCGGGATGCGTGAGCATGTTCCCGAGTTCGGTGCGCAACGCCTCGATCGCGTCCACCGTGGTGCTGCTCTTTGTGGCCATTGAGATATCGAACAGGCCCGGATGATCGAACGATGCGCCGATCCCACCGCCGACCGAATATGCCAATCCTTTTTCGGTGCGAATGGTCTTGAACAGCCGCGATGCGAACCCGCCCCCCAGTACCTCGTTCATGACTTCAACGCTGAAGTAATCCGGGTTGTCCCGCTCCAGGCCTAACTTGACCATGCGGATGTCGCTCTGGTTCACGTCTTCCTTTGCGACGAAATAAACATTGGGCTGTGGATCGCGGAACTGGGCCACCGGAGGCCCGGGAACCTGCGCCGGCTGCCAGGAATCGAACGCTTGCCGAAGCTTCTGCTCCATGGCGGCGGAGTCGAAGTCTCCATGGATGCCAATGAGGATGTTGTTCGGATGGACGTAAGCGTCGTGCCACTTTACGAGGTCGTCGCGGGTGACCGCGGCCACCGTCCAATATTCAGGGATGCGCGCGTAAGGATGGTCCTTCCCATACGCAATGATCGCCGCCTCCCGGCCTGCAATGGCGCTGATGTCGTCATTGCGGCGAGCAATGGCGGAATTCATCTGGAGCTTCGACAGTTCGATCTTGTCTTGACGGAATGCAGGCTGGCGCAGCACTTCCAGGAAAAGAGGGAAGACCTCGTCGAAGTTGTTCTTGAGGCAATTGAACGAGATCGAAGTGGACGCAACGCCCCCGCTGGTTTCGATGCGCGCGGCACGGGCTTCGAGGAAATCGTCCATCTCGTCGCCGGTCTTTGTTTTCGTGCCGCCGGTGCGCCACACGTCGCCGTAAATGTCGACCAAGCCGACTTTGTTCGCAGGCTCGGAGCGCGACCCTTCTCGCACCGTCGCTGATCCACCGACGAACGGCAGCTCGTGGTCCTCCTGGAGGAATATCACCATGCCGTTCTTCAGCTCGATACGCTTCGGCTCTTGCGGGTGAAACGCAGGCAGAGGCGGGATTGGGATCTTCTCCCATGGTTTCGCCGCTTGCGGTGTTTCAGCGGAAGTCTTTGACTGCGCTGCGGCACTGGATTTCGCCGGTGCTTTCGACGTGGGTGCAGCCTGACCGACGGACGCCGAAACCATCAGGACTGACACAGCTGCGACAGCAAGAGAGAGCGTTTTCATTGTGCCCCTCCCTTCTGCTGGGGCGTTGCGCCCGCGGGCTTGGTGCTCTCGATGACACCGACGGTGCGGTTCTCTTCTACGAAGGTCCGGGCGGCGACCCGCTTGATATCGGCTTTGGTGACCTTGTCGTAGCGGTCGAGTTGTCGGAACAGTTCTCGCCAGTCCCCGAACCGCGCCTGGAAGATCGCAATCTGGGAGGCCAGTCCGGTGTTGTTCGCAAGACCGCGCAAGAGGTCGGCCCGCGCGCGCGTTTTGAACATCGCGAGTTCCTCGTCGGTGACATCCTGCGTCCGGAGTTTGTCGATTTCAGCGCGGATCGCTTTCTGCATTTCTTCGGGCGTGTGGCCGGGCGTCGGGACGGCGTAGAAGGCGAACAGGTGCGGATACTTCGTCCCCGGCATTCCGGTAAAGCCGCCGGCGTCAGCAGCGATTCTCTGGTCTCGTACGAGGGAGCGGTACATGCGCGATACCCGCCCGTTCGACAGGATGTCGGTAATGGCGTCGAACACCGGGTCGTCGGGATCGGTGAAGTCTGGGCGATGGTAGCCCTCGACATAGATCGGCTGCGCTTGGTCGCGCAGCACCACCCGGCGTTCCGATTGCTGTGGCGGCTCGACCGTCGGATCTTCGATCGGCTGCGGTGACGTGGGAATGCGCCCGAAATACCTTGTGAAATCGGCGACGACGTCGGCGGTCTTAACGTCTCCAACCACCGCGATCACCATATTCGATGGCACGTAGAAACGGTGGAAGAAGCGTTCGGCGTCGGTGGCGGAAAATCGCCGCAGGTCACTGGGCCAACCGATGGTGGGCCGATGATAAGGATGTGCGATGAATGCCCCGGCGAGAAATTGCTCGAGCAGCCGGCCCACGGGACTGCTGTCGGTCCGCATGCGGCGCTCCTCGTACACAACATCACGCTCCTTGTAGAACTCGCGCATGACGGGGTGAAGGAAGCGCTCCGACTCCAAGTACGAGTAAAGTTCAAGCCGGTTGGATGGGAACGAGTAGAAATAGACGGTCTCGTCGTAATCGGTGCTGGCGTTCAGGCCCTCGCCGCCGTTGTCTTCGATGATCTCGGTGTACTGATTGCGGATGACGTACTGGTCGGCCTCCTTGATGGCCTGTTGCCATGCTTTCTCGAGTTGCTGGACTTTCTTCTCGTCGCGGCCGACACGCTTCTCGCGCTCTTTGAGATACGCAGCGTATGCCGCCTCGACCTTCGCTAAAGCCACTTTCTCCGCCGGCCAATTCTTCGTGCCGATGGTGGTGGTGCCCTTGAACGCCATGTGTTCGAACATATGCGCGAGGCCAGTCTCGTCCTTTGGGTCCTGCACCGAGCCGGCGTCGACGAATGTATAGGCAGAGAAGACGGGCGCTTCATGCCGTTCCAGGACGAGCAGGGTCAAGCCGTTCGCCAGTTTCTTGACGGTGACGCGCTTCTCGAACGATGCGAGGTCCTGCGCTCTGATGGAAAGGGAAAAGAGAAAAACGAAGGCAAGAACTTGGGCGACGGGCCTTCTCATGCGACCTCCGTGCGGCCGAACCAAAAAACAACGTTACGATGCGGTCGAAAGGGTGTCAAACGCGCCTAGATGTCGAACACCTTGTAGGCGCGCGGCGGGTTCTCGGATTGCAGGATCGCCAGTGCGACGTTGTGCACAGGAATCCCGCCGGTGGTCTTCCCGCCTTCGCCGCCGTGATGAGCATGTCCGTGGAGAACAAGGTCGGCCCCGTGGCGATCGATGACTTCCGCCAGGCGCGAGGTACCAAGAAAAGGAAAGATCTCCGGCGCTTCTCCCTGCACCGTGGCTGCGATCGGCGCGTAATGCAGGACGACGACGCGCTTGTCCGTACGCAGTTGCGACATAGCGCGTTCGAGTTTCAGCGCTTCGTCGATTGCCGCCTGGACGAAGCTCTTGATCTCCCGCTCGCCGAACGCCGTCAATACACCTCGCCCGAAGCCGCCGACGAAACCTTTTGTACCCGCGAAGCCGACGCCATCGCGCTCGTAGCCGGTGCCGTCGAGGATCTTGATGCCCTCGGCGGCCATCATCTTCATCAAATGGTCCTGCTGGTCGCTCTCGTAATCGTGGTTTCCGAGGACGGCGACTACGGGGATGCGCAGCCGAACCAATATGTTCAGGAGCGGCTCCATCTCACTGACTTTACCGTAGTTCGTGAGATCGCCGGCAATAACGAGCAGGTCGGCTTCGTCGCGCACGTGCTCCATCTTCTCGCGGACGCGCTCCCAAACCGGAGGAGCGAAGTGTATGTCGGCTACGGCTGCGATCCTCATGGTCGTTCCATCGGGCTTAGGCCGCGGATTCCTCGCGGCGTTCGAGTTGCGCAAGGCGCCTGGCCCGGTACTCCTCGGCCACGTCCGGCAGGCCCCATTCCGTGACATCAATGTTGAACATCGGCGGATCGACAAGGCTGCCGCGAAAACGCGCGTTCGGATCGGGATGATCCAGTTCCGCCCGCAGTCGACCGAGCAGGTCGTCCCAAAGGCTGCGCGGGATGTAGTCGTGGTCCGCGGGGTACACGTAATGGTAGAGGATGAAGACCCAGAGCAGCATCTCCCAGTGTTCGCCGACGAGTTCCAGGACACGGTCCCAGTCAATTCTTCCGCGTCTGCCGTGGATCACGTGCACGATGTCGGCGCCGTCGAAGCGTTCGCGTCGCGTAACGAAGAGCTTGGATGCGATCAGCTCTTCCGGGGCGAGGACTTTCACGCGCACGCCGAACTGCTCGGAGGGAATCCCGCGGTCGATCCAGCTCTGGTTTACGACGATCACGGCATTGCTCATGCCGGTGATGAGGTCCACGAAGTACTCGCCCCGGTGTGCCTTGGCGAGCCAAACGGGGTCGTTGACCTCGGTCTCAAAGCCCTCTTCCTGCAACGATTGCAGGGCCTGTGCGACGTGTTCGGCCGGAAGGAAAAGGTCAAGATCCTTGGTGTTGCGCGCGATGCCGGTGTGCTCGCGCAGCGCGGCCGCGCCCGAAACGACGTAAGGCACATCACGCTCGTTCATGTGCTCCAACACAGCGTGGAACAGCTGGATCTGCTCGGGCGTAAAGTCCGGGTCGGCCGAGCTGGTTATGGGCAGCGGGTTCTCTTCGGTCGGAGTCACCCCACGTTGGATGGTTCGTTTTCAATGCAAGTTGTGGCTGCCTGAGAGAAACTGCTGGGCAGAGATACCACTCCTGCTGCCGGGGGTGCGGTTGGGAGCGCAACTAACGATGATGTTCGCTGCCAGGCTGCGGTGCCCCGGCCCTCGCCGCGGAGCCTTGCGCCTGCTCGTAAGCGACGGTGGCCACCGTTGCGAGAAGTTTCCAAGACTCGGATTGTTGAGCAAGCATCTAAGATGTTCGGCATGACTAAGTCTTCTACAGTCGACATCCAGGGCCGCGAATTGCACCTGACCAATCTGGACAAGGTCATGTATCCGGCGGCGGGGTTTACGAAGGCCCAGATCATCGACTACTACGTCCGGATCGCTCCCTTTCTGCTGCCGCACGTCAAAGACCGCCCGCTTACCATGAAACGTTATCCGGAGGGCGTGGGGAAGTTCTTCTTTTACGAGAAGAACTGTCCGAAGCACCGTCCCGAGTGGGTGCAGACGACCGCGGTATGGAGCCACGGCAACAACCGCTGGATGGACTACTGCATGGTGCAGGACCTGCCGACACTGGTGTGGGCGGCGAATCTCGCCGACATCGAACTGCACACGTCGCTGAGCCTCGGCAAGAAGATCGATCAGCCGACGATGATGGTTTTCGACCTCGATCCCGGCCCGCCGGCCGACATCGTGCAATGCTGCCAGGTTGGTCTATGGGTGAGAGAAGTGTTCGCCCGCCTCGGGCTGGAGTGCTTCCCCAAGACTTCCGGGTCGAAGGGATTGCAGGCCTATGTGCCGCTCAACACTCCGGTCACGTACGAGACCACGAAGCCGTTCGCGCATGAGTTCGCGCGTCTGCTGGAGCGCGCTCAGCCGGAGATCGTCGTGAGCGAGATGAAGAAAGCGCTGCGCGTGGGAAAGATCTTCGTGGACTGGAGCCAGAACGACCAGTACAAGACGACCGTGTGCGTCTATTCTTTACGCGCGAAGGACCGGCCAACGGTGTCGACGCCGGTTGAATGGGCCGAGGTCGAGAACTGCCTGAAGAAGAAGGACGCTTCGCTGCTGGTGTTCGAGGCGGAGAAGGTGATCGAGCGAGCAAACAAGCTTGGCGATCTGTTCGAGCCTGTGCTGAAGCTCAAGCAAAAGCTCCCCAAGCTCGAAGTCTTGCAGGAGCTGTTTCAGTCGGGCGAGCTCAAGTTCGGGGGAGCGGTGGTGCAGGTCGAGCCCCCCGCAACCGCTCCGCGCCGGCCTCGGGTGAAGCCGTCGGCGCCGAAGAGAACCGCCACGCGCAGGAAGCGCGCCAGCTAGTCTTTTCGTCAGCATCATTTAGAATTCTGGGCCTATGGCGCTTCGCGTGGGAACATCCGGCTGGGCGTACACGGCGTGGAAGCCGGGCTTCTATCCGCCCAAGCTCGCATCCAAGGACTTCCTGAAGTTCTACTCGACACAACTGAACGCAGTTGAAGTGAACTACACGTTCCGCCGTTTTTTGACCGAGAAAGTGATCGCCGGGTGGATCGAGCAGACGCCGGCGTCGTTTCACTTCATCGTGAAAGCGCACCAGGTGCTGACGCACATCAAGCGGCTGAAGGACGCCGATGAGTCGCTGAAAAGGTTCATGGATTCGATCGCACCGCTGGAGCAGGCGCATAGGCTCGGTCCCGTGCTGTTCCAGCTGCCACCCAATCTCAAGGCCGATGCGCAGCGGCTCGATGACTTCCTCGCTTTTCTGCCGCGCGCGTCGCGAGTGGCATTCGAGTTCCGGCACGAATCATGGTTTAAGGACGAAGTGTTGGATGTGCTGAAGCGTCATAACGCCGCGCTGTGTATCGCCGAAACCGATGATTTCCAGACACCGGAAGCCTTTACGGCGGATTTCGCCTATTACCGCCTCCGGCGCTCCGAGTACTCTCCGGAGTCAAGAAAGAAGATTGCGCGGGAGATGCACGCACACGCTGCGGAACTTCGTGATGTCTACGTTTTCTTCAAACACGAGGAGAACCCGGACAGCCCAAACTGGGCGCGCGAAGTGCTCGCGGCGGCTTCTTCCGAAACGAGCGCCTAGCGCGACATTCGCGCCGGAACCGAGTTTGCTATCTTCGCCGCACGCCATCCTGACGATAATCCGCTCAGCGCATGGCGACACCGAACGAAAAGGTTCTGGCGGGCTTTGCGGACTACCTGAAGGTCGAGAAGGGGCTGGCGCGATTATCGGTCGCCGCCTACCTGCGCGACCTGCGGCAATTCGCCGTTACGCTAGAGGCACAAAAGCCATCGCGGCCGCTCCTGCGGGCGCGCGGTGATGACGTTCGGCGTTTCCTGAACGATCTCTTCTCCAACCAACTCGACGGGCGTTCGGTCGCGCGCAAGTTGTCGGCGCTGCGGCACTTCTACAAGTACCTGTTGCTCGACAACATGATCGAGCGCGACCCCACGTTGAACATCGAAACGCCGCGGCAATGGAAGGTCTTGCCGAAAGCGCTTTCGCGCAAAGAATCGACGGCTCTGGTCGAATCGGCGCGCGCAGCAGACGACCCGTGGCAACAAGCGCTCGCGGTACGTGACCGCGCTCTCATGGAACTGCTGTACGCCGGCGGACTACGCGCTTCGGAGGTGATCGGCGTCGGGATTGAAGATCTAAAACTTGATCAAGGGTACGTGCTCGTCCGTGGAAAGGGTGACCGGGAGCGCATTGTGCCGCTGGGCCGTGCTGCGGCGGAAGCGATTGGGACCTATCTTTCCACATCCCGCCCGATGCTCTCGGGTCAGCGGCGTTCGCCGTCATTGTTCATCGCGCGCGGTGCCCGGCCAATCTCGCGCCAGCGCGTGTGGCAACTGGTGGAACGCGCTTCACGAGTTGCCGGACGTCATGCCAGCCCGCACATGCTGCGTCATTCTTGCGCCACCCACATGGTCGAGAACGGCGCCGACCTGCGCACCGTGCAGACCATCCTTGGCCACGCCGACATCTCGACGACACAGGTTTATACCCACGTAGCCCTCGACCGGCTGAAGACCGTATTTCGCAATTGCCATCCGCGCGCCCGGTTGCGCCAGGGCGTGGGCGGAAAAACGGCATGAGCCACAAGATCGAAAAACTCGTCGCCGATTTCATGAACGCCCTGCGCGAGCGCAACGCATCGCCACATACGGTCGCCGCGTACGGACGCGACCTTGCCGAATTCTCGTCTTACATCGGGCCCGAAGACGGGATCGGCGACATCGACCATCTGCGCATCCGCGGCTTCCTGTCGCACCTGTACGACCGCGGTTTGAGCAAGACGTCGGTCGCCCGCTCACTGGCCGCTGTGCGCTCGTTATACCGGTGGCTGGCCCGACGGGGCGTCGTGGAGCAGAATCCGGCAGCGCTGGTGGCTACGCCAAGGTTGCCGAAGAAGTTGCCGCGCGTGCCGACGATCGAAGAGATCAACTCCGTTCTGGATGCGGGCATGCCCGAGCAGGCGCCGTTCCCGGAACGCGACCGGGTGATCTTCGAGTTGCTTTACGGTTGCGGCCTGCGCAATTCCGAGCTCGTCGGCATCAACCTGAGCGACATCGAGTGGTCGAATGAAGCGATTCTGGTGCGCGGCAAAGGACGCAAGCAACGCCTGGTGCCGTTCGGCGACACGGCGGCCCAGGCGATCCGCGACTATCTTCCCCCACGGCAGAGGATGCTCGCGGAACAGAAGAAGACATCGGGCGCGCTGTTGGTCAACCTGCGCGGCGGGCGGCTTACCACGCGCAGCGTCGGACGTATCGTGAAGCAGATCGCGATAGCGCGCGGCCTTCCACCCGACCTGCACCCGCACACGCTGCGGCACGCCTTCGGCACACACATGCTGGAGGAAGGGGCCGACCTGAGGGCCATCCAGGAGTTGCTCGGACACGAACGATTGGCCACCACCCAACGTTACACCCAGTTATCGCTCAAACACGTCATTCAGGTGTACGATTCCACCCATCCCAGGGCGAAGTGAAGGCACGTACGAACTCGGCCGGTATGTTGCGAAGAAGAATGCCATGTCTACGCTTGACCCGATCCCGTCGACCGTGAGCGCCAGCCGCCGCGCGGCCATGTGGCGGAAGATCGCCGCCGTGAATCGCGAGTTGTGGTTGCTGCTCGCGATCTTTGGCATTGCGTTGCTCGTGAATTTTATCCTCGCCGAGCACCGCATCGTGCTCTACCTGTACACGATCCCGACGATCCTGTCCGCGTACTTTTATGGACGCCGGCACGCAGTCCTGACCGCCTTCGCGAGCGCGTTCCTCATTCTGGCAATGTCCTGGATCAATCCACGCATTCTGGCGGCTCGCGGGGTCGTGTACCTGACTGTCGACGGTATGGCCGAGTTCGTCACCTGGGCCGGGATCCTGGTCATCATCGCGTACTTCATGGGGACGCTATACGAGCGTATGGACGCGAACATGCGCGACCTGCGACACAGCTATGAAGGCATGCTGGTCATGCTCCAGCACATGGCTTCGGATAACAAGTACAGCCAGAACCATCCGTATCGCGTGTCGTTGATGGCGAACAAGATCGCCGAGCAGCTGGACTTGGGCACCCAACGCGCCGACGACGTTCGCCGCGCCGCTCTCCTTCATGAGATCGAGAAGACCGGGATCAGCCGCGAGATGTTGTTCCAGGCCGCGAACATCCACGATAACGAGCTGAAAGAACTGCAATCGAGCCTGGAAGAAGGAAGGGAACTGCCCGTCACCGAGGGAAGTTCGCTGCGGCGCATCATCCCGATCCTGCTGGGTTTCCAGGCGGGTTCGGAGAAAGCACGCGAGTCACAGGGATTGCCGCACATTCCGGTGGAATCGAAGATCCTGCTGGTCGCTTGCCACTACGACACGTTTACTAACGCGATCGAGAAGCGCATCTCGCCATCGGAGGCGATGGAGCGCATCACGCAGCGCTCCGGGATCGAGTACGACGCCGATGTCGTGGACGCGATGGTGAAGGTGTTCCGCAAGCGTGGCATGGACGAGCAGGAACTGGCAACCGGCCGAATCGCGGTCGTGACTTCGGAGCAACCCACCGTCACGAGTTCTTAGTTCCGTTACCGTTTAGTAACTTTGCACGGTAATGCGCGAGCGGCTGGGACCACGCGCACTCCCGTTTAGTACCGTTACTATAGTCGGACAAATCGGTTGCACACGCCACCAATGTGGAATGTCTAACTCCTTCTGGCTCAGCCGATTGTGAGAAATCATTCCCCCACATGAGACGGAAAAGACTTTCCCTTTCTCACTTCGACGAGGGCTGGATCGGCGCGTAGATTCATTAACCGTCTACTAAACTCCTGATTCAAAAACACAATGCGTTTTGGTGAGCGATTGGCTGCCGCCGTGCAATAGGTCTCTGCGTATTGGCCCACTGGGCTTGAAAGACTTGGAGGATAGAAAATGCGTAAGACTCTACTGGTTCTCGCGTTACTTGCGGTCGTCAGTCTGGTTACCGTCAGCGCTATGGCGGACACGATCACCGGAACGTTCGCCGGCGTTAGTGGCACGTTCACCGCTGACGTAAACGTTTCCGGTAACACCGCGACATTGGGACTCACTGCTCCGACTGGTTACACGACCAGCATGGTAGCCATCCACGTCACCAACAACTCATCCAGCGCGACCGTGATGAACGGTCCTGGCGGCTGGTCCGGCGGATTGGGCACCCCGAGTACTTGCCCGTCGTCGGCGAACGGCAACAACTGGTTTTGCGACGCGGGCGGAAGTCCGATTGCGATCAACGGCCAGGGATTTTCCTGGAACTTCGTCGGCGGCACGGCTGTGACGAACTACAGTGCGTTTTTCAACGTGTTCAACGCGCAGGGTACGTTCATCGGCAACTTCTCTTGCACAGCAGGCGACAACAGCACCAACGGCAACCTGACCTGCGGCTCGACCAGTACGCCGGAACCGGCATCGCTCGGATTGCTGGCGGCAGGTCTACTTGGCATCGGCGGAATGATCCGGCGCCGCAAGTAGGATCGAAACGATAGAACCAGCAGGATCTCTGGCCCCGCTACACGGCGGGGCCTTTTTCTATGTCTCATGGGTGCGCTGCGACGACGGGGGTCAACGGGAAGCGGTTTCAATCCGGCCGACCGCGTGGACACCAATATCGACTTTATCGCTCACTCGCAAGAAGAGCGTGCTCGGATTTTTCAAGCCCCACCGCACGTACGGCACGAGGAAGTTCATGTCGGCAGCGGCTAGTCCGTCGTGCACCACAACCGGGACATTGATGGATAAGTCGTGCGGCTGGCCGTGGAGGGTCATGACGCCGGTGAGCGTTACCTGCGCCTTGCCCTCGCGCGGCACCTCGCCGGAGACATGTTGCGGCGCGAACGTGATGTCAGGATATTTGGCGCTCTCGAGGATGTCCTTGTGCATCTTGTGGTCGCGGCCTTGGCTGCCGCTGTCGCCGGTGGTGGCGTCCACGGTGATCAGCCCGCTCGCGGCGCCTGTCGCACAATCAAAGCGTATCGAGCCACCCTTGAGTTGGAACACCCCATGCACCGTGTGGAGCACGTCCTCGAGAGTGAACGTGACGTGACTCTGATGCGGGTCCATGTCAAAGACGTAGGTCTGCGCCGAAGCGGCTACGCTCATTGCGAGCGCTACGACAAAAGCCAGGATAAGCCGGACTTGTCTCATAAGTGTTCGTGTGCGGCGCGCCTCAGCGGGCCGTCAGCAATTGCCATCCAAGATCCGCAAACGTGCCAAAGCTCAACGGCGATGTCTCGCCCAGATGCACCGCGAGCAGATGCTCGAAAAGGGCCGGTTTCCCGGCCAGTGCGTTCAATGCGCGCGTGCGAAACCTGGTGCTGTGGTCCATAAGCAGCATCGCGCTCCCGAGCAGGTTCGGCAGGCGTCCGATCCGCCGGTGCGCGACCGCGTAGCTCTTCAGATCATTCGATGCCAGCGCGCTTGCCAGGTGGACGGCCTGCCGGAACGCCAAAGTCATGCCTTCGCCCGTCACCGCATCCACGGAGCCGGAAGCCTCCCCGATCAAGGCGAGGCGATCGCCGATCACCGAGCGTAGTTTGCAGGTCGCCGTCCCCGATCCGCGGACGTCGTCGAGCGGCGCCGCGTGTTGCAGGTTGCGGACGAGCTGCGGACATTCGTCGATCAAAGATTCGAATCGAACGTGGCGGTTACGGCTGATGACGGCGACGCAGACTTCGTCGTCCGCGACCGGCGTCACGTACGCCTGTCCGGTTTGGCCCCAGTGCACCTCTACGAGATCGGTCCAGCGCTCGACGCGGAAATGACGCCGCAATCCAATGCGCAGGGTCTTGCGAATGCCGCGCGATAATCCGGCCCATGCGCGGACGCGCGAATTCTGGCCGTCAGCGCCGACGATCCAATCCGCTGCTGTGACGTCGTGTCCAATCAGCGCGGCGCCAGGCCGGATGCCGTTCGCGCGTATGCCCCAATGCATCTCGACGCCGGTTTCTTCGGCACGCCGGAGTAGGGCGTTGTGGAGGACCGTCCGCCGGAGTCCGATGCCATGACCGCTCGGGAACTCCGCCTGGACCGAGCCTTTCGAGCCGACGAAACGAATGCCGCGGAAAATCGCGTGCTCGTGCTGCTCCGCACGCACACCCAGTGCGCGCAGCGCTGCCACGCCGTCGGGCATCAGCCCTTCGCCGCAAGCTTTATCGATGGGTGGGGTCGCAGTGTCCACCAGCGTCGTGCGCAGGCCGCGGAGTCTCAGCGCGATTGCCGCTGCCAGTCCGGCGGGACCTCCGCCGACGATCATTACGTCTGTTTTTCGAACCATCTCACCACCGCAGCAGGACGAACTCGGAACAGAATCCCGGACCCATGGCCGCCAACACGCTGTAGGTTCCCGGCTCAGGTCGCTGACGTGTGAGGATGTCCTCGAGCACGACGAGCACAGACGCAGAAGACAGATTGCCGACGCGCCGCAGGCATTCCCACGATGGCGCTAGCGCGTCGTCGGGCAGTTCCAAGGCGCGCGTTACTGCGTCAAGGATCTTGGGACCGCCGGTGTGGATGATCCAGGTGCCGATCTGCGCGCGCGTCATGTCATAGTCGGCGAGGAACTGGTCGACATCGTTCGCCAGCCGCTTCTCGATGACGTTCGCCACCTCCGGTGAAAGGACGATGCGGAATCCCTTCTCCGAAATGTCCCATCCCATGACGTCTTCGGTGTGCGGGTAAAAGACGGAGCGCGTGGCGAGGATTTCGGGTCCGTCGAAGCCCGTTTCTGAACCGCCGAGCACGACAGCGGCGGCGCCATCGCCGAACAATCCGGTGGCAATCAGGTTCGCGGTGGAGAGGTCGTCACGCTGCCACGTCAGGGAGCACAACTCGACCGCAAGCACGGTGGCGATCTGGTCGGGAAAGGCGCGCAGGTAATCGGCGGCACGCGCAATCCCGGCCGCTCCCGCGACACACCCGAGCCCGAACAGCGGCATGCGCTTGATGCGCGGATTCAGGTGCATCCGGTTCACCAGCCGCGCGTCGATCGACGGGCTGGATATGCCGGTGACGGAAGTGAAGAACAGGGCATCGATGTCGTGCGGCTCGATGCCGTGCGGCGTGATGGCGCGGCAGATCGCGGTGGACCCGAGTTGTTCCGCGGTGTCGATCCAGATGTTGTTCGCCTGGCCCCATGTTTCCAGCTTCTCGTATTGCTGCAGCGGCAGCGAAAGGTGACGGCGCTCGACCCCGCAATGCGCGTGCAAACGGTCGAGAAATTCGGGCCGGAGGAGGCGGCCTTCCCAATTCTTGCCGATCGCGCCAGAGATCTCGCGCTGCGAGTACGAATGGTTTGGGAAGGCGCTTGCCGCGTTGACGATTTTCATCAGGTCCTTAGTGTTGGAGCTTTGCCAATTCCATCGTGTAAAGGTGGTTGTGGGGAAACTCGCGCGCCAGGCCGGAGAGCAACTGCCGGGCGGAATCGTTGTTCCCGTCGCGCAATGCCGCGACCGCGAGCAGCAGGCGTGCATAAGGCAGCAGGTAATGTCCCTTGTCCGCCGTGATGCGCAGCTTCTCGATGCCCGCGGTGCGGTCGGTCTGTGCCCCGGAAATGCGGAGAATAAAGCGCACCGGCGCCGGCTTCAGGCTGAGCAGGTAGTTCTCGACTCCGACGGCCAGGTACGCGTCGTAGTAAGAAGGATGCGCGGCGAGCAGCTTCTCCGCGATCGCGCGCCCGTTCTTCATGTAGCCGAGGGCGGTGAGGTCTCGTTTTTCGATAAGCGCGATGTAGTCGCCGCGCAGTCCCTGAATCAGCGCGCTTACGAAAAGAGCGTCGGCATTACCAGCATCGCGCGCCAGGATACCATTTACCAGTTGCGTGGCCTTATCGAGGTCCACATCGAACGCCTGCTTCACTTGCGGATCTGGAGTGAGTTTGGCGCGTTTCTCATAGTTGGAGTCGTGGACGAAAAGCTCAAATTCGAGCACGTGCAGGCGATCGAACTCGCGGAACAGGTACGCCGCCGCGTCGGATGCAGGACCCATCGGATCGGCGGGATGCGCTTGCTCCCACTGGTGAAATGCCTCGTGCGCGCGTTCGAAATCGAGGTTATACATATCGCGGTAGCCGTCGTCGAGCAGCGTGGGAGCATTGCTCTGCGCCAGCGCCAAGGCCGGCGAGAGCAGCAATGTCGCTGACACGATGAGGGCGCGAACGTGAGGGCTGGACATCTATTCTCTCCTTAGATCGTGCCGGCGGCGCGCCGCGCCATTCCGAGCGCGTCCGACCAGAAGGCGTTGGAAGTGTGAACGTACTGCACCACATCGCGCACAGCCACAACGAAGCGCTCGATCTCCGACTCGTCCACGACCAGCGGAGGCGAAACTTTGAGCACCAGGAAGTCGTTCCCGCAGATCTGGGTCAGAAAGCCTTTGTCGTTGAACAGGCGGCGCACGATCATCTGCCCGAACATGCCGGGATGGATCACGCGGAACGCGTCAAAGGGCAGGCGCAGCTTCAGCTTGTTTGGAGATTGGAACGCGATGCCGCAGAGTAGCCCCATGCCGCGGACCTCCTTTACCATTTCGAATCCGGCCAGTGCGTCGCGCAGTCTGGTTCGCAACATGTCGCCAAGATAGGATGCGCGTTCGGTGAGATGTTCTTCATCCAAAACTTCGAGAGTAGCTAATCCCGCACGCATTGCCAGCGCGTTCTCGCTGTAGGTGGACGTGTGCACGATCGCGCGCCGGAGCGAACCGTAAACCGAGCGATAGATGGAGTCGGACATCAGCACGGCCCCGCTCGGTATAAGGCCGCCGCTGAGCGCTTTCGCGAGCACCACCATGTCGGGCTCGACACCGTAGTGGTGTGCGGCGAGGAATTTTCCCGTCCGGCCAAGCCCCGTCTGGACTTCATCGAGAACGAACAGCGTCCCATACTTCCGACAGAGTGCTTGCGCCTCGGCCAGGTAACAGGGCTGCGGTAAACGGACGCCGGCCTCGCCCTGGATAGGTTCGAGCACGAGCGCGGCAATGCGCTTCGTGGCGAGCTTCGTCTCCAGCGCCGCGAGGTCGTCGAACGGGATCGCCTCCATGCCGGGAAGCAGCGGTCCGAAGCCATTGCGCCAAAAATCGTCGCCCATCATCGACAGCGCGCCGCACGTTAAACCGTGGAAGGCGCCGTTCGCGTAGAGCATTCCATCGCGCGCGGTGTGCGCCCGCGCGAACTTGATCACCGTCTCGACGCCTTCGCTGCCGGAGCTACAGAAGTAAGCCTTGGTGAGCTTTCCCCCGGCGCGGCGGCAGAGTTGCTCGCCAAGCTGGCCGGCCAATTCGGGGACGTGGCTCTGGAGCATCGCCGGCCCGCTGCGGGCGAGTTCGTAATGGAGCGCCGCAACGATGCGCGGATGGTTGTGCCCGGTGTTATGGACGCAATATCCCGAGAGGAAATCCGTGATGCGGCGGCCGTCGTCAGTTTCCAGGAGCGCGCCGCTGCAGCGCACGTAACGCACGTTCATCTGAAGCAGGTCGAGGAGTCTTACCCACTGCGGATTTACCGAAGCGCTATATGCGTCGTCTGATCCGACAGGACTAGGCTTCCCCGCCGGGACGGATACGGGAGATAAAGATGAATTCATCATTACCAAATTCTGGATATCGCACCCTACAAGATTACGGATATGAACCCCCTGGAGAGGCCGAAGTTGTGCCCATGCGGTCGCCGGGCGTATGAATAATGTTAAGTTTCGTTGACGTAGCTTGCAGTCCTTCCTATGATTGCCCCGGCATTCCTCCTGAACCAGCGCTTTTCCGCCGATGCGCGAGAGGCGGCCTGCACACCAGGGAACTGCAAGCGCCATGCAGACACAACAGCTACTTGCGATCCGTCCGGAGATTGACGCGCAATTACGCGATCGCAAGAACCCCATCACGCTGCTGTTCACCGACCTCGCCGGCTCGGCCGCGTACTTCGAGAAGTTCGGGCAAGAAGCGGGAGTCGCCTGGATCGAAGAGCATTACAACACTTTGCTTCCGAAGATCCGAGACAACAGCGGTACGGTCGTCAAGACGATGGGCGATACCGTCATGGCGTACTTCGAGGATTCGGCACGAGCGTTGGCTGCGGCAGTGGCCATCCAGCAGGCGCTGCTCGCGGGCAACCGGGGTCGTCCGCGCGAGAAGCAGGCGTATGTGCGCATCGCGCTGCATCATGGCCTGGCGTACGTGAAGGGCAGCGACGTGTTCGGCGACGTCGTGAACGTCGCCGCACGGATCGCGAAGACCTGCCGTCCGGGCCAGATCCTGGCTTCCCAGGCGGTGTACGTCAATGTTGGACCTCAGGAAACGGCGCAGATGCGATCCATCGGTGAATCGCACTTTCACGGCAAGTCCGGAACCGAGCTACTGTACGAGATCCTGTGGACCGATGACGTGATGTACCAGGCGGTGAAAGACCTGTTCCCCCTGCGACAGGCGCCGGAGCACGACGGCAGCAGCGAAGGCCGTTACATCATGATCAACGAGCTTGGGCGCGGCGCGATGGGCGTCGTGTACAAGGCATACGACAAGGTCATCGGCCGGACGGTCGCGATGAAGACGATGCCGGTCGAGGTGCCCGAAAACAAGCAGGTTGCGTTGCTCAGCCGCCTCAAGCAGGAGGCACAAGCCGCGGGCGCGCTGGATCATCCGAATATCGTCACGGTGTATGACGTGGGCGACGAAGCGGGGCTGTTCTACTTCACGATGCAGTACGTGGAAGGCCGTACGCTCGCCAGCTTCCATGAAGCCAAGGAGATGATGCCGATCGAGCGCATCATGGAGATCGCCGACCAGATGTGCGCCGCGATCGGCTTCGCGCACGCGTGCGGCATCGTCCACCGCGATATCAAGCCCTCCAACCTGATGCTGACACCGCAGGGAACGCTCAAGGTGCTGGATTTCGGTGTCGCGAAGTTTGGCGAGGCGGGGCTGACGACGGCGGGAGCGATCATCGGCACGCCGAGTTATCTTGCGCCCGAACAGGCATCGGGGCGTCGCGTGGACCATCGCGCGGACATCTTCGCTGTCGGCGCGGTGCTTTATGAATTGATCACCTGCGAGCGCGCGTTCCCAGGCGAGAGCACGACAAGCATCATTTACAAGATCGTGAATGAAGACCCGATCCCACCACGGATCATCGAGCCTTCACTTCCGGCGGGACTCGACGCAGTCATCCGTAAGGCGCTGTCGAAAGATCCCGCCAAGCGCTTCCAGAGCTGCGAGGAGATGCGCGCGGCGATCCGTACCGCGAAACGAGGCGATCCCAAGGAACCCGCAGCGGTTCCGACGATGGCCATCCGTGAGTACGCAGAGCCGGAAGAGACCAGTCAAAAGTGGATGATCTATGTGGCGATCGCGGTGATCGTCATCGGAATCGGCGCTGGCTTGTTCATCTGGAAGTGGAAACCGGCGACTCCGATCGCGCAGCCTGTTGTGATTCAACCCGAAGCGAAGCCCGAAACACCGGCAGCTCAAATGCCTCCGGTAGCTCAACCGGTGGCGCAGCCGGCGCAACCAGTTGCGGTTCCGGTGAAGAAGGCCGAACAAGAAAAGCCGGCGAAGCGCTTATCGCGGCGCGAGCAGGCGCGCGAGGAAGCGGCGGCGGCCAAGCGCGAAGCGAAAGACACAGGCAGGAACGTCTCCAGCATGTGGACGCGCGAAGACATTCCCGACCTGCTCGGAGCCGCAGAATCGTATGTCAAAAAGGCCCAATATCAAAAGGCCTTTACCGCGTACCAGGAAGTCCTGCGGCTCGATCCCGCAAACCAATCGGCACAGGACGGATTACGGCGGGCAAAATCGGCGCTCGGCCTGAAGCGCTGACCTACTGAACGATCGACGTGCTGATGTTGAACTGATTGCGCAGGAACTGCTGCGCCTCTCCACGCTCCTGGCTGGCTTTGGCAGTCGTCGCGTTGAGATAGAGAACGTACTTCTCCGCAGCGCCTTCCTGGTCGCCACGGGAGAGCGCGGCGCGCGCTTCTTCCAGCACTTTGTTGGGAAGCAGCGTCAATTGATCCACGATTTTCTTGACGAGGTCCTTCTGCGCCCGGGCTTCGGCTTGGGCCAGCAGCGCGCTTTCGTCGGGCATGGTCGCGGCGCCGACGATACCGTCGACGTCCTCGGGTTTTACGTTTTCGAGAACGACGAACGACTTCGGCAGTTCGCTCTTGACCGTATCGACGGGCCCGGGAGTCTGTGCAAAAGGATCGGTGAGACGGAACGAGACTTCCACCGTCGCGACCAACTGCACATTACGCCGGATGTAGTTGTAAGGCTCGATGATGTCCTGGACGGTCGTTTCGGGCAGCTCGTCCAGCTTCTTGCGCGCCTCGTTCAGGTCCCGGGTCGTTTTTTCCATCGCGCCGACGAGTTCCGCTGACCTGGCTTTCTGCTTGGAATTAGCGGCATTCGCGGCGGCGATCTTTTCCGTGTCGAGCTCGGATTGCAGCGCGTCTACCTGCCGCTTCGCATCGACCCACGCCGGGTTTTTCACCTCACGATGGCCGGCGCGGTAGTGCGAGGTCAGGGGTTCGGAGTCGATCTTCTTTTCGACCTGGTGGTTCACGATGTTGCCAAGGACGACGTAATTCGCCAGTGAAGCCGACGACGGCGTGTCCGATTCGGTCTCGCTAAGGCGCCGCAGGACGACTGCCTTGACGCCGGGAAGGCCTGATGACTCGACACCGGAAGCGAGCGTATCGGCGAGCTGGTCGGCGAAGCCGGGATTGTCGCGGCGGGAGGTCTGGTCGCGGAAGCGGATGGCGACCGAGAGCTTCGAATGCGTATCGTAGTCGGGCGAATATTTTGTGAGCTGGTTGCGCAGGTCGTCGTTGTCAGGTTTGAAGCGTTCGCCTTCCTTCAACAAGAGCCAGCCGAGGCCGAGGCCGGAACCGCGCGGCTTCTGAAGCACGCGCGACGCTTCCTTCATGTAGTACTCAGTGATCTTGTCGCTCACCATGTCGCGCTTGATCTTTACGGGATCGTCGTCCACGACCTTGGCGGCGCGGTCCAGGTAATCGAGGGCTTCGCGAACGGCGTTCTCGTCGGCGCGGCCGCGGATGGGCAGGTGGACGCGCAGCAGGGCAGTGGCGCGGCGAGTGAGGTCATCGAAATAAGGCTTCTTCAGCTTTTCCAGCTCGTCGGCAATGGTGGCGCGCTGGCGCTGCGGGAGGGCTTCGAGTGACTGGTACGCTTCGATGTACTGATTTGCCTTGGCGAGCGCCTCTGCGTCCGTCACCGCTTTCTGCAAGGAGTCGGTGTCCTGGAGCTGCTGCAACTGCTGCTCGGCAGATTTGAGCTGCTCCGCGACCGCGGGATCGCTGTTGTATTCGAGCGCCTTCTTGTACTCGACGATCGCGCGCTCGTAGTCGCCGTCTTGCGCGGCACGCGCGCCACGGTCGCGACGCGCCCTGAACGCAACATCGATGACAGCGGCGACGCGCGGGATCTCGGGGGCGAAGCCCTTGAAGCGCGCAATGATGCCGTAAGCCTGATCGAGCTTGTTGGCGGCAACCTGCGCCTCGGCGGCGGCGATGGTGTTGGCGAGCAGTTCCGATTGGGTCAGCAACTCGCCCTTGACCTTGTCGGCGGGAGGATACGCCGAGTCAGCACTGACGACATTTTGCAGGTGCGCCTGCGCCTTAGCGAAATGATCGTATCCGGGCTTCTTGTCGTTAACGGCCGTGAGATACGCGTTGAGCTCGTCATGACCTAATGCGAGTTCTTTTTCGAGTTCCGATGTGACGGCGAGCTTCAGCTTTTCCGAACCGGCGTTGGCAGGGAGGACTCGATTCGCGTCTTCGGCGGCGAGCCGCGCCTTGCGCAGCTTTTCGAAGTCCGATGCCTGCTTGGGCGCCGCCTTGCGATATTCGGCAATGTAGCGTTCGCCTTCGCCGATGATCAACGCTGTCAGCGCGGAGCGCGCTTGTCCGCCATGGGGTGAACCGGCGTAGAGCTTCAGGTAGTCGGACCAGATAGGGATGGTGTTGGCCCGCGAGGCGCGGAGGAATTCGGCAAGCTCCGCGTCGGGCGTGGCGAGCACATAGATCTGCATGCCGGGAAGGATGGTCGAGGGCGTCTGCGCTCCGGCGTTGGACGAAGGCGTCATGGAGCCGGAGAGTATGGCGAGGTCGACCAGATCCTTCACCTGGTACGTTCGTCCGCCTTCGACCTTCAGGTTTCCAGGAAGGACGCAAATAGGTGGATCGCCAGCGAGAGACAGGGAGCCGTCGGCGGCGCGCGTCAGGACCATGCCTGAGGCCAGGAGCATCTTGCCCTGGTGCTTGTAGTCGTTGCCGCTGAGCGACTGTCCGGAGCAAGTGTAGAGCTCGTGCTTGCCGTTGATGGTGAAGTCCGTCACCTGGACGTAAGCGGGACCGGAGGGTCCGTCGAATACCAGGATGGCGGCTAACGGTTGTTCTTTCGCCGAAGCCGAAAGCGAGACGATGAACAACAGCGAGACAAGAAACCGGTTCCTCAACGCAGACCCTCGCTACGCGATATACATCGTTGGAATTTTCCCGGAGGAGGAACGCCGAAATCTATCACGGTGTTTGGGGTTTGAGAAGAAGAGTTCCGTAGCGGAACCAAAGCAGTCTGCGGTGAGGTGAGCACAATCGCTGCATGTTTACTTCTGAGTAACTTCCAGGTATCAGACCCCCTCCCCTCGTTCCTAGTGGAATCAACAAGATGACTCCAAGTAACTTGAGGATACCTGGGAGAAGCCCCCACCCCCTTTTCCCAGCAGTCCCACAACAAACGCCGGAAAATCGCAAAATCCCACAGACGGACCCAAGCGCGCGCGTTTTGAGCGCCAATGTTGTCAAAGAGTAAACATCGGGGTGCGACCGACACCACACCCTGCACCACCAGGGCACAAGATCAGGATAGGGCACACCATCGGCGCTGTATGTGATGTGGGTCACGGAGCAGCGTGACAAGACGAATTCGGGCGATTCACCACAGAGACACGAAGGGGCACAAAGGAAAACCTGACCGCTGACGGTCTTTGCGATGGTTTTCGCGATTACGTTTTCTCTCCTTGACAGTCTAGGAGAGCTGGCGGTAGAGTCCTAGATTGTCTAGGAGAGTGGCATGGGGGAACAACTGGAACTGCTGCAAGGGACGCTGGACATGCTGATCCTGAAAGCGGTGTCGCTGGGGCCGCTGCACGGGTACGGGGTGCTGCTGCGAATCCAGCAGATATCGAAAGAGCGGCTGAGGATCGAGCAGGGATCGCTTTATCCGGCGCTGTACCGGCTGGAGCACAACGGCTGGATCACAAGCGAGTGGGGCGAATCGGAGAACAAGCGGAAGGCGAAGTACTACCGGTTGACGGCAGTGGGGAAGCGGAGGCTGGAGGCGGAGACGAACAAGTGGAACGAGATGGCTGACGTAATCGCGGGAATCCTGAATACTGCGCGCGGTGAGGTGTGAGGCCTTGAGCGAGGACTCACCACAAAGGACACGAAGGAACACAAAGGAGAAAACCCAGGTAAGCGGAACTCCCGCGCGAGAAACGATCAGGTGGGGTAGACCAATGAGTATAGCGGCAAGAGTGAAATCGCGGTGGAGATCAATCTCGAAACGGGAGCGCGTAGAGTGCGAGATGCAGGATGAGATCCGCTTCCACATCGAAGCGTACGCGGAGGACCTGGTCCGGCAGGGAGTGACGCGTGAGGAGGCACGGCGGAAGGCGCGAATGGAGTTCGGAACGGTGGAGACGCAGAAGGAGGAGTGCCGGGCGTCGCTCGGATTGCGGATGTGGGACGAGTTCCGCGGTGACCTGCGCTACACGCTGCGGGTGCTGCGCAAGAGTCCGGGGTTCACCGCGGTGGCCATCACCACGCTAGCATTAGGCATTGGAGCAAACACCGCCATCTTCACCCTGGTGAACGCGCTCATGCTGCGGCTGGTTCCGGTCCATCGCCCCGAGGAACTGTACCAGGTGAAGATCAAAACTCCGGGCAGGACTGCTGCGCAAGATGGTTTCACCAACCCGCTGTGGGAGCAGGTGCGTGACCGGCAGGAAGTGTTCTCGGGTACGGCTGCCTGGGGGAGCTATACCTTCAACCTGGGTCAGGGCGGAGCGATACGGCCAGCGCTGGGGATATGGGTCAGCGGCAATTTCTTTGAGACGCTGGAGGTGCGTCCGGCCGCTGGACGCCTGATCAGTCCTGCGGACGACCGTCGGGGTTGCCCGAGCGTGGCGGTACTGAGCTACGCATTTTGGCAGCAACATTATGGTGGTACAGCGAGTGCAGTCGGCAGCACGCTCTCCCTGGATGCGCACCCGTTCGAGGTGATCGGGGTGGCACCGCCGGGGTTCTATGGATTAGACGTCGGCAACAATTTCGACGTGGCGGCCCCGAACTGCGCCACCGCTTTGCTCGACGGAGAACGATCGCGCCTGGACCAGCGCTCGTGGTGGTGGCTGGCGGTGGTGGGGCGTATCAAGCCGGGCATCTCGCCGCAGCAGTTGAATGGACGGCTGGCGGCCGTTTCCCCGCAAGTATTTGCCGGCGCCTTACCTCAGGACTGGGGCGCGGATAGCCAGAAAGGTTTTCTCAGTAGGACGCTCACCGCCGTTCCCGCCGGCAGCGGTATTTCCTATCTCCGGCAACAGTTCCAGCAACCGCTGAAGATCCTCATGGCTGTGGTCGGCATCGTGCTACTGATTGCGTGCGCTAACGTTGCTGCCTTGATGCTCGCACGCGCCGCGGCGCAAACCCGAGAGATGGCCGTGCGGCTCGCCCTGGGAGCCACTCGCATGCGACTGGTGCGGCAACTGCTGATGCACTGCGTGGTGCTATCGATTGCGGGAGCAGCCGCCGGCGCGGTGCTGGCACAGTGGGCCACGGCGTTGCTGGTGGCATATCTTTCAACGAGAAAAAACCCAGTGTTCCTCGACCTTTCTCCGGACTGGCGAGTCCTGACATTCACGGCAACGACGGCGCTTCTGACGGGAGTACTGTTCGGCATCCTGCCGGCATTTCACTCGACGCGAGTCCCGCTGACCAGAGCGATGCGTGGCAGCCCGTCTGCGCACAACGAGCATCGCAGCCCGGTGCGCAAGTGGATTGTGGCAACGCAGATAGCGCTTTCGCTGGTGTTGCTGGTCACGGCGGGACTCTTCCTGCGCAGCTTCGCGAAGCTGATCTGGCTCGACCCTGGATTCGACCGCCAGAATGTGCTGCTGGTCAGCGCGGACCTGAGGTCCACCACGATCAAGCCCGAACAACACCTGGCGACTTACGACCTGATCCAATCGCGGTTGAGCGCGCTTCCCGGAGTGGTTGCTGTCGGCCGCTCGGTGATGACGCCGCTCGAAGGTGGCGGCTGGAACAACATTGTGCACGCTGACACGGCGAATCCACCAAAGGGCGACGACGCTTTATCGCTGATGAACTTCATCACGCCGGGGTACTTCGCCACGCTACGCATGCCCTTGTTCGCCGGGCGCGACTTCACACCGGCCGACAACAAGACAGCCGCCAAGGTCGCAATCGTCAACCAGGCATTTGCGCGCAAGTTCTTTCCCGGAATGAATCCGATCGGCCACGTCCTCCGCGTTGACAAGGCGAACAGTGAGCCGGGGCCACCGATCGAAGTGGTGGGAGTCGTGGGGAATGCGAAGTACATGTCGCTGCGCGAAGAAATGCCGGAGACGGTGTTTTTCCCCCTGCCGCAGATCACTGGACCGGAATACGGCGACACTTACGAGATCCGCAGCGCCGTCAGCCCGACAAGCTTGAGAAGCGCCGTGGTGGCCGCAATGGCGGGCGTGAGCCGCGAAATCCCATTGGAGTTCACCACCCTGGCCAAGCAGGTGGACGACACACTCGTCCAGGAACGGCTGCTGGCGGTGCTTTCGGCATTCTTCGGGGTGGCGGCAGTAGTGCTGGCGACGATCGGGCTGTTCGGTACGGTGAGCTATCGGGTGACGCTGCGGAAGGCGGAGTTCGGAATCCGGATGGCGCTTGGGGCAAGAGTGGCGTCGATCGTGAGGTTGGTGATGGGAGAGGTGGCGGCGATCGTGGTGATAGGAGTGGGAGCGGGACTGGCGATCTCCATGATCGCGACACGAGCGTTGCAGAAGCTGCTGTTCGGCCTTGGTGCGCACGATGTCGCGACGCTGGCGGGAGCGTCGGCGTTGTTGGCGGCCGCGGCGTTGTTGGCGGCGTTCATGCTGGCGCGACGAGCGGCGAAGGTGGATCCGATGGTGGCATTGCGAAGCGAATAAAAACATCACCACAGAGGACACGAAGGAACACAAAGGAAAACACCCCCACCCTGGCAAAGGCAGCCAGGGTGGGGCACCCAGAGAATGTCAGAACGTAAATTTCACGGCGAGTTGGATGCCGCGAGGACCGCCGCCGCCGAGGAACGGGTTTCCGACGCCGACGTCGCCGGTGGCGGAGATCGGATAGCCGCCCGTTCCGACTTCGCGATTGCCCTTGATGGCGAATCCGTTCGTGCCAGGGTCAGCGATGAACGCCGGCAGGAATGGGTTGGCGAAGTTCGGATGATTGAGCACGTTGAAGAACTCGGCGCGTAACTGCATATTCAGGTGCTCGGTGACGGCGGTGTCCTTGAAGATGGCCGCATCCCATTGCCTGAAGTCTGGTCCGCGGAGCGAGTCGCGGCGCATGTTTCCGAAGTGGCGAGTTCCGGCGACGCAATCGGAGGCGGTACCCGACGCGGCGGCGACATTGACGGTGCAGGGAATCGCGAATGCGCTCAGGTCGATGAAGTTAAAGGGATTGCCCTTGTGATAGACGATGGGGCCGACGACGTCGGGCCGGTCGAAGCCTTCGCCGCTGCCGCTGAAATCATCTTCAAAGTTGTAATTGAGCTGGAACGGCTGGCCGCTCTGGAGAGTGAGCGTGCTGTCGAAGCCCCATCCGTTCCGCAAACGCGAGGCGCCGGACTTGGGGAACTTGTAGCCGAAGATCCAGGTGAAGCGCTGGGGGACGTCGAAGTTCGAGGGGCCGTACTCGAGGTTCGCGCGAGTGCTGTCGTTGGGCTGGGCGGCGTTGGGTTCGAAGTCCTCGCCGTCGCTGGAGTTGTCGAACGAGCGCGCCCATGAATAGTTGAGGATCGAAGTCACGCCGTGCCAGGCGTTAACGCGAAGACTGGCCTGCAGCGAGTTGTAATTCGACTTGCCGGTCGAGACCTGGTGGAGCATGTAAAACGCGCCATAGGTGTTGTTGCCGAAAGGACGGGGCACGCCGTAGCTGCTGACGCCGTTGGCGATATCGGCAGCGGTGATGGCGGCCTGGCCGGGCTGGTTGAGATCGATAAACCGGTAAAGCCGGTGTCCCTGGGAACCGACGTATCCGACCTGCACAACCACGTTCTCGGTGATCTGCTGCTGGATATTGATGTTGTAGTTCTCCATATACGGTGTGCGGATATGGCGGTCGAAGGAGAAAGTGTCGCACTCGAAATTGCAAGCGTTCGTGGGGCCGTAAACGGGCGCGCCGGAAACGATGCTTCCGGTGACGCCGGCCGAGAAGATCGGCTTGGGTCCGATCGGGTTATAAGCCGGGCCCGGATCGAAGAATGGCGGGTAAGGAAGGTGTCCGAGGACGAAGTCCTGGGAGACGGCGTCGAAGAACAATCCGAAGCCGGCGCGCACGACGGTGCGTCCCTTGCCGGTGACGTCCCAGTCGATGCTGAGGCGCGGCGCGACGTTCTTGTAGTCGGGTTGATAGAGGCGCTTGAGTCCGGCGCCGCCGACTTGCGTGAGCGTGAAGGTGCCGGCAACGGGGTCGAGCGAAGTAATGTTGCTGAGCAGGTTATTGTTCTCACCGATGACGCCGAAGTAATCCCAGCGCAGGCCGTAATTCAGCATGAAGCGCGGACTCAGGTGCCAACTGTCCTGGAAGAAGAGGCCGAAGCTGTTCTCGTGGGTGTTGCGGCGCGTATCGCCGAGGTATTGGAATCCGCCGGAGACATTGCCGGCGAGGAAGTCGGAGAGGCTGTTGAATTTCAGGCGGCCACGACTGTAGCGGTCGAAATACTGAAAGATGGTAGTGCGGCGGAATTCAGCGCCGAACTTGATGTCGTGCTTCGTCATCTTCCAGGAGAAGTTGTCGAGGATGTGATAGTTGGTGTCGATGCGACCGCGCGGATCGCCCTGGTTGGCGCCCACCTGCGAAAATTTTCCGCTGTTGATGAGAATGATGGGTACTCCCTGGTCCGCGACACCCGTGCCGACGTTCAGGCCGATCGAACTCGGTTTGAAGTGGCGATCCTCAGCGAGGAAGTCTTCGGCAAAACGGTTCCAGCCGAAGCGAAACTCATTAACTTTCGTTGGAGAGATGACGCGCACGTAAGAGATCGAGACCAGTTGAACGCGGGTGGGAGTGAAAGTGTTGAAGCCTGGTAGTTGTCCGCCGCCGGCGGTCAGGGCGAGCGGGAAGGATTGATCGCTGTCGCCGAAATAGTAGCGGCCGGTCAGGATGTTCGAGGGGTTGAAGTTGTGATCGATCTTGGCGATGAGGCTGTCCACGCGATTGTGGGAGGGAGAGATGACCGAAGTATTCGGGCCGTTAGGGCATCCGAGGTCCTCTCCGGTTCCGGGCGCGGAAGCGGCGCCAAAGGTGCCAGGGATATTTGGCTTTGGCCATGGATTGCGGGCCAGCAATTTGGCGATGACGGGGTTGGCCGCGCCGCCATCGGCGGCAATCTGGGCGGGATCGGGGACGCAACCGAGCGTCACGACGCCTACACGCTCGCGCTGGCCTTCGTAGTTGAGAAAGAAGAAGGTCTTGTTCTTGACGATCGGACCGCCTAAGGACCCGCCGTACTGGTTGTTATGGAAACCGGCCTTGCGCTGGCTCTTGAGATTGAAAAAATTACGGGCGTCGAGCGCATCGTTGCGGAAGTACTCGATGGCGGAACCATGCAATTGATTGGTGCCGCTCTTAGTGACGATGTTGACGACGGCTCCGGCATTGCGGCCGTATTCCGCCTCAAAATTCGAGAGCACGCGCAACTCAGCGACCGCGTCGACGGGCAGGATCGTGGCCGGTGTGCCGAAGACGCCAGCCTCGTTGATGGCTGGATCGTTGCGGTAACCGTCGTTCATATCGGTGCCGTCGAGCAGGAAGTTGTTGGAGCGCCCACGCGCGCCGTTCATGGAAAAAATGCCGAATGATCCCGGGGAATCGGTGATCTGGTCGGGAGAGCCGGCGATACCAGGGGTGAGGTAGATGAGCTTCTGGTAGTCGCGGCCGTTCACGGGAATGTCGGAGATCTGGTTGGCCATGAAAGTACCACCCAGGGTGTCGGTCGTGGTCTCGACCTGGGGAAGGCTGCTCGCGGCGACCTCCACCTCCTGGCTGACGTCGCCGGTGCGCAACTGAGCGTCGACACGGCGTTCGGTGGCGACATTGACGTCGACACTATGGGTCGCCCACGTCTGGAATCCGCTTTGCGAAATCGTCACATCATAGGAGCCGATGGGAAGCTCGGGAATGGTATAGCTGCCGTCGGCGGAGGTCTGGGTAGTGCGGTCGATGCCGGTGGCGGTGTTATGAGCGGTGACTTTTGCTCCTGCCACGACGGCGCCGGATTGGTCGGTCACCGTACCGAGGATCGTTCCCCGAAATGTCTGTGCGGCGAGTGAACCAGCGAGGGAAAGAACAACGGCGAACAGCAATCTGATTTTCATCGTCTTGCTCCGTGAAGTAGCGCGGGGCCCGGTTGTGAAGGTTACAAGTGCTACGGGAGTTTCGGAGCCCGTATGAGTGCGCAGACCGAATGAACGAAGTGTTGGTCGCGAAGTGTACTACAGGAGCGGAGTTGAGGCCAAGTGTGGTGGGCGGCGGGTACTGGGTCAGTTTGATTTTGGGGATGTAGGAGACAGCAGCCACACGATAAGGCAAAATGCAGCAATGCTGAAAACCGCCATCCACCAAGGGTGAAAGATGATGGGGAAGAACAAAACAGCCAGAACAAGCAGCCACGTGCGTGCCTCTGTCAGCTTCATGCCACTGCCTCAGCCGCATTATGCTCCAACATACCTACCAATTCATCCAGCGTCGGGCAGCGTTGCTACGGCGCCAACGACGAGATACTGGGGGCGGCGTCGGCGGAGGAGCGGCGTCCGTGATGGAGTTGGATCCACATATCCATGACGCGGCCCTTCAGTTCGGAGTTGAGGTCGTCATAGGCTGCCTCGGGGTTGGTGGCATGCTGCGGTGGCGGTATGGGATCGCCGAATTCAATCGTCAGGCGGGTGAACTTCTGGAAGCCCTTGCCTCGCGGCCAGGCTTCGAAAAAACCTTCCATAGCCACGGGAACGATCGGCACGCGCAGATGCGTCGCGAGAATAGCCGCGCCCTTCTTGAAGACCTTGGGTGAACCATCGATGCTGCGCTCGCCCTCGGGATAGAGGACGAGGATCTTGCCGTGGCGCAGGCCGAAAGCGCCAGCGCGCATGGCAGGAACGAGATTCGCATCAGGATCGACGGGGATGAGCTTGAGAGATCGGGCGAGGTGGCGAAGGATGCCGCTGCCGAAAATCTCGCTGGTACCCACATAAAAGACGTTGCGGAGGACATCGTAAGGAAGTGACGCGACGAGCATCACCGGATCGAGGAAGCTCTGGTGATTGGGACAGATGATGTAGGCGCCCTGTCGCGGGAGTTTCTCCAGTCCAATGATCTTCAGCGAGAATGCGTCACGGGCGAAGATCTGGACCATGCGGCCGAAGAGATACCACCAGTGCTCGGCGATGGGATGAGGGCGTGCGACGCTGAGGACGTCGGGGTCGTCGGGATCGGTGTTGAGGACGGAACCCCAAGGCATTGACGATTGTCGATTGACGATTGTCGCTTGTGAAGAGCGCGATTGGGAATTGCGTATGGCATCGATCAACTCGCGGACGGTGTAGACCTGGCTGACGACATCGTCGGGAACCGACACGCCGATGGCCTGTTCGACCGCGACCAGAAGTTCGACGCGCTCCATGGAATCGAGGCCCAAATCGAGTTCAAGATTGTCGTGCGGGTGGATCGGGCGGCTCAGTTCCTTGAGATGCTCCTGGAGGACGGAAATTGCTTTGGCGACGTCGGGCTCGGCGAGCCACCGGCGGTCGTCGTCGGTGAGAGTGCGGCCGACCTCCTCGCCCTCGACCTCGCGCGACGCCTGGCGCTCACGGACAATCTTCTCCACTTCGAAGCGCTTGATCTTTCGCGTGGTCGTGCGCGGGAGGTCCTGCTGCCAGATGTCGAAGGAGAGCAGGCGCTTGGTAGCGGGGAGGCTTTGAGAGAGCGTCTCGATGTCGAAGCGGATGATCTCGCGGGCGTTGACGATCTTGCGCTCGCGCAGGACCTCGAAGTTCGGAACCACGGCGGCGTGCAGGCGCTCGGCGAACGGTTCATCGGGCCGCGACTCGATTCCGAGGACGCAGAGCTCCTTGATAAAGGGAGACTTTAAGTAATGCGCTTCAATCTCTTCCGGATAAATGTTCTTGCCGGAGCTGAGGACGATGATCTCCTTTTCACGCCCGGTAATAAAGATGTGGCCGCGAGAATCGAGGGAGGCCAAATCGCCGGTGTGCAGCCAGCCTTCGCCATCGATCACTTCGGCGGTCGCGTCCGGGCGGTTGTAGTAGCCCTTCATCACCAAGGGACCGCGGATGAGGATCTCACCGACCGCGGGACCGACGCCGTCCTCGGTGGGCTTGGGATCGCGGAGCTTCACCTCGGCAACGTGGAGCGGCTTGCCGATGGAACCGAGAACGTTGTCGTTGGGCGGCGTGGCGATGGCGGCGCCGGCGGTCTCGGTGAGGCCGTAGCCCTGAATCAAATCAAAGCCCATGGCGTGGAAATCGCGGGCGACCGCCGCGTCGAGCTTGGAACCGCCGGAGACGAGGTAGCGCATCTTGGGGCCGAGCATCTCGTGGACGCGTTTGAAGACAAGCTTGCCCAGGTTCAACCCGACGATGCGTGACAAGGCGCCGAATTTCAGCAGCCAGCGGAATACGCTTTGAGCGAGACGGCCGTGGGCGCCGGCTTCTTTCGCGATGCGCTCGTGGATGAGGTAGAAGAACTGCGGGACGCAGGCGAAGATCGTGATGTCGCGTTCGCGCAGGGCGCGTAGGAGTTCCTGGGTGTTCAGCGATTCCAGGAAGACCACACGCGCGCCGGCGGCAACGGGCAGAAGTAGATTGGCCATCTGCGCGAGCGCGTGAAAAAGGGGAAGGACGCCGAGCAGCGCGTCGGTTGAGCTGACGTGGATCAGGCGGAAGACGCCTTCGGATTCGGCGGCGAAATTGGCGTGAGTGAGCATCACGCCCTTGGGGTCGCTAGTCGTCCCTGATGTGTACAGGATGGCGGCAACGTTGTCGGGCGCAGCTTCCACCGGGCGGAACGCGCCAGGGCTGGAGGCAAGGATATCGTCGAGCCGAACTGCATTGCCGATTGTCGATTGCCGATTGCCGATTGAGGAGCCTGGATTGTCTATCAGGATCAGCCGGATCTTGCGATCACCGATGGCGGCGATGGCGGTTTCGAGGTGGCGTCCGTCGGCAAACAGCAGGGAGGATTCGCTGTTATCGAGGAGCTTGGAAACCTGAGAGGCACTAAACGCCGTGTCGAAAGGTACCGCAGTCATGCCGGCGGCGATGGTGCCCAGGTAGCAGGCGACCCAACGCGGGCCGTTAGCGGCGAGGATGGCGCACCGGCTGCCGGACGCAAAACCGGATTCGCTCAACCAGCGCGCAATGGAGGCGGCCATCTGGCGCAGCTCGGCATAGGTGTAGCGCTCGAGGGCGCCGGACTGGCGCTGCATCTCCACCGCAACATGATCGGGCCAGCGCTCGACGGTATCGACGAATCGGTTGTAGAAGTTTGCCATCTCGCGGACGGGGAAAATATATCAGGCGAGAGCGCCGGCACGCCGTGGCTTCGCGAGTAGCACCACATGTCCGAGGCAGGCTGCATCCAATTTTGGCGGGAGGAGCAAAATGGAGACCGCTCACGAGTTGTTTATCCACGAGATGCAGGACATGCTCGATGCCGAGAACCAGTTGGTTGAGGCGTTGGGAAAGCAGGCGGAGGAAAGCACGAATCCGCAATTGAAGAAGGCATTCGAGGCGCACCAGGCGCAGACCGAAAAACAGGTGCAGCGGCTGGAGCAGGCGTTCGAATCGCTTGGCGAAGAGGCGGAAGAGGCGGAGTGCGCGGGTATCCGCGGCCTGATCGAAGAGCACGATAATTTCAAGAACGATGAAAGTCCCTCGCCGGATCTGCTGGACATCTTCAACGCCAGCGCCGCCGAAAAAGTGGAGCGGTATGAGATCACGTCGTATGAGGGGCTCGTGCGACTGGCGCAAATGATGGGACACAAGAAGGCGGCACAGCTCCTGTCGCAGAACCTGAAGGAAGAAGAGGCGACATTAAAGAAGATGTCGGCGTTCAGCAAGAAACTGAAGCCGGAGCGGATGGGAATGGGCGAAGAGGAAGAAGGGCAGGAGAGGATGCCGTCGAGGGGTTCGCGAAGGGGAAAAAGGGCGGCATAAGAGCTTAGGGGGCCCCACCCTAGCAAAAGCAGCCAGGATGGGCCACCTGCAGTAGGCACGCGGGTGACACGCGTTCCTTGACAGCGCAAGAGGATTCGGGCATCGTACAGGACACGGAAGGGGAAAGCGCGCCTTTCAGGAGAGGTGCTCTAACCCCCCCCTGCTTTCCTCGGCCTACCGCCATTTGGGACAACAGATGACAAGAGTGTTAGCGCGTCAAGCGACGCGGTTCTGCATCGTCGGGATCGTCAACACGTTGATCGATATCGTCGTCCTGAACGTGCTCATCTTTGTCACCGGAACAGGCCACTCGGGTCCGCTGTTCACCGCGTTCAAGACCATTTCCTTTGGCGCCGCGCTGCTCAACAGCTTTTTCATGAATTCGCGATGGACGTTTGCCGGGGAATCGGGTGAGCGGACGACGGCAACGCAAGGTGCGCAGTTTCTCCTCATCAGCATAGTGGCATCAGTGGTGAATATCGCGAGCGCGTCGTATGTGGCGTCGGTCATGCATCCGCCGGCCAACCTGGCCAATTACTGGCCGACAATAGCAGCACTGGTCGGAACCGCGTGTAGTTTCGTGTTCAATTTCATCGGATACAAGCTCCTGGTTTTTTCGAGCCGCGCGTCCGCGTAGGTTCGGCCCTTCCGAATCAGACTGCAGCCTTGGACTCGGTGGTGCTTTGCACACCGAGGAGGATCAGATCTGCGCGCCGGCCGACACGAAACTTGCGCAGGATGTTCGAGACGTGGAATTTCACCGTACGCTCGGAAATCCCAAGCCGGTTCGCAATCTCCTTATTCGCATCGTTATTGAGTAGACCGTCCAACACTTCCTGCTCGCGCCGGCTGAGTGCGACAGAGGAACGCTGGATGCGGGGCTGAGCCGTTTTCAGGATCGACGAGACGAAATCAGAAAGGATGATGCGCGGTACCCAATAACCGCCTGCCGCAACAGTATCGATCGCCGCAACCAGTTGTCGCTCTAACGCGGCATGCTCGACGATGCCTTTGATACCGAGGCGGAGCATGGGAAACGTGTTCGCTTCATTGAACACCGCTGCGACAGCGATGAACATAGCCGATGGGTGGAGCCGGATCATGTCGGCGAGAGTGGAGGTAATCTGCGGCAGCGGGCCCTCGATATCGACGACGTAGACATCCGCGGCTGGAATGTCTGGTTCGAGCCCTGCAGCCAAGGACAGCCCGCGAACGCGAACATCGTACTTGCCACTGGGCACAGCACGGCGCATTTCACGGAGGGCAGCAGGATGTGGAGCTAGTAGACACACGCCGATGCGAGACGTCGCTGGCATGCGCTGGAGTTGCGATTTCAAAGATAAAACGCGCTCAATGAAGGGGATGGTTGATAAAGCCTGGCGGATGCTCCCGATTCAGGTAAAACTTCTAACACCGGAGTACAGGCGCAGTACAGATTGCGACCTGTACCAAATCCGACAAAGAGTTCAGTAGTTGCGTGGGATGAGCTTGCCTACCGTGTGAATGCACGGAAAGGTCAAACCTCATGCAATTATACAAGGTCAGCGTAGCCCCACTAAAGTGGGCTGCGATCGGTGTGGTGTTGCTCAACAGCTTAATCGCTTCGGCGAGGGTTGGTGCGCTTTCAATGAATCCATCAGGCCTCGCGTTTGGAACGCTGAATGTCGGTACGTCGCTGGCCCAAACTGTGACGATCTCGAACACCGGCATTGGCAACGTGAATATTGCTTCGATATCGATCAGCGGCGCGGCATTCGCAGTAAGCGGCCTCACGCTTCCGATGGGCCTGGCGCCTGGCCAGAGCGCGATGTTCCAGGTGGTATTCACGCCATCCATTGCCGGAGGTATCAGCGGCTCGATCACATTCGTGAGAACCAACGGCAGCACCCTGGGTACGCTGGCCTTGAGCGGGACAGGGGCGGCGACGGATACGATGCCACCGGCGGTGTCGGTCACAAGTCCCGCAAACGGAGCAACACTTTCCGGGACGGTCACACTAAGCGCGAGTGCATCCGACAACGTCGGTGTCGTGGGTGTGCAGTTCTTCGTCGGGAGCACGGCGATCGGAGCGGAAGTAACGGCGCCGCCCTACTCCGTGAACTGGGTCACTACAACTGCGTCGAATGGCGCCGGGTATGTGATCACCGCCCGAGCACGTGACGCGGCGGGAAACACGACGACGAGTGCGGGAGTAACAGCGACCGTGAGCAACGCCAGCGCGCCCGCAGTCCAGCATTCGGCTGCGCTGAATTGGGTCGCGAGCCCATCCGTCATCGTCGGCTATTACGTGTATCGAGCAGCGCAGTCGGGCGGACCGTACTCACGCGTCAGCACAAGCGTGGATCCATCGACGGCGTACACGGATACAACGGTCGTCGGCGGGCAGATTTATTACTACGTCGTCACTTCCGTGGACGCGAGCAGCGTCGAGAGCGGATATTCCAACGAGACGGTTGCGACCATACCGTTTTGAGCGAAGTGCCGTCCTGGGGCTCGATCTGCAATGAAGCGCCTATCCTCTGGCTGAAAAAGTCTGGTCGCGACGGTGGTAGTGGCGGTCGAAGTAGTCGCGATAGGCGCCGCTGCGTGTTTCTTCGACCCACGCGGCGTTTTCCTGGTACCAACGGACGGTGGCAGCCAGGCCGTCCGAGAATTTCCAGCACGGCTCCCATCCAAGCTGCTGCTTCATCTTGCTGCTGTCGATGGCGTAACGGAGGTCGTGGCCGGGACGGTCGGTCACGAACGTGATCAGCGATTCGGGTTTGCCCAGCAACGAGAGAATCATCTTCACCACGTCGATGTTGCGCATCTCCGAATTGCCGCCAATGTTGTAAACCTCGCCTTCCTGTCCCTTGTGTAAGACCGTGTCGATGGCACGGCAGTGGTCTTCGACGTGGATCCAGTCGCGGATGTTCTCACCTTTTCCGTACACAGGAAGCGGCTGATCTGCAGAAGCCTGCGCAATCATGAGCGGGATCAGCTTCTCCGGGAACTGGTACGGGCCGTAGTTGTTGGAGCACCGGGTAACCAGGGCCGGGAACTTATGCGTGTGGAAATAGGCGAGGGCGAGCAGGTCCGACGACGCTTTGGTCGCGGAATAAGGACTGTTCGGACTGAGCGGCGTCTGCTCGGTGAACTTGCCCGTCGCTCCGAGACTGCCATATACCTCGTCGGTGCTGACGTGGACGAAGCGCGACACCTTCGCCTGGCGACAGGCTTCGAGCATGCGCCACGTGCCCTCAACGTTCGTCCGAATAAAATCGGCGGCGTTCTCAATGCTGCGGTCGACGTGGCTTTCGGCAGCCATGTGAACAACGGCATCGACGCCGCGGACGGCATCCAGGACCGCGGGATCACAGATGTCCTGGCGAATAAAATTAACGCGCGGATCCTGGAGCGCGCCTTCGATATTCCTGAGATTGCCAGCGTACGTGAGCTTATCCAGGATAATGAGGTCGTAGTCCGGATGCTCGCGCAAGATGTGGTGGACGAAATTGGAGCCGATGAAACCTGCGCCACCAGTGAGGAGGATCTTCATTCGCCCGCTCCGACGGCGACGCCCGCCGCAACCTGCTTGTCGCGCACAAGATTGCTTGCCTTCCAGAGCGACTCGAAGGTACCGGCGTCAGTCAAAAATTATAACGCAGTTTTGCCGGGCAAACTGGCGCTAAAGAACGGTGTTCGAGCGCATCCAGACAGAGTTCCGGGCATGTGCATCGTCAAGGCGCGGATGTTCCGGGATCCGTGGCCGAGTTCAAGGATGTGCGCGTCAGCGCTTGCGCCTGACGAGACCAGCCAAGCCGACTAGTCCTGCGCCCAGCAAAGACAGAGCAGCAGAAATGCGTGAGTTGCGCGCAGACTGCGAGCCGGGAGTAACCACAGGCAGGATTGAGATGAAATGTATTACGACCTGCAAGGAAGGGCGATGACCCGGCGGGTCAATAAAGAAAGCTCCGCACGCGAAGCGCGGAGCGGAGCCTCTAGAGTCACCGGTTGCGAATGCCGGGTTCTATTTACGACGAAGGATCAGACCGCCGATTCCCATAAGTCCGGCGCCGAGCAACGCCAGAGATGCGGGTTCCGGAGTGCTTGGGGCCGGACCATTGCCGACATACAACGTATTGCCGTTGGCGCCAGCGTTGGGATCGAATACGTGAGCGGAGAACAAGAAACCCTGGTTGCTCGGGTTTTCGAAGTCCGCCGTCGTAAGCCCGGTGCCGGTGATGGTGAATGTCACATAGGTACCGGACGGAGTCGATCCGCCACTGAACGAGACATTGAAACTTCCAAGACCATCGAAAGACGTACCGGTGAGGTCCGGATTGAGCTGATTCTTGTTCCCGGATGCCACTACCGCAAACGAGTCGTCTTGGCCCGTGATCGCAAACATACTTTGTGTCAAAGTCGTATCCGAGTTGAGACCAAAGCGACCGTTGCCGCCGGCGAATTCGTAGCCATTAGCGAGCTGAATGGAGACGGTAACTTGTCCTGAATTCCCGGTTCCGCCGCCAGTGTTGGTCAAGGTGACCGTTCCCCAGTTTCCAGATGTCCCGGGAGGGACACTTGTCGGGCTATTTCCGATGGTCAGATAGTAGGAATCGGCAAGTGCTCCGGTCGGTAACATCAGTACGATTGCGACGAGCGCAATAACCAGAAGACTCCTTCTCATGTAGTGCTCTCCTGTCATAAAGACCCGAAATACGGATTAACCACTACGAATAGTGCAACTGCCATACCTTTCTGTTATTTAGCCAATTTCCCATAACGGGACAGTTAAGAGGAACGGATTCATGTGAGTGAAATCGCATTGCACACGCACCCCCACGGAGATGGTGTTCAAATCAAAATGCAACAAATTTCACTTTAGGGCGTGTTTGATACCGTGAAGGGGATACCTGACAGGGGTGGTAGCAACAAGAAGGGCTCCGCGTTATTCGCGGAGCCCTAAGAGTCTACTGGTTACGGGGTCTACTGATTACGGATCTGTTGTCGCTACTTGCGGCGGCGAACAAGACCACCGAGGCCGAGCAGACCGGCAGCGAGGAGTCCCAGAGAAGCGGGCTCCGGAGTCGTAGTCGTACCGCAGGTGCTCGTGTTAGCGGTGGTGCCTGGAGTCGGAGCGGAAGTGGTTCCCGGGCCGTTCGCAACACCATAGCCGGTACCGCAGGTAGTGCCAAGCTGCACGGCAAAGCGGTTGCCGTTATCGTTAGTAGTGAAATCGGTCCCGATAACGCCGGTGAAGCTGCTGCTGGAGACGGTCAACGAGAAGGTCGAGACGGAGCCCGAGCTGCCGGAGCCGCCCGACACTGCATATTCAAAGCTGCCGAAGCCGTCAAAGTTGTGGTTGAAAGGTTGAGTGCCAACGGTGCAATTGCTCGTGCAGCTGATGTTCGATGAAGTGAGCGTGGCGCCGCTGTTGAAGCCGAACATCGCGCTGCCACCGCCGCTACCGAAGAAGCCGTAGCCTTCGGGCGAGTTCACTGTAAAGGAGTAGGTGTGGGTCGTGCTGTTGTAGCTGACGATGTCGATGTAGCCGTAGCTGGTATTCGTCGGTTGGACGCCAGCATTGACGGTGTTGATGTTGTAGTACGTGTCTGCCATGGCGACCGAGCTCATCAGGAGCATCACGGCTGCGACTGTCAGAACCAGAAGACTCTTTTTCATTAATCCCCCCATGCGTCTTGTTGTGGATATCCACCCCTCCTGTACGCACGTGGCATGCCAAGACGCTTATTCCCAATTTTGGACTTAACTCCTTGTTAATCAACAAGTGGAATAAGAGTCGACCATTTTTCCTCGTGACGGACGCAAACTCTTGCAACTTCCCGTGTACACGATTTCCCTCATAAACTCCGTAACAACAATGACATACCACTTACGTGGAACGTCTGTGTTATCCACCCGAACGGTCAAAGCTCGTCACACTCTTGCAACCAAGGCAAGGGTAACCAGCGGAGCCAGAGTAGCAACGCAAGGGAAGCCAAATTGCGGTGTATGATGAAAAAATCCCGGTAATCTCGCATGTACAGGACGTTTTTCGGACTAACGCGCAGCCCGTTCGAGATCAGCCCGGACCCGTTTTTCTATTATGGATCGGCCAAACACAATGAGGCTCTGGCGGCGATCTATTACGGGATCCGCGCGCGAAAGGGGTTCGTGGTCGTTACCGGGGAGGTTGGGACCGGGAAGACGCTGCTGATCCGGCGCATCCAGGACGCGCTCGACCGCGAGCACGTGGCGTTTGCTTATATCTTTAACCCGCTGCTCGCCCCCGACGATTTTCTCCGCTATATTCTGGGCGACCTGAACCTGCCGGTTCCGAAAACAAAGAGTGAAGCGCTGCTGACTCTGAACGATTTCCTCATTTCCCGCCATAAACGCGGGCTCACGTCGGTGCTTATCGTTGACGAGGCGCAGCATTTGAGTCCCGAAGTCCTGGAAGAGATCCGGCTGCTGACGAACCTGGAGACGACGCGCGAAAAGTTGCTGCAAATCGTGCTGATCGGCCAGCCCGAGTTGGACCAGAAGCTGGATTCGACATCGCTGCGGCAGCTCAAACAGCGCGTCGCGTTCCGGTGTCATCTCGAGCCGCTTACCCAGCTCGAGTGCCGGGACTACATCGTTCGCCGGCTCCAGCGCGCAGGGGCGGGAGTGAACTCGTGGAAGATCTTCCCCGAGCCGACGATCGCGAAGGTCTTCCACTATTCACGAGGGATTCCGCGCCTGATCAACTCGATCGCGGAGAACGCCTTGATTGGCGCTTACGCGCGACAAGAGAAGAGTGTGTCGGAAGAAGTGATCGAAGAAGTCGCAGCGGACCTGCGCCTGAAAACGGTGACTGGAGCGCCTCTTGCGGCATCGGTACCGCTGGACGGGCAGGAAGCGAATGTCGTGAAACGATTGATCGAGTTGCTACAAGCAGTGGCTGCGCCGGGCGGAAAACCCGAGCCCGATGCGCCGAAGGATACACAATCCGTTACGGGTGCGCCCACACAGAGTACCCCAAAACCAACTTCCACTTAAGTCGGTAAGTTGCCCTTGTTGTTGTGGAGTTACTTGCCTACCAGTTGCAAACTTTTGCGCTCCAGGCACAGGTGCAACTTAGTAGGGCTGTAACCCATTGAAACTATTAGAAGTGTCGTACAACGGAAGTGGAACTTGGACTGCACTAGGAGGGGGGACACTCGGGATGCCAGGCAGTCATGCAGCCCGAATCTTTTGAGGAGGATGGAATGAAGAGAGTGGTATTGATTGCGGTCACGCTGATCTTAATGGCAGGCTTGGCCGTTGCAGATACAACTTACAGCACGTCGGGGTCGTTCAACGGCGGAAGCAACGTCTTTACGCTCAGCAACGGTGCGACGTTGACTTATAACGGCTTGACAAACGCGGTTGGGCAATTTCCACCGAATCCTACGCAGATCAGCTTAGGCACATTCACGTTGTCGGGTTCTGCAGCCACTAGCGCGTCGCTAACGTCGAGCTTTGTACTGACGCTGACGCAATCCGCTCCTGCGACAGGCGGCGGACAGTCGTTTGGAAGCGCGACGGTGAATGGGACGGTGTTCATTGGAGGCGGTACAAACGGATACGTCTCGTTCGGGTCGCCAACGTCGATTAGTTTTCTGGGAGCGGACGGGTTTACCTACACCTATAGTCTTCTCTCCACAACGACCCGTGGCGGCGGCGCTTTCGGCGTTGATTTAGTAGGAACCGACACCAATAACGGAACCGTTAGCTTGCAAGGAACGCTAACGGAGACGCCCGAGCCAGCGTCCATGCTTCTGTTGGGAGCAGGCTTGTTCGGTACGGGACTGCTGCGACGTCGTAAATAACAAAGGGTCAGCGTCTTCCCCAAGGCGCGTACTACTCTCTCGCCCCGCTCTTGACCAGAGCGGGGTTTTGTTTTTCCTGAAGCCCTGGGCTGGACGGCGGTATGTCAGGACCGTTGTTAGAGTGGGAGCGATTCGCTGTTGTGATTCAAAGACGAGCAGGTGCACCCTGATTCCGGAAGCCCCGAGGGGAGGCGCTGCGCAGGGCGCCCTGTTCTAGACCGTTTGATTGGAAGAACGGAGCCGCTACACCATGTCGTAACGGACCGAATCAGGGCAAAGTATGGCAGGAGAGCATCGTCTGAAGCCCGGAGCCTCAAGTCTCGCCGCGAATTAAGAACGCCAGCCCGGAGTAATGCGCCACTTCCGTTACGATGCGGGCACTCAAAGAGCTGACAGTTGAACGGCGTCTACCCCCGACCGAGTTGCGGAAGAAGTCTCTTGGCTGCCTCCGCGTCCGGCGACTTGGGATCCAGTTTGAGGCCCTTCTCCAAATGATCCCTGGCCTGTGCGTTCTTGCTAGCTTTTTCGTAGGCGAACCCAAGGTGATATTGGACGTTTGCGTTATCCGGCTGTTTTCTCGACGCTTCCTCGAAGAGGTCGATGGCGGACGAGTACACGCCCTTCTTGTAGTACGCATATCCCAAAGTGTCTGCGATGCTGGGATTATCAGGTACCTTACGGCGCGCCGTTTGAGCCAGCTCAAGAGCTTGATCGACGTTGCCTCCGTGCTCGAGCATCAAGTACGCCAGATTATTGGCAACCACGGGGGAGTCGGGCTGGATCTCGATCGCTTTCTGGAGCAATTGCTGTTCTTTTTGCCAATTGTTGCGGGAGTGCTCCAGCGAGCTGATCATGATGTACGGACGCACGTCCTTGGGGTTCTTCTGCATCCAGGCGTCCCAACTCTTGACGGCGTCGTCGAGAGATCCGGACGCAACCTGCACCTGACCCAGGACAGCGAACGCTTCCATGTTGTTCTTATCAAGGTCAATGGCCTTGTGCAGCGAGGCTTGCGCGGCTGAGTAATCCTTGCCTTGGGCCTGCAGCGTGCCGAGGACCACGTAAAACGAGGCTGTGTTGGGACTCTTCTCAAGCTGCGCCTTCACGCGGGCGAGCGCCTTGTCGGGCTGCTTCTGATTTTCGTAGACAGCTACCAGGGCGCGGAGCGCCTCCTCAGACGTGGGAGCAACCGACAAGGCCTGCTCGAGGAGTTTTTCAGCTTCGGGCATTTTCTTTTGCGTCGTCTTCAGGAAGGCCAGACGGATGTAAGCGTTTGGCTGCTGTGGAGCGACTTGGATCGCCTTCTGCAGATCGGCTTCCGCTTTGTCCGGCTGCTTCCGAGCGAGTTCGACAGCGGCACGATTGATATACCCGTCGGGTGCAAAAGGATAGTTCTGGATCATCGCGTCGGCAGTGGCGGCCAGGCCGTCGGCGTCGTTCTTTGCAATCGCAATGTCGGCGAGCGCGCGTTGCGCCAGGATAAGCCGGGGATTCAATCGAACCGCTTCCTTGAGTTCCGGGAGTGAGCGCTCGATCTCGCCGTTCGCCCGGTAAGCCTGGCCCAGCATGTAATGGGCAAAGGCATTGGTGGCATCGGTCTTGACGGCGAGTTGCAGGCCTTGGATGGCGTCGCCCGGTTTGCCCTGCTTAAGCTGCAACGAGGACTTGAAAATCAGACCTTCCAAGTCCTTGGAGTTTGCTTTAAGGATTTCGTCGGTAAGCTTCTGCGCTTCCGCGTCATGGTTGGTCAGGAGAAGCACTTCGGCATAGCGCTTCTTGATCGCCATGTCCTTCGGGTGATCCTGCGAAACGGATGCGAATTCGGCCAAAGCCTTATCAAGCTGTCCGCGGCCCAGATAGTAGTCGGCAAGGATCACGTAGGTCTGCGCGTCCTTCCCCAATTCCTTCTTGGCCTGCACCATGACTTGTTCGGCGGCATCGTTCTTCTGTTGCGAGATATAGAGGTTTGCAAGATTGACGCGCGCCGGCATCGAATCCGGTGCGGCGCTGATAGCGGCCTTGAATTCTTGTTCCGCATCCGGCCAGCGCTGTTGCTGGGCATAGAGACGGCCCAGGAACTCATGCGGTTCCTGCGCGTTCTTGATTTCCAGCGATTTCCTGGCTCTGGTTTCGGCAGCCGCGAAATCTTTGTTATTGGCCAGTAATAGGGCCATGTTTAACTGGAACCCGGGGTTGTTCGGGTCAGCGTCAACGGCCTTCTGCATCTGGGCCAAAGCTTCAATATTGTGTTGCTCGGCGGCTTCTACGTTAGCGAGCAGAGCGTAAGCGCCGCCGTTCTTCGGATCCTTAGCTAGCACCAACTGCGCTTTCTGGCGTGCTTCCGTCGTTTTCCGGCCGGCGAGATAGAGATTACCCAAGTCTAGCTCGGCCGCCAGCAGGCCAGGCTGGATCTCGACCGTGCGCATTAACTCGGCAAAAGCGCCATTCCACACTTGCGCCTTCATGTACGCCTGCGCCAGAGCGTAATGTGCATTGGCATCGCCACCGTCGATCTTTACTGCGTTGGCATACTCGATGATAGCCTCGCGATATTTGTTCTGCTTCATGTAGGCGGCACCACTATCCATGTACTTCTGTTTACGTACTTTTGGATCGCGAGTGCAGCCGGCGGTGAAGGAAACGAATACAGCAGTGGCGACGAACAAAACGACGGCTAGACGGTGATTGCGCATAGCGAAACCTGTTAGACCCTTCATTGCAGCGCTTGAAACAAGGAATTCCTGCGAAGCTTACTGCAATTCGGCGACCAGCAACAGTGCAATTTTGCTTCGCACCTGCAATCGCCAGGTATGAGAGTGAATGCAGTATTTCTAGACTAGGGCGGAACCCATAAATCGGCACGTAGCGCGCTCTTACAGCGATTCGCCTTAGCTGTTGAGAGGTAAGAACTGCGCGGCCGGAGGGGAGCAGGTGGGAAAAAGTTTTCCCTGTAGGAAAATCATTTCCCACCTAAGTGTCTCAGTTTGCGTGATAGGCTGTGCCCTCACGTTTCACAATGCGACCCAAGTGAATCACCCCGGTTAGGGCGGAATTCCGTATCAGGTAAGCGGTTCAGCCACTTACAATCAGACACCAAAGTAGTGTGAAATTTGGCCAGTTGGGTGCAACAGGGAAGCACAGCTTCACTCCTGAGAAATATTTTGGGATGGCGTTCCCTTCCACAATGACGAGCCGTTTCACCATCACGCCCGAGGCGATGCCTCCGGAAGCGGTAGTTTTTGGGCGTTCCGACGTGATGCGCGCTGTGCGCAATACATTGCACAAGGGGGCTTCGGCGAACGTCCCAGTGCTGTTGCAAGGCGAAAGCGGCAGCGGGAAGGACGTACTGGCGCGCTTCATCCATGAGAGCTCGCCATGGCGTTCCGGGCCATTCGTGAAGGTTAGTTGCCCCATGCTCCGGGGCGAAACGCAAGAGCACGAGATTTTTGGGAACGGGAGCGCTCCCGCAGGGGAGAGCCAGCGTCCGCGGGTGCAACTGGCGGCGGGAGGGACGCTGTTTTTCGACGAGATCGCCGATCTCAACGCGTCATCACAGACGCGTTTACTCGAGTTTTTGCAGGAAGGGCAGGAGAGGAACGGTGATGCGGAAGCCGAGGCGCGGGTGATCTGCGCCGTCGGACGGAGCCTGGAAGAGGAAGTGTCAAGCGGAAGATTCCGCCAGGACCTGTTCTATCGGCTGAACGTGATCTACGTGCGCGTCCCGCCTCTGCGGGAGCGCAAGGCGGATGTGCCGGTGTTGGTGGACTATTTCTACCGTTCGTTCAGCGAAAGGTACCGATCGGGGGCGGAGCCGCTTTCGGAGAGACTCGTGGACGCCCTGTGCCGTCATTCCTGGCCAGGCAATATTAGGGAACTGGAAAACGTCGTTAAGCGGTACGTGATCCTGGCGACAGACGAAGCGATCTTTGCCGAGCTCGAACCGCGAACGGTAGATGGAAATGGTCGCAGTGCCGCGAAATTCAAGGCACCGGAGATTGGTCCCGACCAACCGGTCGCGCTGAAGGAGATCACGCGCGCTGCTGTCCGGGATGTCGAGCGGGAACTGATCCTGAAGACGCTGCAAGCGAACGACTGGAACCGCCGGCGTGCCGCGAGGGCGCTGAATATCAGCTACCGAGCGCTGATGTACAAGATGAAGGGCGTTCAAGCAAGCAACGAAGCGCCCAATGGAAACGGCAACCGCAAGCACTAGCGGAAGCCGGAAATTTAGCCCGCAGTACGGTGCGGAGGCGGGGTTCGGGGTCACAAATGTGACTCAGAGGGCGGAGCTGTGAGTACCCATATCGTGACGATGGACGCGAGCGGAAAAGTGATGACGCATGACCATCCACACTGGTTCGCGATCCAAACCCGTTCGCGTCATGAAAAGAAAGTTGCCGACGAGTTGACGGGGCGCGGCGTCGAAGTGTTTCTGCCGTTGATCACGCAGACGAGGAAATGGAGCGATCGGGTCAAGAAAGTGGATTTTCCGCTGTTCGCGGGCTACGCATTCGTCCGTATCGCACCAGAACCGAAGACGCGGGTCAGCGTACTGAGTGCGAATGGTGTGGTCAGATTTGTCGGTCCGACAGCCCAGGGGACGCCGATTCCTGAACACGAGATCGAGAACCTGCGGTTGGCGCTGGTGAATGACATCGCTCTCCGGCCGCTCCCGTTCGTGAAAATCGGGCAGCGGGTGCGTATCCGCAGCGGGGCGCTGGCCGGGATGGAGGGCATCCTGATGGGTACGCGCGGACAGCGACAGCTCGTGGTTTCAATCTCAACCATCCAGAGGTCAGTGTCGCTCGCGATCGAGGGATATGACGTCGAGCCGGTTTAGGCCGGCGAGCAGAGGGAAGTTACATGAACAGACACAAAACGATCGTGGCCAGATTCATTACCGGAATATCGGCAGTACTACTGTTGTTCTCGGGCCTCGCAGTCGGACAGAACCAGGACAAACCGAAGCCGGCGCCGGAGATGGCGAAGCAAACTGCCGACGACAAAAGCAAAACCGACGAGTATGTGATCGGCCCCGACGATGTGCTCTCCATCGTTGTATGGAAGGAGCCGGACTTCACGAAGGTAGTGCCGGTGCGCCCGGATGGGATGATCTCGATCGCGCTGGCTGGTGACATCAAGGCCGCCGGGCTGACGGTGCGGCAACTTCAGGACAATCTGAAGAAGCAGCTCACGGCATATGTGGCGAACCCGGAAGTAACCGTGAGCGTGCAAGAGTTCCACAGCCAAAAATTCAACATCATGGGCCAGGTGAACAAGCCGGGCGCGTATCCGCTGACCGGGCCCACGACGATACTGGACGCTCTGGCACAAGCGGGTGGGTTCAGGGACTTTGCGAAGACGAAGAAAATCTACGTGCTGCGCATCATGGCCGACGGAAAACAGGTAAAGCTGCCGTTTAATTACAACGAAGTGATCAAGGGTAACCAGATGAACACTAACGTTGCATTGGAGCCGCGCGACACGATCGTGGTCCCGTAGGAAGGCAGTTATGAAGAAACAGTTCCTATCCGCATTGACATTCGCCCTCACGGCAACAGCAGTAGCGTGGCCGCAGGCGAGCGTGTCGGCTCCGCTGGCTGGAGATGCCGTGCATGCCAGCTATGGGGACAGCGTCCAATCGAAGAACAGCCTGATTACGACCATCGCCGCGTCGACTCATATCGACGACAACGCATTGAATGACAACAACCATAAGATCACGGATGCTATATCGAACTTCTCGCCAAGTTTGGCCTGGAGATTGGCACGTAAGCGCTGGAGTCTGGAAACGGACTACGCGCCGACTTTTTCCTCTAGCCTGCAATTGCCCAGCTACAACACGGTGGGTCAATCGCTGAGCAACGCTCTCGATCTGCGTTTAGCCCAGCATGCCAATCTCCGATTGCGCAATGCGTTTACGAAGACGTCGGATCCATTCGGGCGGCTGACTCAGTCGCAGCTGGTGCCCGGATTTGGTGTCCTCGATCAAACCAACCCGGCCCTTTTTGGACCGCCGACGTTATATACATCCGAACAGGTGGGATTGGATTTCACCTATATGGTCGCGGCACACACCACGCTGGGTGTCAGTGGCTCTTATGCTGCGAATTATTACGATGATTTGATCGTGTCGGCGATCGGCAACCGGGACACGCACGCGGCGAGTGGCAGGGCATTCGTGGACCAGAAACTGTCGCCTCGCCAGTCCGTCAGCGTAGCCTACAACTATCAGCTTGTAACTTCGCGTTTTTATGGTCGAACGGTGACCCACGGAGTGCTTCTCTTCGATAATTGGACGTTGAATCCGAAGTTCACCATCTCAGTCTTTGCCGGGCCGCAGTACATCGATTCTCACCAAGTCGCCGTTGGAGGGATACTGCCCCTGACATCCGGATGGTCATGGTCGGCGGGCGGAACCGTGGGTTGGAGCGCTGCCAGAAGCGCAATCTCATTTAGCGCAGTTCACCGCGTGAGCGACAGCGGCGGAATCGGCGGTGCAGCCATAGTGACCGATTTCACCGGCAACATATCCCAAAAATTGGCAAAGAAGTGGAGTGCGTCGTTCTTCGGAACATACACGCTGACCAGCTATAGCTCCGGGCCGACGGGTAATGCGAGCCTCGGATATTTGTCTGCTGGAGTCGGGGTGGATCGGGAAATCGCGCACAACTTGTTCGTGAACGCTAGATATTGGTATGTCCATCAGAACCAGATGGACGCGGTAGTGCTTTCGCAGCTGCTGGCGGACCACAACCGCGTGGACATTGGCCTGCGGTATTCGTTCTCGCGTGCTTTAGGGAGATAAGTCAGTGGACCAGCCTCAAGAGACACAAGGCCAAGGCCTGGACCTTTACATTCGTATCGCCATTCGGCGCCGCTGGTGGATCATGGTCCCGTTTGTGCTGGGATGGGCCGCAGTCCTAGCGGCTTCGTGGATCATTCCGCCGAAGTATAAGTCGGAGTCGCTGATCCTGGTCGAGCAACAACGGGTCTCTACCGACTATGTGACGCCGAACGTTACCCTGGATCTATCGGCGCGGATCAATTCCTTGACTGAGCAGATCATGAGCCGCACCCGGTTGCTTGCCATTGCCGACAAGTTCAATCTGTACAGCGGGAACAAGGTCGCTGACCAAGACGCCATTGTCGATAAGCTGCGAAAAGATATCAGCATCGATCTCGAGAAATCGCGCACATCGCGTCCGGATCAATTGACGGCTTTCAGGCTCAGCTACGTCAGTTCCAGCCCGCAATTGGCAAACCAGGTGACGCAAGAGCTTACTTCGCTGTTCATCGACACGAGCATGAAACACAGCGCAGACGTGTCGCAACAGACGACCGACTTCCTGCAGCGACAACTCGAGATCGCGCGAAAAGATTTGGACGAACAGGAACGGAAGCTGCGGGAGTTCAAGAGTCAATACCTGGGAGAATTACCCGAACAGCTACAGAGCAATGTGCAGATCCTGAGTGGATTGCAAGGTCGCCTGCAGGGTGCGACCGACACTTTGAATCGCGCCGAACAGCAACGTGTGTATCTGGAATCGCTGCAAACGCAATATCGAGCCGCGGCGCGGCAAGCGTCGGGGACGAATACGCCTGTGACGGCGGCCTCGGTCGATAAACAACTCGAACAGTTGCACCAGCAATTGAGCGAAGCGCAGGCCAAGTACACGGATAAGCACCCAGACGTGATTCGGTTGAAGGGGGAAATCGCAGCGGCCGAGGCAATGAAGGCCAAGATAGACAAAGAACTGGCGCAGCCCGAGGCGGCGACCAAGAAACCCTCGCCGAGCGAGTTGCAAGCACAGGCGCCCCTGATGCAGATCGAGAGCCAGCTGAAGGCCAACGAAATCGAGATTGCGAACGATAAGGCGGAGATCAAGAGCATCACCAACCAAATCGGGCAGTATCAGGGCCGCCTCAACCTAACGCCAATGCGGGAACAGCAACTGGCGGGCATCATCCGCGATCATGACCAGTCGCAAAAGAACTACGATGAGCTGTTGAAGAAATACCAGCAGTCGGGATTGGCAACGAGCCTGCAAAGCGAGCAGCAGGGAGAACAATTCAAACTGATCGATCCGCCGAGTGTGCCCGCACGGCCCTATTTTCCTGACCGCTCGAAAATGGCGTTGGCCGGACTTGGTGTAGGGCTGGCGCTCGGAATCGTAGTGGCCGGGTTGGTTGAATTTTCCGACCTGCACATTTACACCGACGGGCAGGTGAAAGAGATAGTCGGCGCAACGATGATGATCGTAGGGGTGCCTTCGCTCTGGACTCCGGGTGAGGTCCGCCTCAACCGCCGCTCCGGTTGGGCGCAAGCGGGAATTGCGATCGTGTTGCTGCTCGCGGTTTCGATGGTCACGGCATATACGGTTGTTAAGGGGTAGCCCATCACGCAGGATAGCCAGAAAGTAGAGCTAGATGAGCCGAATTTTTGAAGCCCTGAAGAAATCGAACTCGGAGAGCGGAGCTGCCGTGGCCCCAGCCGGCGTAACAGCCGATGCAGCACTGCCGATCCAGGAAGGCGCGGAACTGCCGATTGAGTTGGAAGGGTGTGCGCCGCTCCCCATTCAAGCTACGGCGCAAACCCGGCTCGTCTCGCTCACCGACGAGCGCAGTATCGGCGCCGAGAAAATGCGCGTCCTGGCCACCCGGCTTCGCCACCTGCGGAACAAGAAGAACTTCTCTAGCGTGCTGATCACGAGCAGCATGAAAGGAGAAGGCAAGAGCCTGATGTCGGCCAACCTGGCCTTGACGTTTTCGAAACAGGTGCGCCACCAGACGCTCGTTGTCGATGGTGATTTTCGCTGTCCCACACAGCACCGGCTATTTGGTGTTGATGCCACACCGGGAATTGCAGATTGGTGGCTGGAGGACATGCCACTGAACCGGGTACTCAGGAAACATCCGGAACTACCGCTATGGTTCCTGGCCGCGGGCCACGTTCCCGACCAGCCGCTGGAAATCCTGCAGTCACAGCGATTTGCCGAACTGATCGCGAAACTGGCAACCATGTTTCACTGGGTCGTGATTGATTCTCCTCCACTGACGCCGATGGCGGATTCCTCCGTACTCAGTCACCTCGCGGAGGGCATTGTGCTGGTCGTGCGCCAGGGCGTTACGCCAGCCAAGGTCCTGCGGTCTGTCATGGACTCGATCGAACGAAAGAAACTGCTGGGTGTAGTGGTGAATGAAAGCAGCGCTCCGGAGCGACGGTATTACGACCAGTATTACAAGTGATTGCGCATGGCGGTCCCGTTCTAGCTCAAAGGTGGAGTGGAAATGGTTTCTGCTGAGCCGCAAAGTTTTGCAATCTTTCCAATCTGGCGTTGTTTGAAAAGCACGTTACTTTTGTACCGAAAGCAACGTCTGGCCGCTGTAAATTACCGAAAAATAAGATATTTAAGTACCTAGAGCGGCGTGGTTGGCAACGTCGAATAATGGGCTCTATGGTACGGCAATTGCTCCCCTCAAAGACGATAAGAGTTCGAGAAAACGTGCGAGGGGAAGAAACGAAATGGCAGTTATGCCAGTGATGATGAGAGACCAAGCTCCGCTACGTCGTGCGCGCACCGCGCAGACGATTACCCGCGAGTCTCACCTGGTCGAGGAATCGAACTTCCTGTTCGCGGTCGCCCAGGAGCGGAAGCGGTCGGAGCGCTCTGGCAAGCCGTTCCTGCTACTGCTACTTTCGGGAAACTATACCGGTCGCAAGGGCGATGCTGTTATCGGCAAGGTGGTAAGCGCTCTGGGTGTATCGACCCGAGATACCGACATGGCGGGGTGGTATGAGGACAAAGCGACCGTCGGCATTATCTTCACCGAGATCGCGGAAAAGACCAACAATGCCGTACAGGCAGTCTTGACCCGGGTGACCACCGCGCTGAGCAAGGACCTCGACCCCAGCGAACTCAACGATATCTCCATTACGTGCCACCTGTACCCGGAGGAAGCGGCAGCCCAGGGGACGCTTGACGTCAGTGTCTTTTATCCCGGGCAGACGACCGACCATCCGGAAAATCGGCGCGTGTCGCTGGCAGTGAAACGCGCCATCGATGTCGCGGGCAGCATGGCCGCTATCCTTTTGTTCTCACCGATTTTTGTCGTGCTGGCGATCCTGGTGAAGTGCTCGTCGAAGGGTCCGATCTTATTCCGGCAAACTCGAGTGGGGCAGTACGGGAAGAAGTTCACCTTCCTCAAGTTCCGTTCGATGCGCGTGAACAATGACGCGAGCATCCACAAGGAGTTCGTCACCAAGTTCATTGCCGGCAAAGGCGAGAAGCAGCCCGGAGCTGCGGGAGCCGTTTTCAAGTTGACCAAGGACCCGCGGGTCACGACGGTCGGCCGGTTCATTCGACGTACGAGCCTCGATGAGCTGCCACAGTTCTTCAACGTGTTGTTTGGAGACATGTCGCTTGTGGGCCCACGGCCGCCGCTACCGTACGAATTCGAATGCTACGACGTGTGGCACCGGACCCGGGTGTTTGAAGTCCGGCCCGGCATCACGGGATTGTGGCAGGTAAACGGGCGCAGCAAGACGAATTTCGACGATATGGTCCGCCTCGACTTGCAATACGCGCGTACCTGGTCGATCTGGATGGACCTGAAGATCCTGGCGAAGACGCCCAAGGCAGTCATGGGCGGAGAGGGCGCGTACTGAGTTCTGACTTGCGGCGCTCCCGAGCCGCTGGGCGCGATGTTCGACAATAGGTTAATCTCTCCCAAAGGCAGCATTCTTGCCTGCAGTTTAAGAGAAAAAATATGATCCGAGTTGGGGTAGTAGGGTACGGCTACTGGGGGCCGAATATCGTCCGCAACTTGCGCGGGCTCGACGGCTCGCGCGTAGATATGGTCTGCGATAAGAGCCCGAAGTCGGTAGAGCGGGTTCGACGCGCCTATGCTGATGTCGCCACAAGCACAGATCCGATGGAAGCCATCAAGTGTCCTTCCATCGACGCGGTGGCGATCATCACGCCGGTGTGGACGCACTATGAACTGGCGAAGGCGGCGCTCGAGAACGGGAAGCATGTCTTCGTGGAAAAGCCGTTCACGGCAACATCGGCACAAGCCGAAGAACTGATCGAACTAGCCGCGAAGAAGAAACTCACGATCATGGTCGATCACACGTTCTTGTACACGGGAGCGGTGCGGAAGATCGACAGCCTGATTACGGACGGGACGCTCGGCCAGCTTTACTACTACGACTCGATGCGCGTGAACCTGGGCCTGTTCCAACACGACATCAACGTGATCTGGGACCTGGCGCCGCACGATCTGTCGATCATGGATTTCCTGATCAAGGAGCGCCCCGAAGCGATCTCGGCAACCGGCCAGGCTCACTTCAACAGCGGCCTCGAAGACGTGGCATTCATCACGGTGTATTTCCCGAACAAGATCATTGCGCACATCAACGTCAATTGGCTCTCGCCGGTAAAGATTCGGACCACCCTCATCGGTGGTGAAAAGAAGATGGTCGTGTGGAACGATCTGGATGCCGACGACAAGATCAAGGTGTACGACAAAGGCGTGGACATTTCTCAAAAAGAAAACGTGTACCAATTGCTGGTCAGCTATCGATCGGGAGACATGTTCGCGCCGCGTTTGCCTCCCGGAGAAGCGCTGACAGTGGAACTGAAAGAGTTCATGGATTGCATCAACACGGGTAAATCGTCGATCAGCGACGGCCATACGGGATTGCGGATCGTAAAGATGCTGGAAGCCGCGGAGAAGTCGGCGAAGAACCGGGGCGAATTGATCTACCTGACCGACGTGAATAAGCCGGCGGTGGGCGCAGCGGTCTAATCAGCGTCAACCTGACGATCGTCAACGCAACTCGCTTGAACATTGAAGAAGGGACCTAGATTATGAATGTTTCCATCATCGGCGCCGGGTATGTGGGTCTTACGACCGCAGTGTGCCTCGCGGAAATCGGCCATGAAGTCTTCTGTACGGACAGCGACCAGGCAAAGCTGGCGATGCTGCGCAACAAGGGGGTGCCATTTTATGAGCCGCATCTCGAGGAGGCACTTCGCGCAGCCTGTGATTCGGGCCGGTTGCGATTCACGCAGACCACCGAAGCGATCGAGTCCAGCGAAGTGATCTTCATTTGCGTGGGTACTCCTCCGCTAGAAAACGGCGAAGCGGACCTGTCGGCGATCGAGAATGTTGCCCACATGGTTGTGGAACACGCACGGGGATATCGGTTGATCGTCGACAAGAGCACCGTACCGGTGCAGACGGCACAGCAGCTTCGGAAACACATTCAGGTGTACAACCGACGCGGTTTGGAATTCGATGTGGCTTCCAATCCTGAATTCCTGCGCGAAGGGTCTGCGGTTGGAGATTCCCTCCATCCAGACCGAATCGTCGTTGGAGTGGAGGGACAGAGAGCGGCCCTGATACTGAAAGAGATCTACGCTCCGATCCTGGACCACACTTTCAAGTGTCCGATACACGATGAGTGTCCAGCCAAAGAAGTTCCGTTCATCGTGACCGACACCAACAGCGCGGAATTGATCAAGCATGCTTCCAACGCTTTCCTGGCCACGAAGATCTCATTCATCAACATGGTCGCAGACCTGTGCGAAGCGGCAGGCGCCGACGTTGCCAAGGTGGCCCAAGGGATGGGTCTGGATCCGAGAATTGGTCCGGCGTTCCTGAAACCGGGAATCGGATTCGGAGGATTTTGTTTCCCCAAGGACCTGCAAGCATTCGTCAGGATCGCGGAGACGTTCGGTTGTGATTTCTCGCTGTTGAAGGAAGTCGAGAGGGTCAATACTCACCGGGCCGACCAAATGGTGAGCAAGTTGAAGAAAGAACTGTGGGTGCTCTCAGGCAAGACGATCGCGGTCTGGGGTTTGGCGTTCAAGCCTGACACCGATGACGTCCGGTTTGCGCCGTCGTTTGCAATCATCCGTAAGCTGCTAGGGGAGCGAGTCACCATCCGGGCGTACGATCCGCAAGCAATGGAGAAGGCGAAAGCTGAACTTCCAAATGTCGAGTACTGTGCGGACATCTACGACGCCGCCCAAGGCGCCGACGCTGTTCTGGTAATGACGGAATGGAGCCAATTCCGGAACCCCGATTGGGAGCGAATCCGCAAGAACATGCGGCGCCCGTTACTGCTGGATGGACGGAATATGTACGCAGTGGATGAGTTGGCGCAGCATGGCTTTCAACATATCGGCATCGGCAGGAGGGCGTCGGCGCCGGCCACGATGACAGTGAATGCTTGATCAGAAGCGGAGCGTTGCCGAGATCATGAATGAGTTTGTTTGCATTGCACCTGATGTAAAGCTGGGCTCGGGAGTGAAGCTCTCGAAGTTCATCAACCTTTACGGGTGCACTATCGGCGATGACACGAAGATCGGCGCGTTCGTGGAGATCCAGAAGAACGCGTTCATCGGCAACCGCTGCAAGATCTCGAGTCATACTTTCGTGTGCGAGGGCGTCACGATCGAAGACGAGGTGTTTGTCGGGCACGGTGTAGTGTTCATCAACGATATTTATCCACGGGCCACCACCGAGAGCGGCGGATTACAGACCGAAGCCGATTGGGCGGTGGCGAAAACCTTGATCAAGAAGCGCGCCTCGATCGGTTCGGGAGCAACGATCCTGGCTAACATCACCATAGGTGAGAACGCGATCGTCGGCGCCGGCGCCGTAGTTACAAAAGATGTTCCGGCCAACACGATCGTGGCAGGCAATCCCGCGCGCGTGCTGCGCAAGATCAAACAGGAAGCCAAAGCAAAATGAGCAATCAAAAAGTCCCTTTTCTCGACCTGGTCACCCCCCATAAAGAATTGGAAGAAGAACTCGTCGCGGCGTTTCGCGCGGCCCTGAACACGGCTGGGTTCGTCGGGGGCGCCGCCGTCGCGGATTTCGAGCGCGACTTTGCGAAGTTCTGCGAATCGGAACACAGCATTGCCGTCAACAGCGGAACGGATGCACTCCGCTTTGCGCTAGCGGCCGCCGGCGTCAAGGCCGGCGATGCCGTGATTACGGTGCCGAACACGTTCATCGCTACGACGGAAGCCATCTCGCAGGTTGGCGCGACTCCGGAATTCGTCGATATCGATGAACGTACTTACACGCTCTGCCCAGAAAAGCTGCGCGCCTATCTCGGACGCGAGTGCACGAAGGACTCCAACAGACGAGCGGTCAGCAAACGTAGCGGAAAGCCGGTGACGGCGATTATTCCGGTCCACCTGTATGGCCAGATGGCTGACATGGATCCGATCCTGGCGACTGCAGCAGAGTACAACCTCATCGTCATCGAGGACGCGTGCCAAGCGCACGGAGCGCAGTATTTCTCGAAAAAGCACAACCGGTGGTTTACAGCTGGGTCAATGGGAAAGGCGGCCGCTTTCAGCTTCTACCCGGGAAAGAATCTGGGTGCTCTCGGTGAAGGCGGAGCGATCACGACGGACGACGAACACGTGGCCAAGATTTGCCGCCAATTGCGCGATCACGGCCAGGCGCAAAAGTACTATCACGACATCGAGGGATACAACGGACGGTTAGATTCGATCCAGTGCTCATTCCTGCACGTGAAGCTGCAGCATTTGGCAAAGTGGAACGAGCAGCGGAGAGCGGCCGCGCGACGGTACGACGAGGCGTTCGCCGGTTGCAAGGGGCTGGTCGCGCCGGTGCAGCCGGAATGTTCGAAGTCGGTCTACCACTTGTACGTCGTGCGCGTGCAGGATCGGGAAGAACTGCAGCAGGAACTAGCGTCGGCGGGCATTGGTACCGGGATCCACTACCCAGTGCCGCTACATCAGCAGAAGGCGTATGCGCACCTCGGGTACAAGACTGGCGATTTCCCAATCACGGAGAAAGTCGCGCCGGAGATCGTGTCGTTGCCGATGTTCCCGAACCTGACAGCGGAGCAGCAGAAGATGGCTGTCGACGCGGTACGTGCCTGCGTGGGCGAAAAGGCGGCGACGGCGGCGCAGGGATAACTCAGCCGAGCAGACTCAGCTGTGCGAATCGTTCGCAAATCATAATGAGCACAACACAAATTGCGCCACCCGCGCCGACGCTAGCGGCGGCACGGCGAAACGGGAAGAAGGTGTGGATCGACCTCGACAACTCTCCACATGTCCCTTTTTTCGCGCCCATCATCGATGCGCTCGAGCAGCAAGGGCACTCGGTTCTGGTGTCGGCCCGCGACTTTGCCCAAGTGATCGAACTTGCGGATCTCATGGGAGTGCGGTACCGGAAGGTTGGCCGGCACTTTGGCAAGAACACCGTCATGAAACTCGTCGGCTTGACGGCCCGTGCAGCGCAGTTAGCGCCGGTCGTGCGAAACGCAAAGCCGGACCTCGCCGTATCGCATGGCTCGCGCGCGCAGCTCTTGCTGTCGTCACTGCTACGCATTCCGGCGATCACGATCGGTGACTACGAGCACGCCAAAGTTTTCGCCGTTGTTCGTCCGCAATGGGTGATCGTGCCGCAGGTCTTTCCTGATGACGCGTGGGGAATGGCGCCGGACCGGGTGCTGAAGTACCCGGGGATAAAAGAGGATGTATACGTTCCGCGATTCAAGCCCGACGCCGGCGTGCGGACGGAACTCGGGCTGAGTGTTGACGAGATCGTCGTTACCGTGCGACCGCCGGCGACGCACGCGCATTATCACAATCCGGAAAGCGACGTAATTTTCGAAGCGGTCATGCAGCGCCTGGCGCGGACGCCGAACGTACGGGTCGTCCTTTTACCCCGCACTCCGGCGCAGGCAGCGGAGATCCGGGAGCGGTGGAGCGAGCACTTCCGCTCAGGCAAGATGATGGTGCCGGCGCACGTCGTCGACGGATTGAACCTGATCTGGTTCTCGGACCTGGTCATCAGCGGGGGCGGAACCATGAACCGCGAAGCGGCGGCGCTGGAAGTGCCCGTGTACAGCACGTTCCGCGGGAAGATCGGCGTCGTCGACCGCTACCTGGTGCAGCAGGGAAGAATGGTGTTGATTGAATCGGTTGCCGATGTCGAAACCAAGATCAAGTTGATTGCGCGCCAGCGGCATGAGACGCCCAAGGTGGATCAGAGCACACTGTCGACCATCGTTAAACACATAAATGACGCTCTGGAGGCAGCATGCCGCAGCCGGTCGTAGGCCTGGCCCAATCTGCGGGAAAGATCGAGCAACTGCTCGACATTGCTGTCCGCGGTCTGCACCGGATGTTCGATGCGAGCACCGGCATCTTCTGTGACCAGCTGGTGCGCCAGGGTGAGGAATGGAAGCAGGTGGGAGTTTCGCCGCGGTACTCGTTGATGACGTACCTTGGCCTGCACAGGGCCGAAAGAGCAGGAACGACGACGGGATTCCAGCCGCGCGAATTGACCCAGAACATTGCAAAAGACTTGAAGTGGCTCACGAACGTCGGCGATCTCGGATGTCTGCTCTGGGCCGCCGCGGAGATTACCCCGGGTGACGTACCGGCATTGTGGACCCGGCTGAATCCGGAAAGCGCGCTGGACAGTTACAGTGACGGCCGGAACGGCGCCACGATGGAGTTGGCATGGTTGCTGACTGGACTCGCGAAGGCCAACGCAGTCGCGCCACAACTTCCAAAACTGCGGACGGTGGCCGATAGCACGTACCAGCGGTTGATGCAAAACCGCGGTAAGAGCGGCCTCTTTGGCCATCTGTCACGCAAAGCTGGAGTACGAGGATTCGCGCGTGGACACGTCGGCAGTTTTGCCGACCAGGTTTACCCGACAATCGCGCTGTCGGAGGTTTCGACTTCCTTCGGCCAGAAGGATGCGCTCGATGTGGCGTTACACACAGCGCGCAAGGTATGCAGTTTGCAAGGCCCGCTCGGCCAGTGGTGGTGGCACTACAACTCCGATACGGGTACGGTGGTCAGCACCTATCCGGTTTATTCAGTGCACCAGCACGCGATGGGACCAATGATGCTATTCGCGGCGATGGACGCCGGCGGAGTAGATTTCGGTACCCACATCTATAAAGGCCTGGATTGGATCACAACAAATGAGCTTGGCATAGACATGCGGGAAGGTTCAGCGCCGCTGGTGTGGCGAGCCATCGCACAGACCTCGGCAGGGAAGTGGAAGACCCGCGTGAATGCGACCCTCCGGCCCAAGTCGGCCGCGCGTGCGGTGCCCGGCAAGCTGTCGCTCGTCGCCGAATGCCGGCCGTACGAACTGGGATGGATGTTGTACGCGTGGTCGGGCAGGCCGAGAACAAGCGAATCCTAACATTTCGACAACAAAGCAGATTGAAGGTCGCGGCGGGAAACGCGACTGGGCAGAACCAAGAGAGGAGCGAAGATGAAAACGTCACTGGTGACTGGGGGCGCTGGATTTCTGGGCGCGCACATTGCACGGCATCTGTTGAACAGCGGCCACGAGGTCGTCGTCCTCGACGATCTTAGCGGCGGATTCGAGGAAAACGTTCCAGACGGAGCGGTGTTCGTTCGGGGGTCGATCCTGGACAGCGAACTTATCGAGCGGCTGTTCCAGACACATCGTTTTGACTACATTTACCACCTCGCCGCCTACGCAGCCGAAGGGTTGAGCCACTTCATCAAGAGCTTCAATTACCACAACAACCTGATCGGGTCGGTGAACCTGATCAACGCAGCGGTCAACCACGACGTCAAGAAATTTGTGTTCACCTCATCGATCGCGGTGTACGGCGCAGGGCAGTCGCCGATGTCGGAGGACATGATCCCCGTTCCGGAAGATTCGTATGGAATCGCGAAACTTGCCGTCGAGCAGGAACTTCGCGTCACTCACGAAATGTTCGGGCTGGACTACGTGATCTTCCGTCCGCACAACGTGTATGGCGAAGGGCAGAACATCGGGGACAGGTACCGGAACGTAGTGGGTATCTTTATGAACCAGCTTCTGCGTGGCGAGCCGATGACCATTTTCGGAGATGGCACACAACAGAGGGCGTTCACGCACATCAATGACGTCGCTCCGATGATTACCGATTCCGTCAATCATGACGGTGCAAGCAACCAGATCTTCAACGTAGGCGCAGACATTCCCTACACGGTGAATTACCTGGCGGAAGTCGTAGCCAAGGCAATGGGAAAGCAGCCGAATATCAAGTACCTGGATCCGCGAAACGAAGTAAAGATCGCGTTTTCGGACCATAGCAAAGCGGAGCGCGTATTCGGTGTTCATGAGAAGACCACGCTGGAAGACGGCATCGCTCAGATGGCGGAGTGGGTGAAGCAGCATGGAGCGCGCGAAAGCAGCATATTCGAAGCGATCGAGATCATGCGCAATCTCCCGCCGAGTTGGGCGGCCGTGGCCCGCACGAAAACAGCCGGCGTAAAGTAAGCCCACGCAGAGTTCCCGTGCAGCACACGAACCAGGGATGCGGACGTTAATGGAACCAACGCCGAATGTACCATCGTTGGCGGCGGTGGCTGAAGGCCGCGGCTGTACGACGGCAGCGTCGCCGAAGTACGTCATCGTCACGCCGGTTCGGGATGAGGAGGCGCACATTGCCGATCTCATCCGGAGCGTTGCTGGCCAGACGATCCAGCCGGCAGAATGGATCATCGTTAACGACGGTTCGTCGGACCAAACAGGCGCGATCATCGACCGGTTTGCGCAAGAACACCCATGGATCCGGGCAATCCATCGCACGAACCGGGGATTTCGGAAATCGGGCGGTGGTGTTGTGGAAGCGTTCTACGACGGCTACAACTCCCTTCGTACTCGCGATTGGGAGTATGTCGTGAAGCTTGACGGCGACCTCAGCTTCAGTTCCGAGTATTTTGAAAAGTGCTTTGAACATTTCCGCAAGAATCCGATGCTCGGCATCGGGGGCGGCGATATCTGTCATGAAGTCGACGGTGCGCTGCGCGTGGAACGCAACCCCAAGTTCCATGTCCGAGGCGCCACCAAGATTTACAAACGCGATTGCTGGGAGGCGATCGGCGGTTTGTGGCGGGCTGCAGGTTGGGACACTATCGACGAAGTGAAGGCCAACATGATGGGGTGGAAGACTTACAGCTTTTCGGAACTCCAACTCCACCACCACCGCGAGACCGGCATGGCCGACGGACTCCTGCGCGACCGGATCAAGCACGGGGAAGTCTGCTACGTTTCGGGATACCACCCGCTGTTTGTCCTGGCGAGTTGCGCGTCACGAATCACTCAGAAGCCGTACGTCGTGGGCGCCGCTGCGATCTTCTACGGATTCCTGAAAGCGCACTGGAACAAGCGGTCGAGGGTGGAAGACCAGCGATACCGCAGCTACATTCGCTCGCAGCAACTGCGGCGCTTATTCGGCTTGCAGACGATCTGGAAGTAAAAAACGTTATGTGCGGGATCTGCGGAAAAGTGATGTTTGCCCCGGGCGCGACCGTCGCGCCTGAACTCGTGCGCAAGATGGCAGACGCGATCCGTCATCGCGGGCCGGACGATGATGGCTATCATGTGTCCGGCCCCGTTGGACTCGGCTTTCGCCGCCTCGCCATCATCGATCTCGCCGGAGGCCATCAACCACTTTCCAATGAGGACGGCACGGTTTGGATCGCGTTTAACGGCGAAATCTACAACTATGGCGAGCTTCGCTCATGGTTACTGGAGCGGGGACACACGTTCAGAACGAAGTCCGATACCGAGTGCATCGTCCATCTCTACGAAGAACTGGGCCCGCAGTGCCTGGAACGACTTCGCGGCATGTTCGCCTTTGCGATCTGGGACGAGAAAGCGAAAACACTTTTTCTTGCCCGCGACCGCGTGGGAATCAAGCCGCTTTATTACCACCTCGACGACAACGCGCTGGTTTTCGGTTCTGAAATCAAGGCCATCCTCGCGGATCCGACCGTTGCTCGGGAAGTCAATCTTGAGGGGATCGATCGCTTCCTCACCTTCTTATATTTACCTGGCGAAGAGACACTCCTCAAAGGGGTACGCAAGCTAGCTCCTGGTACATGCTTGACGGTGAAGAATGGCCGGGCCGAGCTTCGACAGTATTGGGACCTGAAGTTCTCAAAACCTGCGCGCCAGCCGAACTTGGAGGACGCCGAACGGAACGTCCGCGATCTCCTGGCAGAGAGCGTCGAGTTGCACATGATCGCCGACGTACCGGTCGGCATCCTCCTGAGCGGCGGTGTAGATTCCACCGGAGTTCTCAGTTTCGCGGCGAAGCTGACGGAAAAACCTACGAGCAGCTACACGGTCGGATTCTGTGAGCCAGGAGTCGCCGACGAACGCCCGTATGCGCGAATTGCGGCCGAGGCATACGGGTCGGAACATCATGAGATGACCATCTCGGCGGCCGATTTCGCGGACTTCTTGCCGCGTTTCGTATGGCACATGGAAGAACCGGTATGCGAGCCGCCTGCAATTGCGCTGTACTACGTCTCGAAGCTGGCCCGAGAGTTCGTCACCGTGCTGCTTTCGGGCGAGGGCGGCGATGAAGCGTTCGCCGGCTACAGCAACTACCGGAACATCGTCTGGCTGGAACGGATCAAACGAGCACTGGCTCCGATGAACGGCGCCGCCGCCCAAGTGGTAGACGCCGTCACTTCCATGTTGAATTCGCCGCGGTTCCGCAAGTACGCGCCGCTGATGAAGTCCACGTTTCCCGACTACTACCACGGGCGCACGTCGAACCCACTTCGGTTTTCGGGAAACGGGCTTGGCAGCGTATATAGAAGCGATTTTTCGGCGAGCGTAAGCCGCGAACAGTCCGTCGAGCCCTTTCGCGAGCTTTTTGAGAAGGTCAAGGGTGAGAGCGTTCTCGACCAGATGCTCTACATCGACACGAAAACCTGGCTGCCGGATGACCTGCTGGTCAAGGCAGACAAAATGACGATGGCCAACTCACTGGAATTGCGTGTACCTCTTCTTGACCATCGACTGCTGGAATTCGCCGCCTCGTTACCAGGCGAATACAAGATGCGAGGCTTCACGACGAAATACATCCTCAAGAAAGCGATGTCACAGGCGATTCCGAAAGAAATCCTGAACCGCAAGAAGGCCGGTTTCCCGGTTCCGTATGAAGGCTGGTTGCGAAATGAGTGCCGCGGGCTGGTCGAATCAATACTTCTCGATTCCAAGACCATGCAGCGCGGATATTTTGACCGAGCGGCAATCGAGAAATTGCTCGCCGCTAACCGCGCGAACGGTTTGTACGCCAAGGAAGTATTCTCGCTGGTCACCCTCGAACTGTGGCATCGCGCGTTCGTGGACCAGAAGAGCGCCGAATTCAGCCAATCGGCCGGTTGATGTTTCGACTCCAGGCAGAATAATGAACGGAAGTGCAGCTCCGAGCAGCGGGCTTAAGCGCCGAATCACACACTTTGGCGCAACCATACTGTGGAACGTGCCCGGCAATTTCGAAGTTGCGCGTTTACTCGGCCCTTCGTACGGTTTGCGAAGCATCCTGTTTCACAACATCAGCGATCAGAATTCGCCGTTTACGTACGGGATCCAGGTCAACACTTCTCCGAAACAATTGGAAGAGAAACTGAGGTACATCGCGGGCCACTACACGCCGGTCAGCCTCGAAGATGTGCTGGCGAGCGCGAAAACAGGCAAATTGCCGCGGCGCGCGATCCTGGTCACGTTCGATGACGCATACTCGTCGGTGTTCGACATTGCGGCGCCGCTCTGCAAGAAATACGGCGTGCCGGTGGTCTTCTTCGTTAACGCGGCATTTATCGACAACCAGCGACTGGCGGCGGACAACATCATCTGTTACGTCGCAAGCGAGATCGGGATGAAGCCGATTGCAGAGGCCGTCCACGCCACAGTGGGCGCTGATTTTTCAGTACCGACATCGGTGACCGCCGTTTTTAGCGATTTTTTTCCATCTATTTCGCTGCCGGAGCGTGAAGCATTTATTCGTTCGCTGCTGGAGATCACCGGTATCGACGAAGCGGGTTTGGCCGCGCAAGCGGGGTTGTACCTGACCTCCGCGCAGTTACGCGGATTAGCCGCATATGGCGTCGAGATCGGCAATCACACCTATACACATGCGCACTGCCGCACGCTGACACCCTCAACAATCTCTCGCGAAATCGAGCAGAACAAAGAGGAGCTCGAGGCGTTGTCGGGAACGCGCGTGAGGTCGTTTAGCGTGCCATACGGATCCTCATCGGACCTCACGGAGAGTGTGGCAGACCATCTACGCCAATCGGGGCACGAGGCGGTGTTTCTCAGCGAGAGTGTAGCTAACACACGTGGCCACAACTTGTTTGCGCTCGACCGCGTCAGCACCCATTCCGATGGCGATGCGGACTTTTTCATGGAACTGGAAATCCTCCCGCGTATGCGCGCAATCCGCAATTCTCATTTTCGACGGTCGCCATCTGGGAGAGAAGGCGCAATGACGCCGGACCTCTTAACCGAAACACACGCACCGTTGTCCACCGCGGACGGCAGAGCAAGGCGGGCGTAGACACGGAATGCCTGTGGAATCCACATTGACGCACGGCGAACTGCCAAGCACGGCTGCAAGCCCCGAAGCTGCTCGGGGTCAAAGAGCAGACTGGCAGATCGAAGTCGATCGTGCCAGCGCTGCTGAGTGGTCCGAAATGCTGGAGTTGTTTGACGATGCGAACATCTACCAGAGCGCCGCATACGGCGCCGTGCACTGGGGCGAACAGAATCTCAGCCGGCTCGTTTTGAAGCGCAACGGGGAAGTCAATGCGATCGCTCAGTTTCGCATCGTCCGCCCGACGAGTCTCAAGTTTGGAGTTGCTTACCTGAGATGGGGACCGCTTTGGGAGCACCGCGGAATACCTCTTGATCCCGAAGTTCCGGTTCGGATGGCGCGCGCGATCGAACAGGAGTACCTGGACAATAGAAAGCTACTCGTGCGCATTATTCCGAACGCTTTTCCGCCGACTCCGCGGTTCACTGCGATGCAAAGCGCGTTCGCCGCTTTCAAGCCAGAAGTGGCGCATTCCGGCAATACTTACAGGACGATCGTCGTCGATCTGTCACCGGAATTGGAAGACCTGCGCAAGAAGCTGGACAAGAAGTGGCGCAACCAACTCACTCGAGCCGAAAAGAACGAGCTGGAGATCGTGCACGGAACCGGCATGGAGGAATATCAGGCGTTCTGCCGGATCTATTACGAGATGAAGGGCCGCAAGGGGTTCGACACTACGGTAGATGTCGAAGAGTTCGGCCGAATGCAACAGAGCTTACCTGACTCCCAACGGATGCGCGTCCTGATCTGCACGGATAAGGGGATTCCGGCTGCAGGAGTAGTCATATCAGCGATGGGCCACTCCGCAATCTATCTTCTTGGCGCGACAAGCGAGCACGGACTGAACTCCAAGGGCGCTTATCTTCTGCACTGGACGGCGATGCAGTGGCTGAAAGAGCGAGGCGTTCGTTGGTACGATCTCGGCGGCATCGACCCGGACGCAAATCCCGGCGTTTATCACTTCAAGAAAGGTTTTTCGGGCGCGGACCTGTGTCAAATGCCCCCGCTAGTCGCATCGGGAAGTCCGCTTTCCTCCATTCTGGTCAACACAGCATTTGCATTGCAACGCATAGTTGGACGGATCAAACGCAGACGGTTTCTATGACGAATACGGCTGAAACAATCAACGAAAATTCGACCACGGCCTCCTCCGTTTTCGACGTTGCCCTCGACCCGAATATCACGACCTCGATCGTGATCGTCGGCTGGAATGCGAAGCGCTACCTGGAGATGTGCCTGGATTCACTTCGCAAGCATCCACCCCGGCGCAGCATCGAGATCCTTGTCGTCGACAACGCTTCCACCGACGGCACCGCCGAGATGATCGAATCGCGATATCCCGAGGTGAAGCTCATCAAGAGTTCCGTGAACCTCGGCTTCACGAAGGGCAACAACGTAGCGATTCGACAGGCGCGTGGACGTTATATCGCGCTGGTCAATGCCGACGTGGTTGTGTTCGAAGGCTGCATGGACCGTCTCGCGGATTATCTGGACGAACATCCCGAAGTCGGCAGTGTGGGGCCGCAAGTTCTCAACGACGACCAGACCATCCAGAGCAGCTGCCGGCGGTTTCCGACGCTCTGGAACAATATGTGCGACGCCTTCGGCGTTGCGACGAAGTTCAAAGGATCGAAGTTCCTGGCGGGCGAACATATGTTCTACTTCGCTTACGACCGTACGACGCCCGTCGATGTGCTCGTGGGCTGTTTCTTCGTCGTGCGGCGGGAGACGTTCGAAAACGTGGGTCTGCTCGACGAGAACCTTTTCATCTACGCCGAGGAGGTGGATTGGTGCCGCCGCGCCCGCAATAAGGGATGGGACATCGTGTTCTACCCCGGTGCCCAGGCCATCCATTTTGGCGGCAAGACAACGGCGAAGTTCCCGGTCCGTTTCGCTGTCATTCAGCAGAGGTCGATCCTGTACTTCTGGAAAAAGCACCACGGTTTTCTCGGCGTGCTGGGGATTCGCGCCATCATGTTTGCCCATCACCTGCTGCGCTACAGCTTCGCCGTTTTGAAGGGGCTGCGCCGCAAGAACGCGGACGGTACCGAGTGGCGAAAGCAGGTCAGCCGAACGTGCCTTCGCGATCTGTTTTTCGGCGACGTTGTGTTGCCGACCGATTGATTGAAGCTATGAGCGTTTCGGATCAGGTGAATCGATTTCGGACGTATTACGGCCGGCACGGGTTCGGCGCCGCACTGAAACGCGCATGTGTGCACCTGATGCGATCGGTTTTTCCCGGCCGGATGGTAGTGTTTTACTGCGATTTGGATCCCGAGCAATTGCCGGCTCCGATCGTGCCACCGTCGATCCATCTGCAACGGGTGTGTGTTGAGTCTGGGTTGCCCGCCGCCGACGTGGAGCGCATGACCGCATTGTGGGATCCGGACGCGGGCAAGCGACGCATCCGGGAGCGTTTCAAAAAAGGCGCGTCGCTTTGGCTGCTCCGGTCATCGCTGAACGGAGAAATTGCTGGGTACGGGTGGTCGCTCAAGGGCGCCACGGTGGAACCATATTTTTTCCCGCTCGCAAGCACGGATGTGCACCTGTTCGACTTTCACGTTTATGAGGAGTATCGCGGCCAGGGACTTAATCCCCTCCTGGTCGGGCACATCTTGAGCAGCGTCGCGAAAGAAACCGCGGGCCGCGCCTTTATCGAGTGCGCCGAGTGGAACCAGTCGCAACGGGCTTCCCTCAAGAAAACACCGTTCCGACACTTGGGATTGGTGAAAACGACCGCCTGCTTTCGTCGCGTGTTCAGCTGTTGGACGGAAGATCCAATCGTACAAATCTCGAACAGACACAGGAACGGCCAAGCGACTGACGCGAGCGCGTAAGGCACCCGCACGCTTTTAACTGAAAAGTTGTACCAAATACCCTATTGACCTGTGGAACTCAAAAGCCAACAATTACGACATACTCCCCCTGATCTTTCGGCCAGTAGCGGCTCCGAGCAACATACTATATGCTTGCCCGTGAATTACTTACAAATGGGAGAGTCTCGATGTCGAAGGCGCTGGGGAGTGTTTTCGTCTTTTTCCTGATTGTGTGCGGCCTTAGCTCGCAGGTGTTCGCTCAGACGTATTACGTCGCGGCCAATGGTTCGGACGCGAACGCCGGCACATCGAAAACTGCCCCATGGCAGCACGCTCCCGGCATGCCGAACTGCACGAGTGCCTGCGGCGTAAAGCAGTCGGCCGGCATCAACCCTGGTGATCAGTTCATTTTTCGAGGTGGCGACACCTGGCACTTCGGGAACCCGGCGGCGAGCCCATACACAGGCGGCGCCTGGGGAATCCCGTGGCCCTCGAATCACTCCAACAACACGTGCATCTACGGCTCAACCTCGACATGTGCGTATTACGGGGTCGACCAGACGTGGTACTCGGGAACATCATGGACCCGTCCAATCATGACGGGGGACAACCCGACGTCGGGATCACCAGTCGCAGCTTGTCAATACGCCGTACCTGGAAGCTCGGGTCCATACCTCGGCATGATCCGTCCGGCGATCGGCTCGATTTTCGACAACTTCGAAATCACCGGCTATTGTGTCGATACGACTGCGAATTTTTTGATTAACCCGATCGCGAGCAATCGTGAAACTGCATTCATTACCAACACTTACATCCACGGTTGGTCGATTACGAACGCCACCTATGCATTGTCGAGCATGGTGTGCACTCTGATCGGCGGCAACTCCAATGGATTGCTCGTCATGCATCACAACGTTATCGACGGTTCTGACTCCAAAGCAAACACCTGCGCTTGGGGCACATTTCCCAGCTTCTATCATTTTTTCAGCAATTATGTCGGATATACAACGCAAGGTGTTGGGCAGGCCTGTCACAATATTCACGACAATATCTTCGAGGTGTTCGACAATCCGTTGACTGACTCGTCTACAGCAAAAACTCACGGCAATGTGTTGGAATGCAACACGGATTTGGCCGGCAATCCTCCAGCACCCAATCCGCAGAACACGCCCAATGTTTTCTATAACAATATTGTTCGGCATGCGACGACGAACTTCAGCTTGGCGGGGCAAGTGGCGTTGTGGCACGCGCCTAGATACATGGATGAGTATTGGTTTAACAACGTCATGTACGACTTGGGCAATAACGGAAACTTTTGGGCTGTTTGCTGGCCGGCTGCCGGATTGGAGACCACGGCGCAGTGTGCGGGCGCTGCCGGTACGAACGTCAACTATCCTGGAAAAATCAGGATGTTCAACAATACCCTGGCTGACGGCCTACAACCCTGCAGCCTGCCCGGTTCAAACGCGCTAGAAGCCTACAACGAGCACTTAATCAACACACCGTTTTACCCGACGGGCAATTGCTTCACGGCAGCTGATACGTCCAACGTTAAGATGACAGACGCGGTCGCGGTCAGTCTCGGATTCGGAACGTACTCGGGCCTCATTAACAAGCAGCAAGCAAGCACAATAAATTGCGCGAACGAAATTACGCAGCCATGTGTGCCTACCGTCAACACTAGTCCCACGATCGGGGTTGGTTTGAACCTGCAAAACTACTGCACCTTACTTGCTGGCTACACTCAGGAACCCGCCATTAGCGTAGACGCCGCAAATGCGTGCAAATACGGCACGACTGACGCTTGTACGTACAACAAGATCACACACACCATGCAGTGTCCCGGACAAACTGCCGTTCCTCGACCCACAGGGACAATTGCATGGGACGCCGGGGCGTATCTATTTTCGGCCGTCAGAACCCAGACAGTACAGCCTCCCAGCAATTTGACAGTAGTTACCCAGTAATAGCCGCGGACTTACAGTTCGATACACGGAATTCAGACGTGAAGACGAGTGTGCTCATTCCGGCGTATAACTGCTCAAAGACGATCGAGGCCACGTTGGACTCGGTGCTGGGGCAGAGTGTAGTCCCGGATGAAGTGATCGTGCTCGACGACGGAAGTACGGACGATACGTTTTCCATACTTCAGCGTTATCAGTCCAGGATCACCGCAATTCGCCAGCCGAACGGGGGCGTCGCGAAAGCGCGCAACATCCTCTGCAAGCGGGCGATAGGAGACTTGCTGGCGTTTCTCGATTCCGATGACCAGTGGCATCCAAAGTACCTCGAAACGCAATGCAAGACCTTCGAGATGTATCCGGAGGCAGCAGGATGTTTCACCGGCCATGTGAATTTCAAGGGGACCGATTCGTACGATTGGGCTGCGGCGCCGGTGGATGCCACAGCCGCACCCTATCTGATACAGCCGCTTGTTTTTCTTAAAGAATACAACCGCAACACAGGCATGTTTGCTTCCATGAGCTATTTCTGCTTGCCGAGAAATGTCGTCGCAAGTCTCGGGGACGAGCCTTTCCACGAACAACTCTCGGGGGTGGAGGATTCGTTCTTGTGTACGACCTTACCGCTCCTTGGACGGCCCGTGGCATACGTCCCAACACCTCTTGCAGCGTACCGTTTCACAGATAATTCATTGTCAACGAATCGAGTGAAGGCATTCGCAGCGTGGGTCAACGTGTTCCGCTTCCTGGAAGACCGGTATAGAACAGTAAGCGAACCGGGTCTTCGAGCTGCCTTCAAGGCCGCGTACGCTTCGAAGAGACGCGCGTACGCTAAGATTCTGATGGGAGCGGGCAACCGGACCCAGGCACGGCAACAGCTTTGGCAATCCGTGACGAATTCTCTACAACCAGGATCGATTCTGAAATCGCTGCTGCTTCTCTGTTCGACTTACGCGCCCCGCGTTCTCCAGCCGGAATGGCCCTCAGCGACGCGGCGTTAGATCGAACTAGCGCCAATACCGATCTTCCGATCACAATCAATCTGCGGGTCAATCGAGCGACTCATCGCTCGCCGACACATGGAACCGGAAAACATTAGATTCGGGGGTGGCGCGGCGGACACAATGCTGCATCCGCTGGTAGCTTTGTGTTTACTCATTGCGATTGCTCTGATTTTCGTACTGCCTCGAAGACAAGCGATCATTCCCTTGCTACTCGGGACGTTTCTTGTTCCGCTTGGCCAAGTCATCGTAGTGGCTGGTATCCATTTTCCTGTCCTTCGAGTGTTGATCCTGTGTGCATTCCTTCGCCGCAGCGCCGACAAGAAGAGCGATGCTGCAGCCGACAAAATGGACCCGATCGGCAAGGCGGCGACGTGGTGGATCGTTCTCACATCGGTGTTTTTCGCGTTTCAGTGGATGGAAGCGGGCGCTTTCATCAAGACGGCCGGTTCATTGATCGATAGCCTGGCAGGGTACTGGGCGGTCCGGTATTTCATCCGCGAGCGGGACGACGTCGTCGTGGCGATCAAGACGCTTGCTTATATCGCGATCGTCTCGGCGCCCTGCATGATCGCCGAACACCTGCTGCACTTCAACGTCTTCTCCATCCTGGGCGGTGTGCCCGCAGTTCCAGCAATGCGCGACGGCGGGATTCGGGCGCAGGCGGCATTCGCCATATACCTGGACGCGGGTGTGTTCGGGGGGATGCTGATCCCGCTTTTCATATGGCTATGGTCGGCCAAATACCGGGCCGCCGCCTGCATGGGCCTGATGGGTGCGACCGTGATGGTGTTGACATCGAACTCCAGCACACCGGTGCTGAGCTATGTCAGCGGACTATTTGCGCTCTTCTGCTGGCCGCTGCGGACGCGCATGCGGGCGATCCGCTGGGCGTTCGTGCTGATACTGGTTGCGCTGCACCTGGTGATGAACGGCCCGGTTTGGGCCCTGATCGCGCGCGTGGACGTCGTCGGCTCTTCCAGCGGCTGGCACCGCTACGCGCTGGTGGACAATTTCATCCGGCACTTCAGCAGCTGGTGGCTGATCGGCTACAAGGACTTTAGCAACTGGGGCTGGGACATGTGGGACCTCTGCAACGAATACGTCTCCATGGGTCTTTGTGGAGGATTAGCCGGATTCGTGGCGTTCATCCTCGTTATTTCCAGAAGTTTTGGCGGCCTTGGCACGGCGCGCAAATTGGTATCCGGCAACCGCAAGGAGGAATGGTTCCTGTGGTGCCTGGGCGCGTGCCTTTTCTCGAACGTCGTCGGATTTTTCGGAATAGCGTACGCGGCCCAAATGAATATCGTGTTTTTTACACTTCTGGCCGCCATCTCAGTAGCGATCGCGGACGCCAAGCCAAAGCAGGCGCCGGTAAGTGCTTCCGACGACGCTGAAGAGTTCACGCACCCTCCGCTCTCATACGTCGAGACAACGTAGGAAAGTTCCTCACGAGACAGGCCACGCAAAAGCAGTCATCATCCGGAGCGTCCATTTGCATACAAAGTCTGCGATAACGGAAGTCGAGCCAGTCCGGTCGGACAATACTCGCGTCCGAGTGCTGTACAGCTTTCCTCTCCGGCTAGGTGCCGACCGCATATGCTACACGGCTTGGCAACAGGTAAACGGCCTCGCGGGAGCCGGAGCCGATCTGCTTGTCTGCCCGGCGTCTTTAGGCAGGCCCGTACCGAACGGAGTGAGAGTCTCGCCGACCCTAGCGCTCGGTAAGCTTCGCGTGCCCTACCGCATCGTAGGGAACATGCGAGCCGCCGCGCTGCACGACCGGATCGTGGCGAGACGGATAGAAAAACTCGCCGGGCACATCGATATCGTCCACACTTGGCCGTTGGGAGCTCTCGAAACCCTGAAAACAGCCGCCAGGCTAGGTATACCCACCGTAATGGAAAGGCCGAATGCCAATACCAGGTTCGCGTATGAGGTCGTACGGGACGAATGCAACCGGCTTGGTGTGACGCTACCGCCGGACCACGAGCACGCTTACAATGAAGAGAAGCTTCGGATGGAGGAAGAGGAATACAGTTTAGCGACCCGACTCCTCTGCCCGTCGGAATTTGTCGTGAAGACATTTCGCGACAAAGGTTATCCTCAAGAACAACTGATCCGGCACTTCTATGGATACGATGAGAAGACATACTATCCAGGCAGGGAAAGCCGGGATTCTAACCATGGATTGACCATGTTATTCGTGGGCGTATGTGCAGTCAGGAAAGGGCTGCACTTCGCTCTCGATGCATGGCTCCGTTCGCCCGCGTCAAAGGATGGAACATTTCTGATCGCGGGCGAATTCCTGCCGGCATATCAGGAAAAGCTGGCGCCGATGCTCGCGCATCCAAGCGTAAAAGTGCTTGGCCACCGCAACGACGTGCCGGAGCTAATGCGCAAAAGCGACATTCTCGTTTTGCCAAGTATCGAGGAAGGTTTTGGGCTGGTTATCACCGAGGCGATGGCCAGTGGCTGTGTACCGCTGGCTTCGGATGCGTGCACTGAGTTATGCAGCCACATGAAAACCGGCCTGATGCACCAGATCGGGGATGTCAAAGCCCTGACGCAGCAAATCACAATGTTGCACGAAGACCGCTCGTTATTGGCAAAGCTGCGGGAGAACGGTTTAGCAATGGCGCCGCAGATCACCTGGGCAGCAGCCGGTGTAAAACTACTCGATGTATATCGAGAAACAATCGCGGGTCACGTTCGGAAGTAACTCTACCTAGTCTACAGTTCGCGCTAAACCGTATCAACGCAATCTTCATACAACCAGTTTCACTGTCGTGTTATCCACTGAGTGGAGAGGATCAGGTATCTAGGTGAGTACAGCATCTGAGCATCCTATGACCAACGATCTCGCCGCACAACCGAAGAGTTCGGTCGCAGCGAGCATAGGGCGCAATACGCTCTTCGGATTCGTGTCTCAGTTTGCTCAGATGGCAACGCGGCTGGTCACTGTTCCGATCGTCATACATCATTTAGGGATTGGAGGGTATGGGATTTGGAATGTGATCATGATGACCGCAACGTATATGAGGTTTGGGAGCGTCGGTTTGAAGCACGCTTACCAAAAGTACGTTGCCGAGTCTACTGGAACCGGAGACTACGATCACGCGGCAAAACTGTTAAGCACGGGCAGCGCCGTCATGCTGGCACTATCGGTAGCCGCGCTGATCCCGATGATTCTTTTCTCGCGTCGATTAGCGATCATGGGAGGAGTACCCGCTGAATTTGTGAGGTCTTCTGCCGGCGCCATTTCATTGCTCGCGGTAATCATGGTGCTGTCGAATGTCGGCGCATCCTATGAGGCGATGGTCATGGGCGGGCATCGAATTGACATCGTGCGAAAGATGACGACGGTCCTCGCAGTTGCTGAAGCTGTTGCAATCGTACTTGTACTCCGACTAGGTCTCGGTTTACTTGCGATGGCTGCCATAATGGGGACCTCCGAACTGATATACGTCGTTGCGTGTTATGTTGCGTCGCACCAAGTTGTCCCGCAGATCCGGCTAGGCATCCGATGGGTCACAAAGTCTGTCCTCTATGAATTAGTTCGTTTTGCAGGCAGCTACCAACTCGTAAACCTGCTGGAGGTCCTGTACGTATCGATTGTTCCGTTTGCACTTTTGAAGGCATTCGGTGCCGACTCGGCGGGAGTCTATGCCGTGGTGACCCGCGTCGTTACATCGGCGAGTGTTCTCCTCGACGCATTCCTGCCGCCGATCCTTTCAGGCGGGACACTGGTGTACGTGTCCGGCTCCGAGGAGCGAATGCAAAGGCTCCTCACGAAGGCATTCAAAGTTACTCTTGGCCTGGTGCTTCTGCCATTGGGATTCATATCCGTTTTCGGCCCCACCCTGGCGTTCGCATGGACTGGGACAACGGATTCCCGCTTCCGTATCGCATTCTGGCTTGTGTGTCTGACCGCCTTGTTCCGTGGATTCTCGCTCCTCGCTCTGGTTCTATACCGTGTATCCGGCAAGGCGCTTCTGGATAATGTTCGTCAGGTAATCAGGATTGCAATTATTTTTGGAATAGCGCTGTTTGCGGAAAAACTCGGGTTCCAAGGGGTGCTCGCGGGCTTAGCTATCGCAGAGTTTGTCGGGATGATCTTCATGGTGTTTGCGCTCACACGGACATTTAATAGCTTTACCATGCGATTGCTCTTACCGGACACGGTTCGCCTAGTGAGCGCGTCCACGTTGATCTTCACTGCTGGCGCCCTTGCGTCTTACGTGCCGATGCCGGCCGGCTTGGGCGCCCGGACATATGCGATCCTGAAAATCGTCGAGATCATGGCTGGCTGCGCGCTTGTCGCCTGGCCTGCATTGCGCGGCACTGGATCCGTAACGGCCGACGAACGCCGTGCGCTTTTCAGCGGATTGATTCCGGGCCAGAAGAAGCGCACAGCATCACCGGCGTAGGCGGAAGGGAATTAGCAATGCTGAATCGAATGTCCGAGGACCCGGTTAGTCTTGTGGCGAACGCCGCGAACAGGTTGAATACCGCATGGTTAAGAAGCACGTATCCGTTCCAGGAATTCGGTAAGCATGTATCGATCCACCGATCATGTGAAATAACGCGACCGTGCGCAAACTTCATCCGCGTCCAAGACGACGTATTCGTTGGTCCCGAAGTATGGATGAACGTTATCTTCAGACTCGATGAGACCGAGGCGAAAATCGTACTCGGGCGCGGTTCGTCAATCGGCCGTCGAAGCATGATTTCAGCCAAGAATTACATTGAGATCGGAACGAACGTATTATTCGCACCAGGCGTCCTTCTCATGGATCACAACCATGAATATTCGGATCCAACGGCTCCAATCCTTGCACAAGGAATGACCGACGGCGGTCGTATCGTCGTCGGCAAGAATTGCTGGCTCGGGTATGGATCCGTAATATTTTGTGCTAAAGGGGAACTCACCATCGGCGAGAACAGCATTATTGGCGCCAACAGCGTTGTGACAAAGAGCGTCCCTCCTCGCAGTATCGTAGCCGGGAATCCTGCGAAAGTAATCAAGGCGTATGACCCCGGTTCGGAGGTGTGGCGCCGCGTTACAGAACGCGAAGGGTCGCTTACGACTTAGTGGAACTGTGTTGCCGTGGGCGCGCGACAATCGCTGACAGCTTTTTGCCGGCCGAATGATGCGGAGGCTGTGCTGGTGCAGTTCTAGATTGGATACGCTGATATGTGAAGAAAGAGGAGCGTGGAGTTTAAATTAATCTCGTGATAAAGGCCGCCATTTGGGCGGCCTTTGTTATTTCTGGAAAAAAGGTATTTGCGAGGAGCATCAGCCACTCAAGACTGTTATCGCCTACTCAGTTGTCAACCATACAGCAGTGATGCGTTACCTCTTCACGAAATGGCGAAGCGCTTCCTCTTCAGGGCAACGGAATGGTCGCAGACACTTGATTCGAGTAAGTGCTCTCGGTCCCAGTGGAACCGACAGCTGTGACGACCCAGTAATATATCTGGCCGCCGGAGATGGACGAATCGATGAACGAAGTCGATGAGACAAACGAAATCAGCTGATATCCGGTTCCGGGGCTCGTGGAACGGTACACGTTGTAACCGATGACGTTCGAAGGACTCGCTGCCCAGGATAGGGTGGCGGTATGTTGTGAGAGAAACACTCCAGTACCGGACAGACTAATGCTCGGCTGTGGATCTGGCACATTCGTACTGAAGCTCACTGTTCCGGTCGAAGTGGCTGCGGCCGGCGGAGTGAATTGCAAGGTAAACGCTTGCGAGCCGTAGACCGGAATAGTGATCGGGAATGCGACGGGCAGCATGGCGAAGCCTGAACCCACTACGGCAGCACTGTTGATCGTCACCGCCGTATTGCCGGTGTTGTAGAGAATGACATTCTGGTAATACGTTGATCCAAGTGGTGTAGACCCGAAATTGAGCAGAGTTGGCACCGGCGTAACCGAAGTGGTGGGCGAACTGCCGTTTGCACTCGCGACGACCGATACCACAGGGCTCGCAGGCGCATTACTGGTGAAGGTAATAACGCCTGTGACAGATCCTGCCGTCTGAGGCGAGTACGAAATCGTGACAACCTGGTTTGTCCCGGGAGCCAGAGTGAGCGGGAAAGCGGGACTGACAATCGTCAAGCCGCTGCCGCTGATTGTCGCGGCCGTTACCACTGTATTTGCGGTGCCCGCATTCGAGATCACGAGAGTTTGGGTCGAAGTCGCTCCTACGTTCACGTTTCCAAAGAACAGGTTCGTCGGGCTTACGCTAAATCCGGGCGTCCCCGCCGTAGCGGTCGAGGAGCCGTTACCCGAGACGGACAGAGTATTGGTCGGGTCTGAGGCATTCGAGGTGAAAGAAACGGTGCCGGTCGCTGTGCCACTCGCGTTTGGATTAAACGTGATGGACATTGCCTGAGCACTGCCAGGCGCAATGGTCATCGGGAATTGGCCAGAGGGAATTACAAATACAGGGTTGTCTACAGCCACAGCAGAGACAACGAGGTTACCTCCCGATGCAGGGCCGTTGTTTGACACCTGAACCGTTTGAGTCGAGCTCATCCCGTTCTGCACGGATCCAAAATCAAACGGCGAAGGCGTCACAGCCAAGAATGGGGAAGCTACCGTCTTAGTGGAGGAAAGCACGAAATCCGCACTTACTGAGACGGAAGCAGTCATGGTGACCGTGCAGGTGGTACTGGTACCGCTACATGCGCCTGACCACCCATTGAGAGCATAACCGGGCGCCGGCACCGACGTCAGCGTAACCGATGTCCCTTGCACGAAGTTTGATGCACACTGGCTCGGACACTGGATACCAGCTGGAGTGCTGAAGACACTGCCGGTGCCGTTGCCGCCCGTAACGGTGACGAACAAGGGTTGAACGGTAGCGAAGTTCGCCGTCAGCGACTGAGCAGAAGTGACAGTGAGACTGCAACTTCCGATGCCGGCGCAATAAGGGGATTGCCATCCGGTGAATGAGAAGCCGCTTGCTGGGGTCGCCGCGAGCGTCAACGCTGAACCGCTCGTGTATTGCGCGCTACAGATACTACCGCAGTTAATCTTCCCATCACTGCTCGTCACAGTGCCCGAGGTCGATCCAGTACCGCCCAACGTAAGCGACACCGCGTACTGTGGCGGCGGCGGAGCGCCGAACGTTGCCGTCACGCTCTGGTTCGAGCCCACGGTGATACTGCACGCACCTGTACCGGTGCAGGCGCCGCTCCAGCCGGTGAACGCGGACCCGGTAGCGGGCGTCGCCGCCAGGCTGACGGTGCTGCCAGAAGCGTACGTTGCTGAGCAGGTGGCGCCGCAGTTGATCTTGGCATCGGAGCTCGTTACGGTTCCCGAGTAGCCGCTGGACGCGCTATTCGTCACCGTGACGGTGTATGTGCCGACAAAGGTTGCTGATACGGACGTGGCCGCGTTCAGCGCGACAGTGCAGGTACCAGTGCCGGCGCACGCAGACCCGCCCCAACCGCTGAACGCGAACCCAGCCGAAGGTGTAGCGGTCAAGGCGATGCTGGAGCCCTGCGTGTAATTCGCCGAGCAAGTGGTGCCGCAATTGATGCCCGACGGCGAGCTGGTTACCGTACCGCCACCGCCATTCGTGACCGTCAACGTTTGTTGAGGCAGACCGAATGACGCCGTGACCGACTGGCTCGAGCCCATTGTCACCGAGCAAGCGCCGGTGCCGGAACACGCACCGCTCCACCCATTGAAGACAAATCCCGAGCCGGGCGTAGCGGCAAGGTTCACAACGGTTCCGGACGCGTAAGTCGCCGAGCACGTGCCCGTAGTGCAGGAAATGCCTGACGGGGAACTTACGATCGTTCCCGTCGCTCCGCCGGAAAGCGATACCGTCGTAGACAGCGTGTACTGAGCGCTGAAATTCGCCGTGACCGACGTGTTCGCGTTGAGCACGACGGTACAGGTTCCTGTACCCGTGCAAGCGCCGCCGCTCCACCCAGTGAATACGCTGCCCGATGCCGCGGCCGGCGTGAGCGTCACGCTAGTGCCGGACACGAAGTTCGTGGAGCAAGTGGCTCCGCAGCTGATGCCCGATGGAGTACTGGTCACGGTCCCACTGCCGGTACCTGTTTTCGTAACCGATAGCGAGAATTGCGGAGCAGGGGAGAATGTAGCCCCTACGGTCACCGCTGAAGTGCCCATGGTGAAGCTGCAGGATCCAGTGCCGGAACACGGACCGCTCCATCCCGCAAATACCGACAGATTCGAAGCTGGCGAGGCGGTCAAGGTCACAGCATTACCGTTGCTGATCGCGGTCGTGTTGGCGCACGTGCCAGAGGTTGAACCTGAAGTGACAGTGCAACTGATGCTGCCCGTGCCGGTAACACTACCGCTGCCGGTGCCGGCGCCCGTAACGGTTACCGTCGTCGAATTGAAGGTGGCAGTCACGGATTTCGCCGCCGTCATAGTCACTGAACAGGCACCCGTGCCGGTGCAAGCACCGCCCCAACCGGCAAAAGACGTTCCAGCAGGTGCGCTCGCAATGAGAGATACCGACGTACCGCTTACGTAATTCGCGCTGCAGGTCGCCCCGCAGCTGATGCCACTCGGGGAACTCGTCACAGTTCCGGCTGCGGCGCCCGTGCCGGCCTTCGTCACCGAGAGGGTGAACTGAGGTGCCGGAGAGAATGTCGCACCAACGCTCACCGCCGATGTTCCCATCGTGAAAGTGCAGGAGCCGGTTCCCGAGCAAGGCCCGCTCCAGCCGGAGAACACATATGCGTTGGAGGCCGGCGCAGCGGTCAAGGTGACGGCGTTTCCGTTGCTGATCGCGGTGGTGTTTGTGCAGGTGCCTGAAGTGGAAGCTGAGGTAACGGTGCAGCTGATTCCACCGCTACCGGTGACAGTGCCGTTACCAGTGCCGACGCCCGTGACGGTCACAGTGGTGGAGTTGAAGGTAGCGCCGACCGACTGTGCGGCAGTCATCGTTACCGAACAGGCGCCGGCGCCCGTGCAAGCGCCACTCCAGCCGGCGAAAGCCGCTCCCGCTGCTGCGGTGGGCGTCAGAGTAACCGACGTTCCCTGGACAAAGGGTGCGCTGCAAGTCGCTCCGCAAGTAATTCCGGTCGGAGAACTCGTGACTGTGCCGGATGCCGCTCCCGTACCCGATTTCGTTACTGTCAATGCGAAAGTCGGCGCCGGCGCGAACTTCGCGGTCACGGTCACCGCTGCCGTGCCCATGGTGAAGCTGCAAGCTCCTGTGCCTGAGCAGGCGCCGCTCCAGCCCGAGAACACGTACGCATTGGAGGCCGGTGCTGCGTTCAGAGTAATGATGCTACCGCTGCTGATGGCAGTCGAATTTGTGCACGTTCCGGAGGTAGTCGCCGAGCTGACGGTGCAACTTATTCCGCCCGTGCCGGTGACCGTACCATTGCCGGTGCTGCCAGTCGCGTTCACCGTGATCGTCGTCTGATTGAAGGTGGCGCTGACGGAGGACGTAGAGGTGCCAATTGTGACGGAGCAGGCGCCCGTGCCGGTGCAGGCGTTACCCCAGCCGGCAAAGGCTGATCCGGCCGGAACGCTGCCAATACTCAGGCTGACGCTGCTGCCCTGGATAAATGGCGCGCTGCAGACGCCGGTCAGGGTACCGCCCGTGGAAGTGCAGCTAATGCCCGCCGGAGTGCTGGTGACGGTGCCAGTGCCGCCGCCTAAGCCTGTCACCGTAAGCGTAGACGTCGGAGCCGGAGCAAAGACGGCACTGGCGGCGACTGGGGCCGTGCCCAAGGTGAAGGTGCAGGTTCCGGTTCCGGAGCAGGCGCCGCTCCAACCGGAGAAGACGTAGGCGTTGGAAGCCGGTGCCGCGTTCAGAGTGACGACGCTGCCGCTGCTGAGGGCAGTCGAGTTGGTGCAGGCCCCCGACGTCGTCGCCGAGATGATAGTGCAACTGATGCCACCGGTGCCGGTGACCGTACCATTACCGGTGCTGCCGCTCGCGTTCACCGTGACGGTCGTCGAATTGAAATTCGCTGTCACGAACTGGGCAGAATTCATCGTAACGGTGCAGGGAACCGCTGTGCCCGTACAGCCGCCGCTCCAACCGGTAAATGCAGTGCCCGCTGGAGCGGTCGGCGTCAGCGAGACCGAGGTGCCCTGATTGAACGTGGCGGTGCACGTGCCACCGGTGGAGCTGCAGGCACTAATCCCCGCGGGCGAACTTGCGACCGTGTCGGTTCCGGGACCAACTGCGGTCACAGTCAGATTGAACTGCTTCACAAATGTCGCATTCACCGCGATCGCGGAAGCCCCAACCGTGAAGGTGCAAGTGCCAGTACCGGGACAGCTGATGCCGGTCCCCGACCAGCCGGTGAAGACCGATCCCGCTGCGGGCGATGCAGATAAGGTGACGGATGTACTCGTCGGGAATGTGACCGTGCAGCCGGAATTCGACCCCGTCGTGCAACCGATCTGGGTTCCCTGAGTCGGGTTACTGGTACTGGTCACGGTCCCCGAGCCGTTGCCGGGCAACATGACGGTGACGTCGGCCGTGCTTGAGAACGTGATGCCGGCAGTTACGGGTGCGGTGATGTTCGACAGGGTACAGGTCGACCCTTGTCCCGCGCAGGCTCCGCTCCAACTCACAAAGGTCGAGCCGCCATTGGCCGCAGCCGTGAGGGTAACTGTGTCGCTCGTACTGATGACCGACGAGTTAGTGCACGTCCCGGACGCTGTCCCTGCGGTCGAAGTACAGTTGATGCCGCCGATACTGCTCGTCACCGTGCCCGTACCGCTGCCGCCTCCGGTGACCGTCACCGTCGTGGCGTTGAACAAAGCAGTGACCGCCATGTTAGAGCCGATTGTGACGGTGCAGGGAACCGTAGTGCCGCTACAAGCGCCACCCCAGCCAGCGAATGCCGTGCCGACCGGCGCGGTGGGCGTCAAGCTGACCGATTTACCTTGCACAAACGATGCGCTACAACCGGCGCCACCAGTGGAGCTGCAGCTGTTGATCCCCGTTGGTGAACTGCTGACCGTTGCTGCGCTAGGTCCGGTCGCGGTCACGGCAAGGGTGAAGGTCGGCAATAGTGCGAAGTTGGCTGTTACAGTAGAGGTCGATGTGCCAACGGTAAAGCTGCAACTAGCAGTACCGGAGCACGGTCCACTCCACCCGGCGAAGGACGACGTCGTCGTGTCCGGAGCTGCTGTCAAGGTGACGGTTGAGCCAGCGGACAGCGTGGCATTGGTGCAGGTAGCGGAGGTTGCGCCGGATACGACGTTGCACGCAAAGCCGGTGCCGCTGACCGAGCCGCTGCCGGCGCCAGCTCCTGCCACCGTCACTGTCGTGAGATTGAATGTGGCGCTGACGCTCGAAGCCGAAGTACCCATCGTCACCGAGCATGCGCCGGTTCCGGTGCAAGCGTTGCCCCAACCGGCAAAAACCGATCCCCCGGGAACACTGCCGAAGCTCAGGCTCACGCTGCTGCCCTGGGCAAAGGACGCGCTGCAGGCGCCGGTCAGCGTTCCGCCGGTTGAAGTGCAACTGATACCGGCGGGAGTGCTGGTGACGGTGCCCGTGCCAGCTCCTAGACCAGTGATTGACAGCGTAGAGGTCGGCGCCGGCGCGAACACGGCATTCACGGTCACTGGTGAAGTGCCTAGCGTGAATACGCAGGAACCCGTTCCGGTGCATGGACCAGTCCAACCGGAGAACACAGACGCATTTGAGGACGGCGCCGCGGTGAACGTCACCGTCGCCCCGCTCGCGATAGCGGTTGAGTTCGTGCACGTACCGGACGTCGTGCCTGTCGCAGAGACGTTACAACTGATTCCGCCATCACCAGTAACAGTTCCGGCTCCAGTGCTGCCCGTTCCGGACACGGTAACTGTCGTCGCGGTAAATGTGGCGCTGACCGATTGCGCAGAAGACATGGGCACCGAACAGCTGCCGGTCCCGCTGCAAGCTCCTCCCCATGCCGTGAATGCCGAACCAGTGGAGGCGCTGGGGGTCAATACGACGTCTGTTCCCTGCAAGAAGGAGGCGGTGCATGTTCCGGGGCAACTGATTCCCGATGGGCTGCTTGTCACCGAGCCCAGCCCGGAGGTCGTGACGGTCAGAGCAAATTGTGGAGTGAAGCTCGCCGAAACGGAGACGGGAGTGCTTCCGATCGTCAGCACGCAGGCGCCGGTTCCGCTGCATGCGTCGCCCCATGTCGCGAAGACCGAGCTCGCGCCCGGCGCCGCGGACATCGTTACCGTGGATCCTTCCGGGAATGTTGCGGTGCATGTGCCTGGGCAGGTGATTCCGGCCGGTGAACTCGTGATGGTACCTGACCCGGTGGTTGCGGCTGTGACGGTGATCAGAGGCACCGGCGAGAAGGTAGCAATCACGCTCGCGGGAGCGGAGCCCATGGAGAAGTTGCAGGTGCCGGTTCCAGAACACGCGCCACCCCACCCGGCGAACACCGATCCTGCTGCAGGCGTGGCGCTGAGCGAAACCGCTCCGCTCGTGCTGATCGGGGCACTCGTGCATGTGCCCGATGTTGTGCCGGACGTTGAAGTGCAACTGACACCGCCAGTTCCCGAAACCGTCCCCGTTCCAGTGCCTGCACCAGCGACTGTGACGGGGAATGACGTCGGTATAAAGTCGGCGGTTACAGATTGTGCGGACGACATCGTGACTACGCAGGAGCCGGTTCCGGAGCACGCGCCGCCCCAGCCGTTAAAGGCGGATGCGCTCGAAGTGGGCGTCGCGGTCAGCGTGACCGAGGTCCCGCTATCGAAATTCGCGGTACAGCTCGCGCCGCAAGTGATGCCCGCCGGAGAACTCGACACTGATCCTGAGCCAGTGCCGGTGGTACTGACTGCCAACGCATACTGCGTAATCGCAGGAGCGAAGGTGGCAGTTACCGCCTGATTCGAACTGAGCGTGACGTTGCAGCTTGACGTGCCCGAACATGCGCCGCTCCATCCAGTGAAGACAGAGCCTGCTGCCGGAGTTGCGGCTAAGCTTACTACTGCCCCGGAATTGTAGGTAGAAGAACATGTCGTGCCGCAACTGATTCCCGCAGGAGCACTGGCGACGGACCCGGTACCGGTTCCGGCTAACGCGACAGCCAGCGTATAAGTCGGCGCGAAATTGGCCGACACCGAGGTATTCGCCGACATTGAGACCGTACACGCCGCTGTTCCGGTGCAAGCTGCGCCACTCCAGCCGGTGAATACGTATCCTGCGGCGGGAGCCGGCGTGAGCGTGACGCTCGTGCCGCTGTTAAACGCAGCCGAGCAACTTGCGCCGCATGCGATCCCTGCGGGGCTCGACGCCACTGAACCGCCCGAGCCTGAATTCGTCACCGCCAGCGTGTAGGTGATGGTGCTGAATTTTCCGCCGATCGTTGTCTTCTTTACTCCTGATGATGTCGATCCAGAGCCCGATGCGGAGTTGGTGATCACCGAGGTCGTCGAGGTGGTTACAGTGCACGTTCCAGTGCCTGAACAGGCGCCTGTCCAGCCGTCGAACACCGAGTTTGGTCCAGGGGTGGCGGCGAGAGTGACTGTCGTTCCAGAAACATAGTTAGCGGAACAGGTCGCGGTGGGGCAATTTATGCCGGTGGGAAAGCTTGTTATGGAACCGGTGCCTGTACCGCTCAGGCTGACGCCTACGGAGTTAAGGGCTGCGAAATTGGCCGTTATCGTTGTATCGCCGCTTGGTGTGAACGTGCACGTTCCGGTACCGACACACAGTGCGGAACTCCATCCGGTAAACACGGAATTTGCATCGGGCGTTGCGGTCAAAGTGACAGGGGTGCCCTGAACGACGGCGGCGGAACAGGTGGTTCCGCAGTTAATACCGGACGGGCTACTCGACACTGTGCCGCCACCATCACCCGAAGTCGTGACGGACAACGTAGTCTGAGCGGGTGGAGGAGGGCCAAAATTTGCGGTAACCGCTTGATCGGTGCTGAGGGTCACGGTGCAGCCGGCTGTACCCGAGCATGCTCCGCCCCAGCCGGTGAATACGAATCCCTTGGCTGGAGCGACGGTGACCCCTACGCTCGCCCCGGAAACAAAGCTGGCAAAACAGGTCGTACCGCAACTGATACCGGCGGGGTTACTGATAACAGTGCCGCCATTGGCAGGGGTAGCTTGGACCGTCAGCGTATGCGGCGCGGTCGGAGAGTTCGATGGCGTCTTGACAGGCGTGCCGCTGCCAGAGTTGCCAGAATCGACACGCGTAACGGAGCCGCCGCCGCATCCGAACAGAATGCTCGTGAGAACGAGAAATGCCGCACAGAACCCCGCCCGCCGCCCGCCAAATTGGTTCACCAATAGCTCCTGCCAGGCACAAAATGCCTGTCGAGTCGTAGGCCCAATGTTGGCGAGGAGGTAACTCTCCTCCCGCCAGGGGGGAGAATTAAGGCTATGGACCGATTTCTACTTAATACGGATACTGCAATTTGACTGATTTTTCAAGCAGATTCGAGGCCTTAAACCGAAGGAACTCAAACAGTTAGGGCCTGTACCTTAGGGTGGAACGACGGTTACAGTCGCAATTTGCGGCCGGGCGGCCCGCAGTTAATGCTTGGAGTGTTCAGGTATGACTGCAACGACCGTGTCAGTCGGTTTACTTCTGTCTTTGTTGGTCTTTCCCGTGACGGTGATGATGTAGTAGCAGTAAACCTTGTTCGGCTTGACTTTCTTGTCGATGTAAGAGGTCGCCGATGCTTCGACCACTGAAATCCGTTTGAAGTCCGAGCCACACTTGGGATTTCCGCCCGGCCCGCGGGTCCCTTCCGTGCGATAGACCCAATACTTCGCTCCTTTATGGTTCGCGGCGTCAGGAGAGGCTACCCAACGCAGAGTTGCGCTGTGACCGTGATGAGAACTGGCTGCAGGCGTCGGGACGTCAGTGCGCTTCTGGGCGAGACCGCCTGTATATGGGAACAGAGCCAGCGACAAGCCGATGGCAAACAGGCGAATGCGCTGATCAGCGGCCATGGGCGTAAATTATAGCCCGTCAGGGTTCGGCTGCAACTTGCGAAGCTGTTTGCACCTACGTCGACTCAAGAGGGTTCGGCGGGAGGCTTTTGCTCAGTGTCGCGCGTGGTCACTTTCACTCTTGGTTGGAGCGTTGGTAAACCGGCGACGACCTTTACTTCCCAGTTCTTCTCCCATTGCTTGTGTCGTTTGCGATGATACCAGCTACCGAGACCCAAATTCTCTCCGGCATGGCCGATTCCGAGAATCAGGAAGATCAGGAACGGAATGGCGTGGCGGATCTGCTCGTCGGGGTAGTGATACAGGGGTTCGCCTGGCGCTGGTTGGTACCAGGTCGCGAGCGCCAAATTCACCATATAGAACATCCCAACCAGCGAAACCAGGCGGGTCAGCGCGCCGAGCACGAGGCAAACACCCAGCGTGAGTTCCAGAAAGCCGATTCCTACGGCCCATCTCGTCGAATTCTGCAGAACGTAAGTACTCAGGAATTTGGCGTAAAAATCAATCGCGCTTCCGCCGATCGAGTCGCTGAGGAATTGGGGAAAGTCGACGCGGGCGAATTGAACGGAATTCACCTTATACCAACCCATGTCGACAAACAGAAGACCAAATCCGATACGCACCAGTGCGAGCGTGTTTCGCAGGCGTATGTGAGTGTAGGCCATAGGGTACCTTTGGCCGAAGTATAGCCCGGATTCGGGTTGTCGCTACACGGAAGAAAGTCTCTGGGGGGATAACCGAGTCCTGCCGGACCGCCGGAGCATAAATGCACGCGCCCACCAGATCGCACTGAACAGAAATACCGCTGCCACAAACGCTGAACTTGCAGCCATTGCAAAGCCGCTTGTCAGGCGTGCCGCGAAGGGCAGTCCTTGAAAGTTCACTGCGTACGGCCATGCGACGATGCCGCCGAATCCAGAGGCTGCTGCGAGCATTGACAACAAAACCAGCGTCCGCAAAAAACGAGGTAATTGACCAATGTTGGTCGCAGATGAAGGTGGCGGACTCGTTCTGTACCAACGAATGAAATACGCCGTTACGATAAGCAATCCGGCAATCGTGCTGAGATGTTGTGCGATCTTGTATGCGGGAAGCGCCGTGCCTCGGATATAGATGAGAGGAACCCTCATCATCGGCCATAACTCGACAAGCCAACCGCTATCATGCGTGAATGAGTCCCATACCAGATGCGAGCCGATCCCAATGCACAGAGAAAACCAAAGCAGCAACTGGCGACGCAGGGGCACCCACCGAAAATCGTCTATTTGGGAAACTCGCCTGAACAACCCGGTCGGCAGAAGAGAGATCATCGGCTTCCTCAGCACGACCTGGAACACCACGAGTGCGAGAAAGGCGAGCGGCAGAGTAAATAGAAGAAGACCAGGGAGCTTGTGTAGTGCGCGGTCCTGCCCGGTAAAGCGGACAAAATATTCGAAATCAGGCGCGATGCTGCCAATGATCAATGCCGAGACGACGAGCCGCGAGCGCGAGAAAGGCATCACAGCCGCCGGATGAGCTAACGAGAATGGCACTGGAGCAGTTTAGCGGAAATCGGCTTGCTCAGTGAGTGCTTGCCGTGACCCATCGCTGTCACTTCCTTTGGGGGAGAACCTGTCGTAAAGTCTAATTTCTATCTACTCGTAAATGATGGCCCACGCGACATGCAGACGCTCGATGTCCCTTGTCGTTAAACATATTGGTGAAATCTGAATGCACATTCTTCACGTCGTCGGCGCCCGCCCGAATTTTATGAAAGCCGCGCCCGTTCTCCGCGCGATTGCGGCACTTGGCATGCAGCAAACGCTCGTACACACCGGCCAGCACTACGATGCGAAGATGTCCGACGTCTTCTTCGAGGAGTTGGGCATGCCCGCGCCGGACGTCAACCTCGAGGTCGGGTCGGGTTCGCACGCCCAGCAGACGGCGCAGATCATGAGCAAGTTCGAGCCTGTCGTGCTGGAGCGCAAGCCGGATTTTGTACTGGTGTACGGCGACGTCAATTCGACGGTTGCAGCGGCATTAGTCTGCGCGAAATTAATGGTCCGCGTTGCCCATGTAGAGGCGGGATTGCGTTCTCGTGACCGTAGCATGCCGGAGGAGATCAACCGGATCATCACCGACAGGCTCTCCGACCTGCTGTTCACGCCTTCGACAGACGGAGATGCGAACCTCATTCAGGAAGGAGTCGATCGCGACCGCATTCATTTCGTCGGGAATGTCATGATCGACACGCTGATCCGCATGTTGCCGGCTGCACGCGAGAGGGTACCTGCCGGACTGCCGGAACGCTACGCCCTTGTGACATTGCATCGGCCCGCCAATGTGGATGACCTCGACTGGCTTTCGTCGACTCTTCGCACACTTGCTGATATTGGTCAGGATATGGCAGTGCTCTTTCCTGTACATCCGCGGACGCGTCAACGGCTGGCTGACGCGAAGCTGGACCTGATGAATGGAAACCGGGTCAAACTGATGGAGCCGTTACCCTATCTCGATTTCCTGGCGCTCCAGACGCGTGCGACGGTGGTGATCACCGATTCGGGAGGCATCCAGGAGGAAACGACGTTTCTGGGAGTGCCATGCTTGACGGTCCGGGAGAACACTGAACGCCCGGTCACGATATCGGGTGGGACGAACGTTCTTGTGGGCCGCAGTGCGGATCGAATCCGTGCAGGCGTCGCCGATGTCCTTGCAGGAAAGTGGAGAAAGGGAAGCGTCCCCGAATTGTGGGATGGGCAGGCTGCGCAACGAATCGCGGCGGTCCTGCAGCGAGCTTAAATCAGGCGGTGCCATTCCACTGGTAAGACGGCCCCGATCCGTTCACCTGAAAGTACGCGACGCTCGCGCGCTCGCTACCTTCACCGGTAATAGCCCAGTGATCGCGGTCCCACCAGAGCTTCATCTCCGATCTTTGACGCCACCAATCATTCACATCGCGCGGCTGCGCAAACCAGACGCCTGCGTCGGCGCGCAGCTCATTGAGATAGCCCAGCAGTTGTTCATACGCGTGACGCGCGCGCGACTCGATCAGGTAGTCAGGATGAGTAATGACGTTGATCATCCCGTGATGCGCAACGATGGCGTCCATCTGTGTGCGCCAAAGATCGATGGCGTACGTTTCGAGGACGTGAAAGAGCGAATAATCCTGTGTAGCCGTGACCGGCAATTCGAGGATGTTGCCGACGAAATACGGGAAGATCGTGCAGCAGCCACCGCGTTGCGGATCAAGATGAGCGACGTTAGGGACCGACATGTCGTACTGAAATTCCAGGCCGTCATACCAGTCCTGGTTGCGGTATAAAGCTCCTGCGCGAAATCCCTGCGACCCGAATTTCCGGCCATACTCGTTGATCTTCTTCACGCGCTTTCGGAACTTCTCGCGGTCGCGGAATAAATGCCCGTCATGATTCAGGTCGTGGACATTGACCTCGAACCCGCGTGCATAAAATCGCTCCACGTCGGCGGTGGTGATCTCGTACCTGTGTTCGGGAACGAGTTGAAAGGATGACTTGATCCGGGCAGCATCGTCGATGTCCATCAGCGTGTCGCAGAAACGCAGGCCCGCCAATGTTTCCACATCGTGCGTCAACATCGCGCAACTGGAAAAGCCTTTCGGCCAGAACCATATGAACGGGACGTGTGGAACGCATTTGCGCTCCATGGCAGCGGCGAGGAATATCTCGAGTAACTGGTCGACGGAACGATCGACGGGCCAGCGCGGGAATGGGCGGTCATCCCACCCCCTCAATGCGAGCCTCTGCAGATGCCGCCGGACGGCGACGCCCAGGAGGGGACGTATCAGGTAATAAGCTTCGCGGGCCACAATGGCACCGACGGTCGTGTCTGTGGACGCCTGATCATAGTGCTCGAAGCGTAACAGATCGACCCACTCTTTGAGTCCCGCCGTACTCAACCATTTGTCGCCGGGTTCGTTCCAGAGCGGGTCATCCGAACGTGCTGCTGACAGAGCCGAGGCAAGACGTCCGTCTAGGCGGACGGCGATCTGGGTGTCCGCGAACCATTCGGAACAACGGAAAAAATCGAGGATCGGATGCTGGTTGTGATCGCCCAATCGTGGTCTCCGGACGCAACTGCCGCAAGCAGAGCGTCCCATTATTTCAACGGTCGCGCCCTTCCACTCTGTCGAAACGTATCGTAAAGTCTAATATAACGTTCAACTCACATGAAGCTCATCCGGTCACGACCCTGGTACGGGGAAGGAAACTCGCAAACGATCGTAACGGCTGCATTTATCGCGATAGCAGTCATTGCGGTCGTTGATTCCATCGTGGTCCCTTTTGTGGGCTTTGGGTATCTGTACCTCATCCCTCTGACCGTTGCTTCTGCGTTCCTCTCGCGCTGGCAGATCGTCGTGATTGCCGCGATCTGCACGGCCTTCGCGGAGGGTTTCGCCAAACTGCCGGAAGGTGGGGAGCGGTACCCACGCATCGTGTTCATGTTTGGGGTTTATCTGTTCGTGACGCTCCTCGTACATGAACTGGCGGTTTATCGAAGGGCTGCATCGCGGAGGGTATCCGAATTGGAAAGAGATCTCCTGCAGATTCGCACTGCAGAGAAAGAACTTGAATTGCTCATGAATTCCAGTTCGATCGGCATAATTGGCGTCTCGTCGGCAGGGACGATCATCTGGTGTAATCGGGCAGCGCACGACATTTTCTGTGTGGATGCAGGTGGTCTGATCGGCCAACCTATCCACGAGTTCCTGCCGGTCAGATTGGGCGAGGTGACTGGCGGCCCGGTCGAATGCTCGGCAACTGCCGCTGGCGGCCAGAGGTTCTCCGCGCGCGTGTGGACATCCACGTTTGAATCTAACGGTAACGTGATGACCGCCATTACCGTTGAATCATCGGCAAGTCACCGCACCGCCTGCGAGGTGAAGTGATGTGTTACAAGATCTCGAACGTGAATCACGTTTCTGAGCGGCGAATTAGTTGGTTGTGACGTTGGATTCTACGTTGTGAACCATGAATACTGTTGCTACTCTCGGTCCAATGCAGTCTAGCAGGTCGAGACAAATTGCCAGATTCCTCGGCTTTGTCGCGGTGTCCTTGGTACTGGCAATAGGTCCGGGCAGACATCTGCTTCGCTTCGCGTACGAGACCGGCGACCAGTCCTACATCCTCCTCGTGCCGGTGCTGTCCGTGATGTTGATCTACAGGGACCGGGACAACGTCTTCGCGTCGATCGTCCCGGGCCGATCTAGAGCGCCGATTCTGGCGCTTGCTGGTGGGGTGTTTCTCATCGGTGTGGCATACGCGCTGCCAGCAGCGTCTGAAGTTCAAATGGCCATCACGGCCTTAGGCTTGATCGCGTTTTGGACAGGTGCGTTCCTGTATTGCTTTGGCGCGAAGAGTGGAAAAGCCGCAGCGTTTCCGCTCGCGATGCTCTTATGGATGATTCCAATTCCGGCTGTCTGCATCAATGCAGTGACGTATTTCCTGCAAGTCGGCTCGACGGAGCTCGTGGCTTTGCTCTTTCGCGCGACTGGAACACCAGTATTGCGGGACGGATTTGTATTCCATCTCTCGACGCAGAGCATCGAGGTGGCTAAGGAGTGCAGCGGGATAAGGTCGAGCTTGTGCTTGATCCTGCTGACGCTGGTCGTCGCCCACGAATCGCTTCGTCAAAACTTCCGCAGGACACTCCTTCTGGTATCGACCATTCCCATCGTCCTGTTGAAAAACGGCGTGCGGATCGTCACACTCACGCTGCTTGCGATCCACGTGGACCCCTCTTTTCTCACCGGAAGTTTGCATCATGATGGCGGCATCGTGTTCTTCCTTCTTGGATTAGTGATGCTAATTCCGGTTCTGGCACTGCTACGGCGCGGAGAGACGCAAAGCGACTCAATGGAGTCGGAACCCCGGGCTGCCACTGCACGTTAAGTCCGCCCGCTCGTTCAGCTCCTATGAGTAAGTTCTCTTGGCTGCATAGTTGTTGAGCGGTGATAAACGCCGGCGTTGTGCCAACTGCGGCTGCTGAATACGTGAGGCAGTTCGGATGAGCGGTGTAGCCATGCGATCGCACGCGAGCACGGGCGAAGAGCGTGTATGCTTTGACGCAACAACACTCGCATGCACCTGATCGACCCTCTCCGTGACCCTCGGTGGACTCAGTTCGTGGATACGCACCCCGCCGCGTGCGCCTTCCACTCCGCCGCATGGATGCAGGCGCTGTCATCTACGTACGGATACCAGCCGGCCGCGATCACGTCGTCACCTCCAGACGATGCTCTCACCGACGCGATTCCGTTCTGCCGCGTGGAGAGTTGGGCCACCGGCCGCCGTCTCGTTTCGCTTCCGTTCACCGATCACTGCGAACCCTTGGGGTTTACCGGTGAGTCGAGGACTGCTGTCACTGAGTTTCTGACCGAGCTTGCCGCCAAGGAACGCTACAAATATATCGAGCTTCGGCCGGCGTGTGTTCCTGTTGGCGACGAAAAGCATCGTTCTGCGCAGTACGCAACCCATTGGCTGGATCTCACCGCACCTATCGAAACCATCTTCAAATCTCTCGACAAGGATTCCATCCAGCGCAAGGTTCGGCGCGCGGATCGTGAACAGCTCGAGTATGCCGACGGCCGGTCGCCTGAAATGATCGACAGCTTCTACCGGCTCCTTATCCGGACGCGCCGTCGCCATCAACTTCCGCCCCAACCCAAAACCTGGTTTTACAAACTGGCTGAAATCATGGGAGATTCCGTCCAGTTCCGGATTGCGTCGAAGGATGGCACGGCGATTGCTGCGATTGTGACACTGACTCACCGCAATTCCATCATTTACAAATACGGCTGTTCCGATGAGCGCTACCACGCCACCGGCAGCATGCCCTTCCTTTTCTGGCGGAGCATTGAAGAAGCGAAAACCGCGGGAATTCCTCTCATGGATTTTGGTCGCTCGGACTTGGATAACCCCGGCCTTATTCGCTTTAAGGACCAGTGGGGCACGCGCAGAACAGAACTGACGTATTACCGTTTTCCGGCGCCGACCGCCGAAGGCGGATCATCAGGTCTCATAAGACGAGCGGCAAAGACCATCTTCGCGCGGCTTCCCGATCGCCTGCTGGAACTCGTCGGGACAAAGATTTACCGGCACATGGGCTAAGTCTCGTATGTGGGAGCAGTGCGAGACATCCTATGGTACGCTTGAGATTCCGCTAGTTTGACCGAATTGCGAAAGGCGTATCCGCCTTAGTTACAGGGAGTTAGGGCCAGATGCACATTACTGTTGTCGGTTCGGGATACGTCGGTCTCGTCGCCGCGGCTTGTTTCGCGGAGATCGGCCATCAGGTCACGTGCGTTGATAACGATGTCCGCAAAACGGAAATGCTCGGGGCCGGGCAAGTACCCATCCATGAAGAACATCTTCCAGAGTTGCTGGCGCGTCATCATGGTACGAGCATCACGTTCTCGTCGTCTCTCGCGGATGCAGTGCGGCGATCGCAAGCCATTTTCATCGCGGTGGGGACGCCCCAGGGAGATTCGGGCTATGCCGATCTGTCGTACGTGGAATCGGTGGCACGCCAGATCTCAGGTGCGATTGACGGCTATAAGCTGATCATCGAGAAGAGCACCGTTCCGGTATTGACCCACGACTGGATCCGGAAAACCATGCTGCTGAACGGGGCCAATCCCGAGTGGTTTGACATTGCCTCCAATCCGGAATTTCTGCGCGAAGGGACGGCCGTAGTCGATTTCCTCTATCCGGACCGGATTGTCATAGGCGTCGACAGTCAGCGTGCTGCATCCGTTCTTCGCGAAATTTATCTGCCCCTCACGGGTGGCGCGTACCACTCGCGACCGGACCGGATTCCAGCGCCGAAAGGGGCTCGTTGTCCTTCGGCTCTGATAGAAACAAGCGCGAAGAGTGCCGAACTCATCAAACACGCATCCAATGCTTTCCTCGCGATGAAGATCTCGTTCATTAACGCGGTTGCGAATATCTGCGAATCGGTCGGCGCCGACGTTCGGCAAGTGTGCCAGGGAATCGGCACCGATGGTCGCATTGGCCAGCGATTCTTGAACCCCGGAATCGGTTACGGCGGTTCCTGCTTCCCGAAGGACCTGAGCGCCTTTGGAGCAGTGGCTAAGGAATGCGGATACGATTTCCGCCTTCTCGAAGAGGTAATCCGGATCAATGAGGTGCAGCGCGCCCGTTTCCTGCGGAAGGCAAAGAAAGCGTTGTGGACGCTGCGAGATAAGAAACTGGCTGTCCTTGGCCTCGCGTTCAAGGGGGGGACAGATGATATTCGTGAATCTCCTGCGATAGCCATCGTCAAGATGTTCCTGAATGAAGGCTCAGTCATTCGAGCGTATGACCCTGCTGCCATGGAACGCGCCAAGGATGTGCTGGGTGCGAGGGTCAGCTACTGCGCGGACGCTTATGACGCAGCGGATAAAGCAGATGCCCTGTTGATATTGACTGACTGGCAGGAATTCAAGGATTTGGACCTCGACAGACTTCGCAGCCGACTCGCTTACCCGATCGTGCTCGACGGTCGCAACCTGTACGAGCCCCGAGTCATGGCTGAACATGGTTTTCTGTACTACAGCATCGGCAGACCGGATGTTGAGCCTGTCATGGCGCGGGTGGTATCGGTAGCGTGACCTGACGCGGTTCGTGTCATCCGCGGACGGATGAGATCTGAGACACTTCGAGCTGGCGACGGAAATAATCCAGAGTGATTCGAAGCCCATCCGCCAGCGCAACCTTCGGTTCCCAATCCAGCAGACGCTTGGCTTTGGATATGTCGGGACGCCTCTGTTTCGGGTCGTCCTGAGGCAACGGGCGGAACTCGATCGGAATAGGGCTGCCGATGAGTTCCTTGATACGCTGGGCGAACTCGAGGATGGTGATCTCGTTGGGGTTGCCGATATTGACCGGTTCGTGTTCGTCGCTCATCATCAGGCGGTAAATGCCCTCGATCAGGTCAGAGACGTAGCAGAAGCTCCGGGTCTGCGAACCGTCACCATATACGGTGATCGGTTCACCAGTAAGGGCCTGATACACGAAATTCGGCAGCGCGCGGCCATCGTTGAGCCTCATGCGCGGGCCGTACGTATTGAAGATGCGGACGATGTGCGTATCTAGTTTGTGCGAGCGGTGGTAGGCCATCGTCAGCGCTTCGGAAAACCGCTTGGCCTCGTCGTAGACACTGCGCGGTCCAACCGGGTTCACGCGCCCCCAGTAACTTTCACTCTGCGGGCTGACTTCCGGATCTCCGTAACACTCCGACGTAGAAGCCATCAGGAACTTTGCGCCCTTGGACTCGGCTAATCGCAGACAATTATGAGTGCCGTAGGACCCGACCATCAGCGTCTCGATCGGGAGTTGGTGGTAGTCGGGCGGACTTGCCGGCGAGGCAAAGTTCAGAACGTAGTCAACATCGCCGTCCACCTGCAGGTCGCGGCTGATGTCCTGCTCGAGGAGACGGAAATTCGGATTAACAGCCAGGTGCTCGACATTCGACTGGGCGCCAGTGCAGAAATTGTCGACGCAGACGACTTTCCATCCTTTGTCGATCAGGTAATCGCAAAGGTGAGACCCGAGAAAACCCGCACCGCCGGTAATGACAGCTCGCATCAGACGTTCATCCTTTCAGGACCTACATAGTAGCAAAGCAGGATACGAGAAACTGGGAAGATCGAAGTCCGGCAAACAAAACAGGCTCGCCCATGCGAGCCTGTCTGCGAATCATGTTAAGCCCTACTTGTGGTTATCGTCAGCTGGAGCGGAAGTACCAGTAATCGTTCTCGTACTCCCGCCCTTGGCCACCGCATCCGAATCGTGCCCAAACAACTCGGGATGGATGTACGTGCCGCGTTCCGCACCCTTGTCGACTTCGACTTCAATGCGGTGAGCATTGGCGTAAGCGTCATGCCGGATGCCGGTGACCTGCCATGAGACCTTGGCGTGCGGCTTGCCCCCGCCAATGCGAAAACGATTGCCTGCGATCTCGTTCGCAATGTAGAGGTTCGGTCCGGGAGCGCCGATCGCCGTCAACTGGTAGCGGTAGTCCTGGTTCAGCGCCTCGAAATAATCGGGAAGTTGGACCCAAGCCTGGCCGCGCGCATCGAGTACCGTCACGCCGTTGTACACATTCATCATGTCAGGCGATTCGACGAAGGAGTGGTACAGGTATTTATTCGCCGGATCGAGCGGATGATCGATCTTGAATGTACCGCTGCTCTTGGTCAGCGTTCCATTGACACTCAGGTTGCCGTTGATCGTTGTGGGCCCGCCAAGCTGAACGCTCGTTGTACCCCCTTGCTGCGCGTTGACAGCGAAACTGCTCACACTAAAGGTGGCCGTGGATGTATCCAGATGGAACACGCCGCTGGTTCCAGTGGATCCAGTGATGGTTCCTATGCTGGCGTCGAAAAGCGTCGCCCCAGAGGGCCCTTTGGCTGTCATCACCGTGCCGTTGGGGCTGTTGATGCTTGCCTCAATTGCCTTCGTCCGACCGGTCGCGTTGGACGCGAAGGCCGCCAGGGCCGTCGCGCGATCATTTGTGGTGCCGGCGCCCGTCTCAACGGCAATCACACCGATACCAGTCGCGGCGTCGGACCGGCCGGCTACCCCGGCCGTGTAGCCCGTGGCATTGGCGTTGTTGGCATACCCAACCAGCCCGGCCGGAGGCACGTTGGTGAGGGGATCGGGATTCGAAGTCAATCCGTTATCGGTATTCGTGCTGGAGAGCACCGTCACCTTCGTCCAGTCCGACCCGCCGCCGGCGACGTCGGCACTGAGAATGACAGGAGGAGTGAGGGTTCCGCCGCCGCCCGTCACAGCGTTGCACGTCACAGTGCCGTCGGCGTTCACCGTTCCGACCGCACTGCCCGTAGAGCAAGCGCCGCTGATCCGTTTCTGCAGATATGTCGTGTCACCGGTTAGCGTGAGCAGCCCGCTTCCGATGCTGCCGGTGATGCCGGCACTCGCGTTGACACCGGTGACGCCAGCCGTGGTCTGCGTCGTCGCATCCGGGAACATGAAGCCGCCGGACGTGGACTGCACGGTGCCGACCACGGTCAGCGGCGAAGTGGGTTGAGTTGTCCCGATACCCACGTTCCCCGATCCGGCGGCCGTCACCAGCGCGTAACGGTTCGTCACCGTACCCGAGCCGCCACCAGCTCCCACCAGTATCCCGTAGTAGGTGCCCAG
>CAZLJE010000002.1:0-228061 GCA_964559835.1 uncultured Terriglobales bacterium
TGGTGATGAACCCCGGCGACTCCTTGATCACCACCACGTCCTTCTTCATACGCCGGCCGACCTCGGCGCATGTCTGGACGGTCTGCTCGTCGGTCTCCAGCGCGCGCACGATCTCCAGCAGCTTCATCTTGGGCACCGGATTGAAGAAGTGCATGCCGATACATTTCTTCGGGCGGTACGTGACGGACGCAATCTCGGTGATGCTCAGCGACGACGTATTCGATGCCAGGATCGTGTCCGGACGACAGGCCTTGTCGAGCAGGGTGAAGATCTCGATCTTCGACTCCATCTCCTCGGGGACGGCTTCGATGACGAGTTCCGCCTGGCGCGCCGCTTCTTCCGGCGTGGATGCATACTCCAGCCGCGCCATCGCCGCCGCCGCATCGTCCGCCGACACCTTACCGAGTTCCACGCCCTTGTCGAAATTCGCCTTGATCTCGTCGCCGGCGCGTCGCAGCGCGTTCGGCAACACATCTTCGAGGATGGTGCGGTAGCCGCCGAGCGCCGCGGCGTAGGCGATGCCGCGCCCCATGATGCCGGCGCCGATCACCGCAATGGTGCGGACCTCGCTCACTTACCGTCCCCCTTTTCCAGCTTGTCGATGAGCCCGGGGACGCTCGGGTCGGCCTTTTTCATGTAGTCGGCCAGGCGCTTGCGTTCATCGTCGGTCAGGAAGGGTACGTTGGCAATGATGCGACGCAGGGTCGCCGTCACGTCATCCATGTAATTCATCATGCGGATAAGTTCACCACTTGCGGGCATAAGACCTCTTCCTCTCGGTTGTCCGTGGACGGTGTGCTCCGGAAACTTCCCGGGCGCGGGGGCAAACGAACATTGTTATCCGGCGAGCGTGTTTTCGTAAAGCGGCTTAGGATGTTTCCATGCTACGCGATCCGGCGTTGGTCCCGCTCTCCCGCCAGCATCAGCATGCTCTCGCGCTTTGCGTCCGCATCGAGCGCGGGCAGCGCTCCACCGCCGACGAGCTGCAAACCTGGCAGCGCGAGATCGTCAGCCTCTTCGACCAGGAGATCCGTTTCCACTTCGACGCCGAGGAACGCGTCCTCTTCCCTGCCGCCGAGCGGTTTGTCGAGCTGCGCGCTCTGGTCAGCAGTCTTCGCGAGGAGCACGTGCAGATCCGGCTTGCGGTCGACTACGCCGCCGCAGGCAGCATGGACTCGGCGGCTCTGACCGCGTTCGCTTCGCTGCTCTCGTCGCACATCCGCCGCGAGGAACGCGAGCTGTTCGAAGGCATGCAGAGACTGTTCTCGTCCGAGGAACTGCACGCGCTGGGGATCGCCGTCGACGACGACTTCCGCGCCGCCGGTCTGCCCGCAAGTGCTTGCGAATTAAGGCCCACGAAATCAACGTAAGTTCCCGCAGCTTGCATCTAACCTCCCGCATGGTTTCGCAAACCGGCCTGCTCGTGCCGCAGACCTCGGTCTCGGAATGCCTGGACCGCATGGCTGCCGGCGCGACGCGGAGCCGACCCCTGGCGACATATCGGTTCCAGTTCCATCGCGGCTTTCGCTTCGACGAAGGCCGCAAGCTGATTCCCTATCTGCACGCGCTTGGTATCTCGACGTACTATTCGTCGCCTATCCTGATGTCGCGCGCCGGCAGCATGCACGGGTACGACATTACCGACCACAACCAGATCAATCCCGAACTCGGCGGCGAGGACCAGTTCCGCGCGCTCGTCCGCGACCTGCGCCAATCGGGCCTCACTCTTCTGCTCGACATTGTCCCGAATCACATGGGCGTCGGCCAGGGCAAGACGCCGTGGTGGCAGGACGTGCTGGAGAACGGCCAGGCCTCCGAGTTCGCCAACTACTTCGATATCGACTGGACGCCCCTCAAGGGCGAGTTACACGGTAAGGTCCTGCTGCCCTTCCTTGGCGATCAATACGGTGACGAACTGGATCGCGGCGCCATCGTTCTCCATCTCGACGACGGAGCCTTCTTTATCCGCTACTACGACCGCCAGCTACCGGTCGACCCGCAGACGTACCCGCTCATCTTCGAGCCGCTCGATGACCTCCACGGCCGCGTGCCGGAAAGCGATTGGAACAGTTCGGGCATGGCAGAGCTGGAGCGCCTGCTTGGCGAGTTCGGGCGCCTTCCGCACCACAGCGTCTGTGAGGGAGACGAACTACAACAGCGCCGCCGCGCCGTACCGAACCTGAAGCGACGCTTCGCGCACCTCGTGCACGAGTCTCCAGCCGTACGCAAAGTGATCGAAGAGGCCGTCCACCGCTGCAATGGCGAACCCGGAGACCACCGCAGCTTTGACCGGCTGCACCGGCTGCTCGAGGCGCAGGCGTACCGGCTGGCGCACTGGCGGGTGTCGGGCGAGGAGATCAATTATCGCCGATTCTTTGACATCAACGACCTCGTGGGGCTGCGGATGGAGAACCCCGAGGTCTTCGCGGCCACGCACCACCTGTACCGCCGGCTGCTCGCGGAGGGGTTGATCGATGGCATGCGGCTCGACCATCCCGACGGTCTCTACAACCCGGTGCAGTACTTCGCGCGCCTGCAGATGCTTTACGCCGCGGCGCACTGCTGCGGGCGCACGCCAGTGTCGCGCACCGCGGAAAATGGCATTGAAGAAGAAGTCGTCTCCCGCTTCAACCAGCACGAATGGCAGCAGCCCGCGCTTTACGTCCTGGTCGAAAAGATCCTTGAACCGGGCGAAGAGCTGCCGCAGCAGTGGCCGGTCTCGGGATCCGTCGGCTACGAGTTTGGAAACCTGGTCAACGGCATCTTCATCGACCGCCGCAACACCCGCACTTTCACGACGCTCTATCACCGCTTCATCGGCGGTCCCATGGATATCGCGGGCGTTATCTACGCAGCGAAGCGGCTGATCCTGAAGGAATCGCTCGCCAGCGAGGCGTTCGTGCTCATGCACATGCTCGATGAGATCGCCTCGACCGACCGCCACGCGCGCGACTTCACGCGTCACTCCCTGCTGGAAGCCATCCGCGAGACGATTGCATGCTTCCCCGTCTATCGCACGTATATCGACGCCCGCGGCAACATCAGCGATAGCGACCGCCGTTTTATCCAGACCGCCATCGCGCGCGCCAAGCGCCGCAACGAGAGCATGTCCGCCAAGATCTTCAACTTCATCGGCGACATCCTTCTGCTGCGTAGCGGTCACGGCGACGAGTCGACTGCGAACTACCGCAAGCGCCTGCGCTTCACGCTGAAGTTCCAACAGCTCACCGGGCCGGTCATGGCGAAGGGTCTCGAAGACACCGCGTGCTACGTCTACAACCGGCTGCTCTCCGAGAACGAAGTCGGAAGCTCACCGGAGGAGTTCGGCCTCGACTTGCGCGATTTTCACGACGCCAACATCACCCGCGCGCGCAACTGGCCGGACTCGATGCTCAGCACCTCGACGCACGACAGCAAGCGCAGCGAGGATGTCCGCGCGCGCCTGAACGTGCTGACTGAGATCCCGAAGCTCTGGGGCGCGCACGCGATGCGCTGGCGCCGCCTGAACAAACCGAAGAAGAGAACGATCTCTGACGGCCGCCTCGTCCCGGATCGTAACGAAGAGTACCTGCTGTTCCAGACGCTGGTGGGGGTGTGGCCGCTGGCCGTCGAGATGAACGCCGCCGAGCGCAAAGAGTTCGTCGCGCGCATACAGCAGTACATGATGAAGGCCGTACACGAGGCCAAGGTCAACCTGAGCTGGACGAACGACAACCCCGAGTATGTCCAGGCTCTCCAGGAGTTCATCGCGCGCATCCTGCAACCCGGGACCGCTGGACGTCCGAACCTGTTCCTGCGATCGCTGGAACAGTTCCTGCCGGCGATCCAGTTCTTCGGGTGCGTCAACTCCGTCGCGCAACTGCTGCTGAAGGTCACCTGCCCCGGCGTCCCCGACATCTACCAGGGTCAGGAGCTGTGGGATTTTTCGCTCGTCGATCCCGACAACCGGCGTCCGGTGGACTTTGCATTACGCGAGCGCATGCTCAACGACCTGCTGGCCGCCAGCTCGTGTGTGGAGTCGACCGGCAACGGAGGGTTGACCGCTTTCTGCGACGACCTCGTGCGCAACTTTGCCGACGGGCACCTGAAACTCTGGACGACCGCCGCGACGCTGCGCTTCCGACGAGATCATGCTGCCCTGTTCCAGGACGGCTCGTATCGTCCGCTAACCGCCGAAGGAGCGCAATCTGATCACCTCGTCGCCTTCGCCCGGGAGCACGAGACCGAGGTCGCGATCACCGCAGTGCCGCGGCTCGCGTATACGCTGTGCGGCGGGCGCCAGGCGCCAAACCTTTCCGACTGCTGGGGCGATACACGACTGGCAATCCCGGAGGGCTCGTACCGCAACGCCTTCACGGGCGAACTCCTCGACGGATCGAGCGGTTGGCTGGCCTGCCGCGACCTGTTCGCACATTACCCGGTGGCGCTGCTGCATCGGGTGTGATCTTCAAAAAAGAAAAGATCAGCGCAGAGGCCGCGGAGAGTCAGAGAAACGTTTGTCGATTTTTGATTTTTGATTCTTGAAGTGAGAACATTTCCTGGTAAGCCAACACCGGGCTTACCCGGGCACCCGGCGTTCTCCGCTCCGACAACATCGTCGGACGCCGGCGCCAAGGCAAGCACGTTCTTCTACCTTTCCGATCGGCACGTGCGGGAACTTGTCTGCAACGGTCTGGCACATGCCTCGGAACCGCCGATAGCTGTGCCTGCAGCACATTAACTCGCCGCCTGGCCGGCGCTTCTGGAAGGGAGCTCACCATGCACGAGACACATGCCAACCACTCCCATCAGCACGGTAAGAATTGTGGCCATACCGCAATCATCCACAATGGCCACACCGACTACCTGCACGACGGACACCTCCACTCACTGCATGAGGGCCACGTCGATGAGCACGGAATCGACGTCAATGCCACGAACCCGGAAGGGTGCAGCAATGGCCATGATTGCAAAGCACATGGCACTGAACATAAGCACGGTCCGAACTGCGGCCACGAGGCAGTGCCCCACGGTGGGCACGTCGACTACCTGGTGAATGGCCATCTGCATCACCCGGATGGGAACCACTGCGACAATCACGGAGCCGTTCAGATGGCAAGCTAGTTGAACGCACGCCGATGCGAGACGAGGCGGGGCCACTGCGCTCCGCCTCGTCCGCCTTTAGGGCCCTAATCCTGTGCGGCCGAGCTCAAGCGGGGCGCGCCACCCCCCAAAATATTTCGGCGCCGGCGCGTCACGTTGGTCGATAAAACCGCATCCCTGCAAAAAGAACAACGAACGACAGCTTCGTTCTGCTGAAGGAGTTTCTATGAAGAAGGAGATCGCAAGCTTCATCCTCGTCGTGGCGTTCGCCTCTACAGCGGCTGCAGCGCAGACCGCGAACCCGAAGTGCGATAACCGTCTCATTCGTGGTGACTATGGGTTCACCATCGAAGGCCAGAAACTCGGGGGACCTGGTCCGGTCGGGCCTCAGGTCGGAGTGGCTATGACGACGTTCGACGGAAACGGCAGCTTGACGCAAACCGATTCGGTGACGATCGGTGGCGTACATGTCGCCGACTTTAGTCATCCTGGGGCCACCGGCACGTACACGGTAAACGCGGATTGCACGGGTAGCTTCACGATCCAGTTCCACGATGGCCGGCCTTCGGTCACCGTGGATTTCGTCGTCGTCCAGAATGGCAACGAGATCGACACAGTCGTCGTTTCCTCCCCCGTGCTGGCCACGCGCAGCATCGGCAAACGCCGGTTTCCTAGCCGGCGCGATGATGAGCGCTGAGGGCAAAAAGGGCGACGCTTACGCCGCGAACTCCTGTATTGCTTCCCTGCGCACATCGTGCTGCATATCGAGGTTGCGGTCGCTGATCTCCGATAAAGTCGCGAGCTTGCGGGCGAAGTCTTCGGTGAGAGCGCCGGGAAGATAGCGCCAGCTCCAGTTGCCGTTCGACTGGCTGGGGACGTTCATGCGGCAATCGCTGCCGAGTCCGAGCACGTCCTGCAACGGGACCACGGAAAGGCGCGACGGCGAAGTCATGGCGGCGCGGATGAACGCCCAATGACGTCCCATGGGATCTTCGCCGACGTAGGTTTCGGCGAAGCGGCGCTCATCGCCCTGGATGGAGTTGTACCAGCCCAGCGTCGTATCGTTGTCGTGCGTGCCGGTGTACATGACGCTGTTGGGCTCGCAGCGGTGCGGCAGGTAGATGTGCGCGCCTGGATTACTGAATCCGAACTGCAGGACCTTCATGCCCGGAAGGTTCAGGCGCATGCGCAGTTCATGGACTTCCTCGGTGATCATCCCCAGGTCTTCGGCAATGAACGGGAACCCGCCGAGGGCCTGTCGCAACGCCTCGAAGAATTCCTGATTCGGCCCCCGCACCCAGCGCCCATTCACGGCTGTGGGTTCGTGCGCGGGGATCTCCCAGTAGGCTTCAAACCCGCGGAAATGATCGAGGCGAACGAGATCGCAGGTCTCGAGCGCCCACTGCATGCGCCGTACCCACCAATCGTAGCCGCGCTGCTTGAGCACGTCCCAGCGGTACACGGGATTCCCCCAGCGCTGGCCGGTGGAACTGAAGGCGTCGGGCGGAACGCCGGCCACGACCTCGGGGTCGAGACGGTCGTCGAGCTTGAAAAGCTCGGGATAGGTCCAGACGTCGGCGCTGTCGTAACTAACGAAAATAGCGACGTCGCCGATGATGCGTATGCCGCGCTCACCGGCAGCGTGGTGCAGCGCGCGCCACTGCTCCCAGAAAGCGAACTGGATGGCTTTGGTGACGGCGATCTCGCCCTCAAAATCGCGGCGCGCCTTGTCCATCGCGGGCGGTTCACGCCGGGATAGTCCATCGGGCCACCGGTTCCAGAGCTGCATCTGGAAATGGTCGCGCAGGTTGACGAACAGCGCGTAATCATCGAGCCACCACGAACTCTCGGAGCAAAAACCGTCATACCGGCTGCGGCCATTGCCGTTCGCATTGGAGAGGAAGTTCCTTGCCGCTTCACGCAGCAAGGGAAACTTGATCGCGCGCACGTGGTCGTAATCGACGGGACCCACGGTTTCCGGCAGCACGGCGAGTCGTCCGCCGTCAATCCAGCCTGCGTCGGCGAGACGCTCGAGGCTGACGAGCAACGGATTGCCGGCAAAGGCCGAGATCGACGAGTAAGGCGAATTGCCGTAGCCAAGCGGACCCAGCGGCAGGATTTGCCAGAGCGACTGCCGCGACGCGAACAGGAAATCCAGGAACTCGTAAGCCGCGGGGCCAAAATCACCGATGCCACCGCGAGAGGGGAGCGACGACGGATGCAGCAGGATGCCGGAGGCGCGGGAATCAGTCATCAGTTGCCAGTTGCCAGTTGCTAGTTGCTAGTTGCTAGTTGCTAGCGAAAATAACAACCGAGTTCTACTTGGATGCAAGAACAAACAAAATGGCGCGGACGGACGATGCCAATCCACGCCGAAGTTAACAGTCATTACGCTCCCGAATCGCTCGTGGGCGCGGTAAGCTTCTTCATTTCCGCATCGTTGATGCGGATCTTGCCTTCCTTTTCCATGCGGCTGCGCAAGCCATCGACAAACACCTGCAGGTACTGGTTGCGCTTCTGCTCCAGCAACTGGTCGCGGATACGGTCTTTCGATGCAGCCATCTGCTCGACCGGCGGCTCTTGCTTGTCGACCAGGGCGATGACCGCGCCGGCGCGACCGGTATCGATCGGCCCGCTGATATCGCCCTTCTTCATGTCGAAGACGCCTTCCGCAGGACCGCCGGACAGTGACCCGAGGTCCGGCACCTGGCTGCTCACGCCGACCAGTTCGCTGGTCTTGAACTCGGCGCCGATGTCCTTAGCCGCCTTCTTCAGGTCGTGCTCGGCGCGGGCCTTTTCCGAAAGTTCCTCGGTCTTTTTGGCGAGCATCTGGCGCGCCTGGTCGGCCTTGTATTCCTGCTCGACGCGGGCACGGATCTCGTCGAACGACGGCGTGCGCGCGGGCACAACGTCGGTCACCTGGAAGATCACCGAGCCGTTCGCGACATGCACGAGGTCGGGCGGGTTCTTGGCGTGCGCGGCGAACACAGCTGACATGAGTTCCGGCGCGTTGCCAACGCCGGGAACGGAGTCGTTACGGGTGAATGGACCGGCCGAGATGACCTCCAGCCCGTTGTCCTTCGCCGCCGCATCGAGCCCTTTCACGCGCGATTCGGTCTCGACTTTGTTGGCGATCGTGTCCAACTGGCCCGCAACCTTCTGCTGCGCGAGCGCCGGTTCGATCTGCGCCTTCACCTCATCGAGGGTCTTCACGTGCGCTTCCTGCTTGTCGTCAACGTGGATGATGTGGAAGCCGAAGGTCGTACGCACGAGGCCGCTGGTCTCGCCTTTTTTGAGCGAGAAAGCCGTCTGGTCGAACTCGGGGACGGTCTGCCCGTGCTGGATCCAGCCCAGCGAGCCGCCGTTGTCCTTGCTACCCGGGTCGTCGGAATTTTTCTTGGCCAGGTCGGCAAAATTGCCGCCCGCCTGAACTTGCTTCAGGATCGACTCCGCTTTCGCTTTTGCGTCGGCGACAGCCTTTTCGTCGACTTTACCGTTCTCCGGCTCCGGTGTCTTGATCAGGATGTGGCGGACGTTCACCTGATCGGGTATGCGATATTCGTTGCGATGCTGGTTGTAGTAAGCCTGCAAATCCTGAGGCGTGACCTTCACCTGCTGCGCCAGCTTTGCCGTGTCGACGACGATGTAGCGCGCGCTGCGCCGCTCGGGGATCGCGTTGTTGTACGACTGCTTGTGCTTCTCGTAAAAATCCTTCAGCTCGGCGTCGGTCGGCTTGATCTGTTTGGAGATGCTGTCGAGCGTGAGCACGGCGTAGTCGAACTTCACCTTCGTGTTCTCACGCTGGTACTGGTCCGTGATCTCCTTGTCGGAAACAGCGACGCCGCCATCGATCGCCGCGCGCAGCTTGCGGATCAGCAAATCCTGCTTCATCAGCGACTCAAATGCCGGGACCGAGAGCTGGAGCTGCTGCGAGACGAAGTTCTCGTAGGCGTCCTGGCCGACGAAGTTGCCGCCGGGGAACAGCACCTGCCCAAAGGCGCCGTGTTGAAGCTCGTCGCGGAGTTCCTCGTCGGTGACCTTAAGCCCGAGACGGTGCGCTTCCGAGATCATGGCCTTCTGCAAGATCAACTGGTCGGCCGCGCGCTGCATCAGGAAGGGGCGGAATTGAGAGGGAAATCCACGCGGGAACTGCTGCCTGCCGATGTTGGTGGCAGCTTGCTGGACGTCGGCTACGGTGACCTGCTCGTCGCCGACACGGGCGACGACATCGCCTTGCGGCGCCCCGAATCCGAATGCATCACCGAGAATGCCGCCCGGGACAAGGGTGATGACCATGGCGCCGCAAATTACGACCAGCAGGCCGCCGAGGACGATCTTCTTGGTTTTGCCCGGGGTTTGTAGGAATCGAATCATAAGCTTCTAAATGCTCCAAAGGGTGGGTCGAATCTTACGATTATAAACCAGAGCTGGGGGCAGAATCATTGCCGATCGACCATTGCAGATTGACGATTGAACAAAGCTTCACCACCAAGGAACGAAGGTGCACGAAGGAAACAAAAGGTCCCTCGACTGCTTCGGTCGCTGCGGCGACATCCTCCGCTCGGGATGACAATATGTGCGTTGGTCAAATGTTGTAAGCTTGTCACCCTCAGTGGGGACATCGTGCCTGGGTCCATGCCAGCCCGGAAGAAGTCGTGGGATTCGTTTCTCGCCGAAGTGCGGGACGGACGGGCAATCACACGCGCGGAAGCGATCGCGCTGATCGACTGCTCCGACGAACTCTTGCCCGCGCTGCTCGCCACCGCCGTCCACCTCAAAGAACGATTCAAGCCCGGCGTCATCACCTACTCGCGCAAGGTATTCCTGCCGCTCACGAACCTGTGCCGCGATTACTGCGGCTACTGCACCTTCCGCCGCGATCCCGGGCAGCCCGGCGCCCACACCATGACACCCGATGAAGTGCTGCGCGTCTGTCGCGAGGGCGAGCGGATGGGCTGTACCGAGGCGCTGTTCAGCCTCGGAGACAAGCCGGAGCTTGCCTTCCCCGAAATGCGCGAGACGCTGCGCAAACTGGGATACCGCTCGACCCTCGGATACCTGGAAGCCATGTGCGAACTGGTGCTGCGCGAAACGTCGCTCATCCCGCACGCGAACCCCGGGTTGCTGAGCGAAGCATGGGTGGCTCGGCTGCGGCGCGTCTCGCCCAGCCTGGGATTGATGCTGGAGAGCACGAGTGCGGCCCTGATGCGCCGAAAGACCCATGCCGCCGCCCCGGACAAGGTTCCCGCGCGCCGCTTGGCAGTGATCGAGGCGGCAGGAAAGCAGCACGTGCCGTTCACGACCGGAATCCTGGTGGGCATCGGCGAGACATTGGAAGACCGTGTTGATTCCCTGCTCGCGATCGCCGAGATGCACCAGCGTTACGGGCACGTGCAGGAAGTCATCGTCCAGAATTTCCGGCGCAAGCCGCGGATCCCGATGGCACGTGATCCGGAGCCGAGTCTCGCAACGATGCTGCGGACGATTGCGGTCGCGCGACTCATGATGCCGAAGGTGAATATCCAGGCGCCGCCGAACTTGTCCGCGCCGGATTACGAAAAGCTGCTCGAGGCGGGCATCAACGACTGGGGCGGCATCTCGCCGCTCACGCCCGACTTCATCAACCCGGAGCGTCCCTGGCCGCATTTGCGGGAGATAGAAGAACGCACGCAGGCGTTCGGCTGCGCGTTGCGGCAGCGCTTGCCCGTGTACCCGGATTTTCTCGGGATGGCGACGCGCGCGGGCGGGGTCGCCGCAGAAAAATTGTCCGCCGCAGCAGACGCGGAAGGCTACGCGCGCACGGAGCAATCGGCGGCTGTTGCCGATGCGTTGCTGCGGGCGAGCGATGACGGCAGGATCCCGGCACTACTGCCGGCGAGACGCCAGCGCTCCAAGGCGCAGAAGAGTTGCGCATGATCACCATCCTGACCGGCGGCACCGGCGGTGCGAAATTCGTGCAAGGCATGGTGAAGGTGGTCAATCCGCGCGAGGTCGCCGTGATCGTCAACACGGGCGACGACCTCCGCTGGTGGGGGCTACACGTTTCTCCCGACATCGACTCGGTCGTCTACGCGCTCGCCGGACAGCTGAGCAAAGAACGCGGATGGGGCGTCGAGGGCGATACATTCGAATGCCTGGCGCGCATGAAAGCGTTCGGAGCGAACGCATGGTTCCAACTTGGAGACCGCGACCTGGCCACGCATCTGCGGCGGACGGCGCTGCTCCGCAACGGAGCGACTCTAAGCCAAGCGACGGCGGAGATCGCGACGGCGCTCGGTGTTCCCGCGCGCATTCTGCCGATGACTAACGACGGTATCGAAACGCGCGTGCTGACCGACGCGGTCGGCGACCTCAGTTTTCAGGAATATTTCGTCCGCGAACGCTGGCAGCCCAAGGTCAAGGGCGTGTATTTCTGTAGCTCCGACGACGCGCTGCCCGCGCCGGGCGTGGTGACCGCGATCGAAGCGTCGACCGCGGTCTTTCTCGCGCCCAGCAATCCCGTCACGAGCATCGGCCCGATCCTGGCGGTGCCCGGGATCCGCGAAGCATTGCAGCGCACCGAAGCCGCAATCGTGGCCGTCAGTCCGATCATTGGCGATCACGCGGTGTCCGGACCGGCGGCCGAGTTGATGCGCTCGGCGGGCCTGGAAGTATCATGCGTTGGAGTGGCGCAGGCGTTCCAGGATTTTCTCGACGTCCTCGTCATCGACGAAGCCGACACGCAAAGAAGCGGGGACATCGAAGCATTAGGGGTGCGCCCGTGTGTCGCGGCGACGATCATGGATTCGGACGCGAAGAAAGCGGCGCTGGCGCTGGCGGCGTTGACAGTGGCAAGCAAACGGCAGATGAAGGGGGCCTCATGATCCTGGTACCGGTAAAGAACCTGAACGGCGCAAAACAGCGGCTGGCATCCTTGCTCACGCAGCAACAGCGCACCGAACTGGCCCGCGCGATGATCAAGGACGTCTGCCACGCGCTGTCGGAGGTGCCAGGCCGGCCACGCATCGCGCTCGTCACCAGCGACGAATACGCGGCGCGCCTTGCGCGGCAGTGCGGGTTCGAGGTCATCCACGACGAGGAGAACCTGGGCGAGACCGAAGCCATCGCGATGGCGACGCAGCACGCGGAGAAGGACGGCGCCGAGTTCTCGTTGGTGATCCCGGGAGACATTCCGTTGGTCACCGCCGACGAGATCGCCGCCGTGCTCGCAGCCGCTCCGTCGGAAGGGACTGTACTCGTTCCCGCCGCGGACGGGCGCGGAACGAATGCGATATTGCGGCGCCCTTGCGCCCTGATTCCCTGTCGCTTCGGCAACGACAGCTTCCTGCCGCATCGCGCTGCAGCGCGCGCGACGCAAAAAGAACTGGTCGTGCTCGATGGCCTGCCTGGAATCGCGCTTGACATCGACCGACCCGAGGACCTACCCGAATTGGCCGAAGGCAAGCCACGCACGCGCACACAGCGCCTGGTCCGCGAATGGGGGATCGTCACGCGGGCGGCAGCGGGAGACTGAAGTCATTTTCGATTTACGATTTTTGATTTTTGAATAGTTCGAATCGAATTCGAGACCGACACGCTTGGCAAGAAATCGAAAATCAAAAATCGAAAATCAAAAATGCCTTTCGGCGATCCCGATCGAAGGTATTCCCGAGGTTCGCCCCGGCGATTCACTTTCTGATCTCATCCTCAGCGCTGCGCGAACGATGCGACTGACGCTCGCGCCCGGCGACATCCTGGTCATCACGCACAAAGTGGTTTCGAAGGCCGAAGGCCAGCTTGTCGAGCTCGAAAAAGTGAAACCGCGCAGATCAGCGGCGAATTGGGCCGCGAAGTACGGATACGACCCGCGCGTCGTCGAAGTGGCGCTCCGCGAGGGCGCGCGGACCTTGCGGCAGAAGCACGGCGTACTCATCACCGAGACCCGCCATGGATGGATTTGCGCCAATAGCGGGGTGGACGTCTCCAATGTGGACGGCGGGCGCAGCGCGGCGCTGCTGCCGAACGACGCCGACGCGTCGGCGCAGCGTATCTATCGCGCCGTCAAGAAGGCCATCGGCTTCGCTGTTCCCGTCATCATTACGGATACGTTCGGCCGGCCGTGGCGCGAGGGGTTGGTCGAAGTCGCCGTCGGGTTGGCGGGCATGAAGGCGTTCCGCGATTATCGCGATCGCCGGGACGCCTACGGTTACAAGCTGCGCGTCAGCCTGGAAGCGGCGGCGGACGAACTGGCCGCCATGGCCGGGTTGGCGTGTGGCAAGTTGACGCGCCGTCCGGCGTGCATCATTCGCGGATTCGAGTACACTTCTGGCGTGGGGCGCGCGAAAGACCTGATACGTCCGGCGAGAAAAGATCTATTTCGATAAAGACGTATTTCGTATCTGGTATTCCGCATTCTGCATCCGTAGTTCGTGGGCGAAATGTTCGACTTTTCTGAACTCGGAAGCTTACGGTGGGGCGATGTCGCGGACCGTGTTTCGCCCGACGTCGGTGCTGCGCTCGAGACCGTGCTCGCGAGGGAAGATGGCACGAAGCTCACACGCGAGCAATGTGTTCTGCTGGCGCATACAACTGGCGATGACCTGCTCGCGCTCGCGGTCGCGGCCGACGAACTGCGGCGCAGCATCGTCGGCGACACGGTCACGTACGTTGTCAATCGCAACATCAATTTCACGAACGTCTGTTTCGTCGGCTGCAAGTTCTGTGCCTTCAGCGTCGGGCCGCATGACGAGACGAAATATTTCCTGTCGCTCGAAGATGTATCGAGGAAGACCCGTGAGGCGCGCGAGCGCGGCGCGACCGAAGTCTGCATCCAGGGCGGGCTGCCGCGCAACCTGCCGCCGTTCTACTACCGCGACATCCTGAGCGCGGTGAAGTCAGCCGTGCCCGACATGCACGCGCACGCCTTCTCGCCGATGGAGGTGGATTACGGCGTCGAACTCACCGGCATGAGCGTCCGCGATTATTTCCTCATGATGAGAGATGCGGGGCTCGACACGCTGCCTGGGACGGCCGCCGAGATCCTTAGCGACGACGTTCGCCACATCGTCTCGCGCAATAAGTTGAGCGCCGCGCGCTGGCGGGAGATCGTGAGTACGGCACACGAATGCGGCATCCGCAGCACGTCGACGATGATGTACGGACACGTCGAGAGCGTGGAACACTGGGTGAACCACATCCTGCTGCTGCGTGATATCCAGTCGCGCACTGGCGGCTTCACGGAATTCGTTCCGCTTGGTTTCGTCCACCAGAACACACTGCTGTTCCAGGAAGGACTGTCGCGTCCGGGACCGACGCTCGACGAGCACGTGCGCGTGCATGCGCTGGCGCGAGTGATGCTTGCCGGCTCCATCCCGAACATCCAGGTTTCGTGGGTGAAGCTGACGCGCGAAACAGCGCGTCTGTGCCTGCTCTCCGGGGCTAACGACTACGGTGGGACACTGATGGAAGAAAACATCTCGCGGCTCGCGGGCGCAACATCGGGCGAGTATTTGAGTCCGGAGCAGATCGAAGACCGCGTGCGCGAAGCCGGACGTGTGCCGGCACAAAGAAACACCACGTACACGAAAAAACAGTTCCGAGTTCCGAGTTCTGAGTTCCGGGCGACAGCTTGATCGATACCGTTGCCATCATCGGCGGGACCGGGCCCGAAGGACGCGGCCTCGCGCTGCGTTGGGCCCGCGCGGGGCTGAAGGTCGTGATCGGCTCACGCGACGAAAACCGGGCGCGCCTCGCGGCGCAGGAGATCGCGGACCTGTGCAGTGGCACCGTGCAAGTCTCGGGCGAAGAAAACTCTGCCGCTGCGGCGCAAACCGACACCGTCGTGCTGGCGGTCGCGTTCGAAGGACAGGCGGCGATCATGAAGCAGCTCAAGACTGCTTTCCGTCCCAACGCTGTACTGATCACGGCTACAGTCCCGCTGGCGACGAGCATTGGCGATCGCGGCAGCCGCGTGATCGGCGTCTGGCAGGGTTCGGCGGCGGAGCAGGCGGCGGAATTCGCTCCCGAAGGTGTGCGAGTGGCAGCGGCGTTCCAGAACATCTCGGCCTCGCTCCTCATGCGCGACGACGAAGTCGAGTGCGACGTGATCGTCTGCTCCGACGACAAGGGCGCGAAGGACGTGGCCTCCGAACTGGCGCGAAAGATCCCCGGCGCGCGCGCCATCGACGGCGGCAAGCTGGAGAATGCGCGCATCGTGGAGCAGATCACCGCGCTGCTGGTGGGGATCAATATCCGGTACAAATCGCATCAAGGCGGGATCAGGATCACAGGAATCGAGCATTTGTGATTGAGTGATTTGTGATTGGTGATTTACCTGGATGTGGAAATCACTAATCTCAAATCACGCAATCACAAATGGTGTAGCAGACACCGACTGCGATTAGAATTGAACCCGATGGATATTTACCAGGAGATCGTGAATCTGCGAGCGGCCGGCCGTCGTGCCGCGCTGGCGACGATCACGAACGTCCGGGGTTCGATCCCGTCATTCCAAACTTCCAAGATGCTGGTGCGCGACGACGGGTCGATCGCCGGCACGATCGGCGGCGGTTGCGTCGAGGCGGAAGTCTGGCAGGCCGCGCGTGAGGTCATGGAAGAAGAAAAGCCGCGCACGCTCACGTTCAACCTGAACCAGAATCCCAAGTACGATGTCGGCCTGGTCTGCGGCGGCACACTGGAGGTGTTCATCGAACCGGTCCTGCCGGTGCCGGTGCTCTACCTGTTCGGCGGCGGGCATGTTGCGGTGAATACGTACAAGGTCGCGCGCGCTGCCGGATTCGACGTTGTGGTCATCGATGACCGCGAGACCTATGCCAACCGCGAGCGCTTTCCTGACGCTCGCGAGATCCTCGCCGAAGATTTTGACCAGGCTTGCGCGAAGCTGAACCCGGGCGAGTCGAGCTATATCGTTATCGTTACGCGCGGACATCGCGACGACATGCGCGTGCTGCGCTGGGCAGTGACGACGCCGGCGCGCTACGTCGGCATGATCGGCTCCAAGCGCAAGACCATCGCGATCTACAAAGAGCTGATCAACCAAGGCATGGAACCGGCGCTGTTCGAGCGCGTCAGCGCACCGGTCGGCCTGGAGATCGGCGCCGTGACGCCGGAAGAGATCGCAGTCGCTATTGTTGCCGAACTCATCGCGATCCGCCGGGGAGCGGACGCGAACCTCGCGCGCAAGCGACTGTCGAAGCAAGAAGACGTGGCCGCGGATCAGCGCTGATAAAAATCCCACGCAGGTAAAGGCGGCTTGGGTCCCTTCATCCCGTTATGCCTTCACCGAATTTTCAGGGCTCTTGCTCTTTTTATCTTTCTCTTGATGCCGTTTATTCTCGGCACTGTCGTTGACATCCTCTTCCTCAGATTTGCCGCTTGCGACTTGCCCTGTGTCTCGAGTCTGTCTTTCGGACTCGCCTTTGGGAGATTTGTCCGGTGGGGCGTTCAGTGCCCGCTTTTCGGTGTCTTTTGCGGACTCCGAAGAGTCCTGTTCAGCAGCGGCCTTCATGGCGGCGGAAAGCAGGTGATCGATTCGCACGCGCGCAGCACGCCATCTGACGTTGCTTGCGTTCTTCGCCCGCTCCAAATGGCCCGCTAGTTCTTCGTCGTTGGCTATGCCTTTATCCGCTAAGAATTGCAGGATGGCCGTGCATTGCGTATCTAAAGCCTCAAGAGAGGACAACAAGTCGTCCAGTATCTCCCGCGCTATTTCCTCGTTGTTCATTCCGTCTCTCCTGGAAGCAATCTTTTGGATGCAAAAAAGGCCGGCACAAAACAGAGTTGGTCGCACACCACCAGAAAGCTCACCACAAGGACACAAAGGAACACGAAGGAAACACAAGGTGGTGTGTTTTGAATATCAGGTCAATGATCTAGCATCTAGATGAGCATATGGCTGGTAGAAGCCGCTGATCGATGGGTGGTCAGTAGAGAGGTCCGTCTATGAGCACGACGATCGACGTAATGCCGGTAGAAACCGTTTCGCGAGCGCCGCTGCCGAAAGCGGGTTCGTGCGTACTGGTCATCTTTGGCGCGACGGGCGACCTGACGCGCCGGAAGCTGATGCCCGCGCTCTATAACCTGGCGTGCGTGGGATGCATGGGTACGCGGTTCGAAGTTTTGGGCACCGGGCGCACCCATCTCACCGACGAACAATTCCGGGAACGGATGCATGAAGGCGTCGCGGAATCGAAAGACACGCGGGATTTTTCGGAGGAGCGCTGGCGCGAGTTTCAAAAAAGTCTTCACTACATTGTGGGCGATCCGACTGACGAATCGTTCTATCCAAGGCTGCGCGACAAACTGGAAGAGATGCGCGCGGCAGGTTCCAGTCCGAACCACCTGTTCTACGTTTCGACGCCCGCATCGCTGGCGCAGCCGATCGTCGAGGGACTCGGGGCGGCGGGCCTGGCGCGCAACGAGCATGGATGGAGCCGCATTGTCCTGGAGAAACCTTTCGGGCACGATCTGAACTCCGCCCGGGAATTGAACGAGATGGTTTCGCGCATCTTTGATGAACGGGACGTTTACCGGATCGATCACTATCTCGGCAAGGAGACCGTGCAGAACATGATGGTGTTCCGCTTCGGCAACTCGCTGTTCGAGCCGGTGTGGAACCGCAACTACGTCGACTACGTCGAGATCACGGCCGCCGAGACGCTCGGGGTCGAGAACCGTGCGTCTTTCTACGAGGAGACGGGCGCGCTGCGGGACTTCGTTGCCAATCACCTGCTGCAACTGATGACCATCACCGCGATGGAGCCGCCGGCTGCATTCGAGTCCGAATCGGTGCGCAGCCAGAAGGTGCAGGTGCTGCGGTCGATCCGTCCGATGTCGATCGAGGAGGTCAGCAAGCGAACGGTGCGCGGGCAGTACGGGCCGGGGATAGTGAACGGCAAACCCGTCCCGGGATATCGCGAGGAGCCGGGCGTGAGTCCGACGTCGAATACGGAAACGTATGTCGCGGTCGAGTTCTCGGTCGACAACTGGCGGTGGGCCGGGGTTCCTTTCTACGTCCGCACGGGAAAGCGGCTGGCGGCGACGGAAACAGAGGTGCGCGTGCACTTCAAGCGCACTCCGCAGGCTCTGTTCGCGCGTACGCCCGACGATGCCATCGAACCTAACTCCGTCGCCATCCGCATTCAGCCGAACGAAGGTATTGCCATCAACTTCGCCGCCAAGCGTCCCGGCAACCAGATGCAGACGATGACCGTGCAGGCGGACTTCTCGTATCGGAACGCATTCGGAGAACCGTCGCCTCCCGCGTACGAAACCTTGTTGCTGGACGCGATGCGAGGCGACGCGACGTTATTCACGCGGGCGGATGAAGTCGAGGCCGAGTGGCGGATCATCACGCCCATCGAAGAGGCTTGGGCAGAGCTTCCGCCGCCAACATTTCCCAACTACGCTGCCGGTTCGGATGGGCCGCAGCGCGCGGACCTGCTCATCGCGGGTGGCGAACAACGGCGCTGGCGAAAACTGTCACAGTCCTAAGATCTTCTCGATCACTGCGCATCCAACCGTGCCAAGACGGTCCCGGGCCCGCCGCTCGTCGATTGCCCACGCTTCGAGGTGGCGCACCCGAGACAGGAGGACGTATGCCGGTGCAGAACGATGTCAAAAAGCAGCTTGCGAAAGAAACCGAAATCAATCTCACCGTTACGGGCAGAAAGTCGGGCCGGAGCAGCACCCGCCCCGTCTGGTTTGTGCTCGAGGGCGACACGCTGTACCTGTTGCCGGTGCAGGGTTCGGGCACGGAGTGGTACAAGAACGTGCTGAAAAACCCGACGGTCCGGATCGAAGCCGGAGGCGCCGAGGCAGAGTTGAAGGTGGTTCCGATCACGGCTAAGGAACAGGTCTCGTCGGTGGTCGAGAAGTTCCGCAAGAAGTACGGCGCCGACGATGTGAAGAAGTACTACTCGAAGTTCGACGTCGCGGTTCGCGCGCAAATACCGTGATCGGCTCGATGAGGGCTGCCCAGCCCCGAACGAACCTTACTACGAAAGTGATAGACCGGACCAGCGCTCAGGGCCAATTGTCACAGCCAGGTGCGGCCGTTAGCCTCTTACCATGCACTGCGCCACGTGCACAAGACCACAAGGAGTTGTGCCATGAAGAAGCTGTTTTCGATTTGTCTGGCGCTCGCGCTGTCGTTGCCACTGCTGGCATGGACGCAATACGGTTCGCAACAGTCTAGCAACGACCAGAACCAGCCGAACGCGCAGGGCCAGTCCAGTCAACAACCGAGCGCGCAGAGCCAGTCCAGCCAACAGAGTCCAGACATGAGCCAGGACCAAGGCGGCAAGCACAAGAAGGGGAAGAGCAAGAAGATGTCGGGAACGGTCAGTAACAACGGGAAGACGTTCACCAACGATCAGGACAGCAAGAGCTACACCGTGGACAACCCGACGGCGCTGCAAGCACAGGAGGGCCAGCACGTGAACGTCATCGTGGCCGTTGATCCCGACACCAATACGGTCCACATCATTCAGGTCGCGTCGCCTGGAACACCACAGTAGTGATCTTCGGCGCGGTTAAGTTCTCCCGGACAGAGGCGTACGGTCGGTGGCTCACGCTTGCGTGGGCCACTCGACTCGACAGCACGGTGTGTCATGAATCCAGAATCGCGAAACCGTGCTGAAATCCGGAGTGCGAAAGGGCAACAACAAGAACAGCAATTGCGAAGTAAGGATGAGGAACTCCACTCGCTCGCAACAGCAGGACGGAAGGACGCGTTTTTTCAGCGCATCCTGCCCCTGCTCGGCCCGCTGAAGAGCTACATCAAGCGCCGGCTCCGCATCGCGTATCTCACGGGCGAGATCCGCACCCAGGTCTACACGAGCGGCGACATCCTCGACCAGGTAGTCCTCAGCGCATACGAAAATTACGACCGCAAACCGGCTGACTTGAGCCTGCGGGAATGGCTTTACCGGCTCGCGAACGAAACCCTGGATTCATACCTGCGCAAGCGAGCGAAAATAGATGCGCGCCGGAAAAGTCTGGAGTCGTTGTCGGAGGCGGAGCGGCGTCAACTGGAAGAACCGGAGCGCATGACCGCGGATGCCGAGGGCGAAGTCGTTCTCGACGAAGACCTGGACGATAGCGAGTACCAGCGCCAGGATTTTCTGCCTCCCACGTACCAGAGCGACCCGTCGCAGGAGCTGGAGCGCAGCGAAGAAATGGAGCGGATCCTGCGCGCGTTTTCGCGGATCCCTCAAAGAGACCGGCTGGTCTTCGAACTTTCCGCGATGGAAGGATTTCCCGACAAAGCTGTCGCCCGAATGACCGGGGTTCCGGCTGGGCGGGTGCGGGGGATTGTGGAGAAGGTAAGGACGCAAGTACTGCGCGATATCCAGGCCGACAAAAAAAGACCAAGCTCTGAGCGGAAAAAAGCGTCGTAAGGATTATGTCATCTTTCTCCCCGCGGCCGTTATACCAACGGATAACAGCCCCCTACCCGTTCGTATCGCCCTGCGATACACAAAGACGATTGACTCAACCTCTTGCACTATAATTTTGGGACTATGGAGCGAAAATCCCACACAATCCCTATCCGACGAATCCGTTCACAGAAACAGACCGGTCATAACTTGATCCGCAGTGCGGAAACAGCGCTGGTCTGCGAAGTGTTGGGCGATGTGTTGGAGAAGGGCGGGGCTGCGGCGAACGGTTGGGCCGACGAATGCTCCCGGACGATGCCGTGGCTCTTTCTGCTGTCAGTCATCGGAAGCAGACCAAAATCGTAGAGTTCACCAGCAACAACCAAACCCCGCCAGGAAGCATCCGGGCGGGGTTTTGTATTGCCTGTGTTGGCGGCTGATCAGGCCTGCGGATGTTTCAGTATCTCCGCCAGCGCTTTCAGGCGTTGCGTGTCGGCCGGAGTCTTGGCGGACGAGGCGCTTTCTTCCACGGAAGACGCCATGCTGCTCAGTTTCGAAGCTTTCTTCATGTGGGATTTCTCGGCGTCGTGGATCGCCTTCTGCAAAGCGGCGATACGGTCGGCCGGCAAAGCCTGCGAACGCGCCAACTGATCGAGGTAGGCCTTGGCGACGATCAAGTTTGCGGGCCACTCGATCTTCTGCTGGTTCTGGACGTTGAGCTCGGACACGCGGACGGTCTTGGCCGCGTCGATCTCGTTCTGCGTGAGGAATTTCGTCGGCGTCAGTTCGAAAACGTCGAGGCCGCGGGCGATCTCCGAGCCGTAGATGTAGCCGTTGTACCAGTAGGCCGACCAGTCGCCGCCGAGGATGAGCGTCTTAGGATCGATGGCGCCACGATCGAAGTACGCGATCTCGTACGGGTGCGCCGGATCCGTGAAGTCCATGACGGAAACGCCGCCCTGGTACCAGGCCTGCACTTCGATGTCACGGCCGGGAACCGGCACGAGCGAACCGTTGTGAGCGACGCAATTCTCGGTGTCGCTCTGCGCGGCGGGCAGCTTGTAATAGCTCTGCAAGCTTAGCTTGCCGTCCTTGAGGTCGAAGATCGCGTCCGCGCCCCACTTGTTGGGATCGTTCGGACGGCAGCGCGCGCCAAGCCCACCACCCCACTCGTCGGTGAAGACGACTTTGCTGCCATCGTTGGAGAACGATGCCGAATGCCAGTAAGAGTAGTTGGGATCGTTGACGGCGTCGACGCGCTTGGGATGCACCGGGTCTTTGATGTCGAGGATGAGCCCGTTGCCCGAGCAGGCGCCCGCGGCGAGGCCGATCGCCGAGTACACGGTGATGTCGTGGCACTGGTTGGTGTCCTGCGGCTTGTCGCCGCCCTTACCGTGCGTGCCGCCATTGTTGAGGCCGTTCAGTGCGCCGGTGCGGGGATCCATGAAGACGCGCGGGCTGTTGACAACCTTCGCATCCTGTGGCGCCGCGACCGGGACCTGGATCACGTCGATACGGAAGAGCGCGGTGTTCGGGTCCTTGTCAGGCGCTTCGCCGGAGCAGCCCGGCAGTTCTTCCGCCTGGCGCACGAACGAGGTGCCCGATACGTAGATATAGACGTTGTTCGGATCGTTGGGATCGACGACCAGCGTGTGCGTATGCGAGCCGCGGCAGGTCTGCACGGCTGCGACTTGCTTCGGGTTCTTGATATCGGAGATGTCGAAAATGCGCACGCCGCGGAAGCGCTCTTTCTGCGCGGCGGGAATGCGATGCCGGGCCTTGTCCTTGTCCTCATCCGGCGGAGGCGGAGGTTCGGGCGGAAAACCTTCGGCGCCGCAATCAAGACGGCCGTTGGGCATTTCGACGGACATGAACATCAGGTTCTTGTATACGGAGACGTCGCCCTGGCCACCGGGGCAGACCATGGAAGTGACGAGCGAGGCCTTGGCGGGATTGGAGATGTCGAAGATGTTGATGCCGTAAAAATTTCCCTGGAACAGGTGGTTGCCCTGGAAGGCGAGGTCGGAGTTGGAGAAGGCAAGCTGCGCCAGGACCAACTTCATCGGCTTCGGCATCTTCGGATTCGCACGCATGCCGAGCTGGCCAAGGGTCTTCTCCACCTTCGGATCGTCGGGATCGGAGGCCCCGAGTTGAAACGCGTCGGGCTTCTTCACCAGCACGACATGCTTCAGGCCCATCGAGGTCTCGCCGGCGTTATAGAGGCCCGGGGCCAGCTTGTAGCGGGGATCGTTGACATCCGAACCGGTCATACCCGGCGGCAGGGCCGGAGCCGGCTCGGGCGCAAACGGGTCGTGTTCCGCTTCGGGTTCCTTGGCGGGCGCGGGCGCGCCGTTGGCGGACGGGGGCGTGTGTGCGGGCGCCTGAGCTTGCGCCATCACGATGGACGAGAAAGTCATAGCGACGACGGCAACACCCGCCAGCCGCAATGCAGCACGGTGCACTCGATTCATCATTTCGATTTTTTCTCCAACATGGATTGCATGATCCTGATCTCGGCACGCTGGCCGGTATCGACATCGGTAGCAAAGTCGAACACTTCGGGGTTCTGGCCCGCGCCCGCGGTATCGAACAGGTCCTTCACCATGATGAGCGCGCCATTGTGGTGCTGGATCATGCCGGCAAGGAACAGGCTGTCGAAGTCATCGCCCTTGGCCTTGCGGAGGGCGTCCATCTGCTCGACGGTCAACATTCCTGGCATGAGAGACATCGGGTGGCCGGAGCGGTCCATGTCGGGCATACCGGGCATGGCCATCGAGGTGGGTTCGCCGCGGACCGTGAGCCAGCGCTGCATGAACTTGATCTCATCGGATTGCGAGGTACTGATTCGGGCGCCGAGCAGGCGCAAATCTTTGTTGGTGGTGTGCGCGGGAATGAGCGCGGTCATCTCGACCGCCTGCGCGTGATGCATGATCATTCCCTGCATGAAATCGATGTCCGCCTGCGAGCGCGGAGGCAGTGTGCCCCTGGTCGAGGGCGGAAGGATCTTCGACGGCTGTCCGGGAGCGCCGGGCTGCACGATGACGGGGGTGATGGGGTGGTCAGACTTCTGCGCGAGCGCAGGCAGGACGGCGAAGAGCGCGATGGCGACGGTTGCGGAGACAGGCCTACGCCCGGTAAAAGCGTTCAATTTCGGAAGATACCCCACATTTCTTGTATATACGCTATCACGAAGCGGCCGGAAGGACGTAGTGGGACAATCCGGCACATCTACCAAATGGTGGGCAGAAGTATGGCTGCACAACGCACCGAATACCTTTACGACGGCGGAAAATCCCTCGCGCACTACGATTTCGACACGGTGGAGAGCTGCCATGAAGTTCATTCGTGACTCCGATTGCCATTTCGGTCTCGCCGTCATTCTCGTTCTGGCGCCAGCGACAATATCTAATAGCTATACAATATTAAGCTATATAACACTAATTGAAATATATTCCTTGACTTCGTCCCTGCGCCGCGCGACGATGGACGTCGGGCCGAGGTGGACGCGAATTGTGTTCCTCTCGCCCACCAGTACCATGCTGGCGGTCACGCGAGTTCGGCCGCTCCTCCCGCCGGCCTCCCATTCCACCTACCGGGTTAACTCTTTCGACAACTTTCTCGCAAATTTTCCCTGTGGAAATCTCCAAGTAACCCGGGCGTATTTTGATGATTCAAAAGAGACGCACCAAAAACTGGACGTTACTAACTCATGCGACCATAACCAACTGGTAATCGCGAAAACGCCACACCTCGACGTGTCTTGTCCCTGGCGGGACTCGGTGGATGATCCGCTCGTTATTCCCGGGACTCACGTCCCAGGCTATGAATTCCCGTCGCTACGCGACTTGGGTTCCGCGGCCCGCGCCCCGCGCCCCTCGTCCCTACTTGCCCGACGCGCTTCCCTCGCCGGCGTTCTTCACGTACTTGTCGAACCAGTGGAGCATCTCCCACTGGACGTGCTCGACGGATTCGAGAGCAATGTAGCCGTGGGCTTCATAGGGCAGCGTGACGTAACGGACGGTCGCGCCATTGCCCTTGAGAGCCTGGTACATGCGCTCGCTCTGGATGGGGAAGGTTCCGGAGTTGTCGTCGGCCTCGCCGTGGATCAACAGGATCGGGTTCTTGATGTTGTTCGCGTAACGGAAGGGCGAGACGCGCAGGTACATATCGGGCGCCTCCCAGAAGGTACGGCGCTCGCTCTGGAAGCCGAAGGGTGTGAGCGTGCGGTTATAGGCGCCGCTGCGCGCAATCCCGGCGCGGAAGAGGTCGGAGTGCGCGAGCAGGTTCGCGGTCATGAAGGCGCCGTAGCTGTGCCCGCCGACGCCCACGCGGTTGCGGTCGGTGACGCCCATATCGACAGCCTTGTCGATCGCGGCTTTGGCAGAGGCGACGATCTGCTCGACGTAGGTCTCGTTCATCGTCTCGGGATCGCCGACGACCGGCATGGTCGCGCTATCAAGGACGGCATACCCTTGCGTGAGCAGGAAAAGGTGCGACAGGCCGCCGATCTGGGTGAAGCGATAAGGCGAGCCGGAGACCTGGCTGGCCGTACCGGCGTCGCTGAATTCAAGCGGATAGGCCCAAACGACCGTCGGCAGGCGCGTGCCGGGTTTGTAGCCGGCGGGCAGATAGAGCGTGAACGACAGTGTGACCGGATCGATGTGCTTGCCGCCGACTTCGAGGGCGGGGCGTGGGTAGGTCACGAGCTGCTTGGTGATGCCCTTCAGTTGCGGCGCGGGATCGGGGAAGTTCGTGAGCGCCTTCTTGTCCGGTGAACCGGCGGTGCGCAGGAAATAATTGGGCGGGTCCGTCGGCGACTCGAAGCGCGTGATGAACCGCGTGTCGCTCACAAGAGCAACGGGCTGCTCGTAGACCTTCGCGTCGCATTGGAAGATGCGATCAGGCTTGAGCGTCGCCAGGTCAAAGCGATCGATGAACGGATGGTCGCCGTCTTTGGAGGCGCCTTCGCCTCGGAGGAAGATGGTGTTGCCGGACTGCCAGATCACGCGCGTGCCGTCCGCGCGCTCGCGCAGGACGGGCGTGCCGGGATCACCATAGCGGTCCTGGATGGAGCGGCTCCAGATCTGGCGCGGCGCCTTCGAAGGATCGTCGGGATCGATCATGAAGGTGCGGGCCCACCGCTTGTTGCGGTCGTAGTCGCTGACGAAGGCGAACTTCTCGCCCCACATGATGGCGCTGCCGCCGAAGCCGCGGCCGCCGGTGAACCGCTGTTCGAGCTTGATGAGTTGGACGGGCTCACCCTTGAACGGAGCAGCCAGTGCAACGACCTTGTCGCGGAACGGAGCCTTGGCTTTCGTATCGCCGCCGTCGAGCGCTTCAGCCCAGACCAGCGTCGCCTTCGCGGTCGGACGCCAGTGATATGCGCGCGGGCCGGTCGGCACGCCTTCGATCGGGACATGCTCTTCGAGAGGCAGGTCGGCAACGGTATATTCGACTTTGCCGGTGCGGTCCCAGACTTCTACTTTCTTCGCGAAATTGAAGGCGGGGATCAGGTACGAGTAGGGCCGGTGCAGCCTGGCGACGAGGATGTGCTGGCCGTCGGGCGAAGGGTCGATAACCTGGTAGATCGCGGGCGAGCCGACGGGCGTTATCTTGCCGGTCGCGACATCGACGTACGCGAGCTGAGCGGTGGCGTAGTAGTCGAAGAGGTCCTCGTCGTGCGGGTTCTTCAACATGTCCTCATAGGTGGCGGCCGGAGCGGGCTTGCCGCCCTCGTTCTCCTGCACGTTGGGACCGAGCGGGACAGCCTCTTCGGCCGGCGCCTTGCCGCGATGGGCCGGGATAAGTTGAACGAGGAGCGTCTTCTGGTCGGGCATCCACTGGACGTCTTCCCCGTAGACGGCGTTGATGCGGACACCGGCGATACGCTTCAGCGCGCCGGTGGAAGCGTCGCCGATCCACAGCTCGATGCCGGGCTGCTGGTCGCTGGTGACGTTGAGGTGCTTGCCGCCGACAACCGTCTTCTCGGGGTCGGTGATGGTGTTGGTAAAGGCGAAGTGCTTGCCGTCGGCCGACCAGACTGGCGCGGAGAGATAGGCGTTCGCTGGCGTCTTGAGCTTAATCTCTTTGCCGTCGGCGATGGTGACGAGAGTGAGGCCGACAATGCGCGGTGGATGATGCCGGCCGTTGGTCGCGGGATTGATGCGCAAGCCGGCGAGCCGCAGCATGGGAGCAGCGAGATCGGCGATCGACGGATGGCGTACCCCCTGCATCTCGAGGAAGCGGTCGCGCGCCGGAGAAACAGAAACATTCGGCGTTGGCGGCGACTCAAGGATGTCGGTGATGACTTTAGGGGGCTTCTGATAGGTCGGGCGGTCGGCGGCAACTGCGAAGCTGCCCATCAGGAGAGCGAGGCCGCAGAGGACGGCAAGCGTACGAATGCGCATGACTTCTAACCTCGTCGTTCAGTTTGGCGAAGGGAAAGTCTGCGCTCGCCCCGAGCGGGTCGGCAAGTAAAGGTTTGTAAAAGCGGGCTTTGGTTGCAGGTGTCAGTGCCAAGCTGGAGATTCGCTATAATAGGCAGGAGCGCGCCCGTAGCTCAGCTGGATAGAGCGATTGCCTCCGGAGCAATAGGTCGGGAGTTCGAATCTCTCCGGGCGCGCCAGAACCCCTCTTCTGTACTCCTCATTTCCACATGCTTCTCTACTTTCTGCAATTTCTTCGGCACTGTGCCCAGATTTGTCCCCACCCAAGTTCGCGAATGCGGCGAGCACCGCGTCCTCCGATGGATGAATATGCCGGCTGCTAATCGCGAGTGCACTGTGCCTGGCGATCCGCGCCAGCGTCCAAGCGTCGCAGTCGGACTCACCCACGCGTCAGGAATGCGTGCGGGAACGAGTACAGGACGAACGGCTTGAGCGCGGGCTGCAGCGTGTTCCGATGTGGTACGGAATAAGAAGCTCGAAAGCGCTTTTACCTCGATGGCTGTGCTGTTGCAACTGTTTCCCTGTTCATGTGCTTGATAAGGAAGTCGATCAGTTCCTCGGACTGGAACCAGACTTGGCTGCCATCATGCTTGCCGCCGCGAACAACTCGCAGAGTGACGTCTTTGCTCCGCGCTGCGGCTGCAGCCGAATTGCGCCACAAGGGGACTATCACATCTGCATCGCCGTGCAACAAGAAAATCGGGACGTGCAGATCGTGGATTCGGTCGATGGGGTTAATGTCCGGCAAGGCAACGGCCATTTCCTCTATGGACAGATGGTATGCAGGTGCAGCTTTCTCTATCCCCGGATAGCAACAGATATCCAGGACGGGATAAATGCCGGCAATGCAGCCGACCTCGTCGCGGTGATCTAGAGCCCAGTTAAACACCATCAGGCCGCCGCGACTGCGAGCCAGCATACATGGGCGAGACGAAAACCCCCGCCGCACCATTGCTTTGTAGAGCCGAGTGAAAACGCTACGTCCATCAGGATTGCCCCATGACTCACCTACATCGACGCCGGCGATGGAAATCCCTGCATCCAGCAGTCGGTTAAACATCCACTGCTCCTCGGGTCGCGGGGAAGTGGCCGAACTTGCCGTTAAGCACTGGCGCATACCACACCCACTGTCCGTTGGGTTTTTTCGGTTGAAAGAGAAACGCACTATGCCCTGCAACGAGCTGTCCGACACAATTGAAAGAAAAACTCAAGAATAGTAGCAAGAACAGATTTCGGGCTCGAATCATGGAGTTTGTCTATCCAGGTTAAGGTAGGGAGCAAATGCAAGCGATAGGTTACTCTAACGCATAATGCTACACGTCATCAGAGTTACAATATAAATTTTAGATTTCCCGAATCGGGAAACATGGCGCAATGGTTTTCACCAATTCGGGCGCGGTGTCGGAGGCCGGCGGTGTTGGTTGTACGTGCGGCGATTGTCTCCGGAGCAATAGGTCGGGAGTTCGAATGTCTCCGGGCGAGCCGGAGTTTTCTTCTTCTCTCGCATCCTACCCCAGGCGCCTGATACCCGACGGTTCCAGCGCTTGTCCGAATGTCACAACCCCCGCGATTCTAACGTGGTAATGTTCGCATCGGAGTTCGGAGAATTTGAACATCGATCCGCGCCGGTAATCTGGACGTCATCGCCGGTCAGCGCGAGAGCGGACCGACTCCGAGTAAATTCATTCAGAGAAGATGGGGAATCCATGAAATCGCGAATTGCCGTTTTACTACTGCTCGGGTTTTGCACATTACTGGTTTCGTGCCAGTCTCACGTTCAACCCACGGTACACGCGCAGGCAGCCGCGACATTCTCACCACCGCATGGCGAAGATTTTTGTCCGACCGGGTGCATCATCATGCAATCGAAGCCAAACTTCCTGGAGCTGCGTTTTGGACCCAGTACCAACACACAGCAGGACGGGTTCAGCATTGCCATGCCGTTTGCGATGAACGTGAAGCTGCTCGATGTGTGGATCGGGACGTCGAGCGGGCAAGTGTTTGAAACCGATTCCCACCTGCAAATAGTTCTGCCGGATGGGACTTTCTACGAGTTCAAGGCGCAGTTCGACAAGCACGCAGACGTCGTGGGCAACGTCCAGCGCTCTTTTCCAGTCGATCTCACTTTGCCTGCCGGAACCGTGCTGTACCTTTATCACCGGCCGCAGGGTGTCATCAGTTGCCCCGAAAGCGGCTGCGGATACGATACGACGTGGAGCCTGATCGGATACTAGGGATGGGGCTTCTCAACTGCAGCTCTCTGCCGGTATCGCAATCACCTACTGCGGTCCAAACAGGGGAGAAGTCGCGCCACGCATTCCGAAGCCGTTGGTGGCGCCGGAGAGCCGACCCGAATTGGCGCCGGAGATCCCAAAACTGCTGTCCCGCTGGAAAGCGCCGAGACTACTCTGGGGCGCAGTCGAGGGTTGCCCCGTCCCACGCGGGCTGGAACCGTCGTTGACCGTCGCATCGGCGGAAGAAATCGGTGCTCCATACACGGCTTCCAGCGCGGAACTCCCCTCTCCACTACCTTTGCGGGCGCGGAAAGCGAACGAAGCGAGAAGAGTTGAGGTATCCGTGCTGCCGCCGGAAATTGGCGCCTTCAAACCATTGGCGGATTCGAACGAGGAATAGCGGACGGCATTCCAGTAACTGGAGAAGTCCTCGGTCCAGTCGGCAAGGTAGCAGACGACCAGAAGGAGTGCGATCAGAACAGCGATACTGCCGGAGTTACGGGGGGAACGTTCCATGACGCCTCCGAGCACACCTGCTCAATTAGAGTCCAGATGCCGCCACATCAGTCCAGGGTTTCCCCTGGCGGGTGCGCCACGTTGCGCCAACGAATCCTTTTGGGCCTGAACCGTTACCCCGCCGAAAGTCTCGCTGGCGGTCAGGTCTGGGGTGGGAACAATGTAGATTGCGCTGCTGCGGCCTCGACCGGAAGAGAGCACTCGGGGTCGTCGTTGTTGACGTCGTTCACGCGCGCACCGACGGGATATTTTTTCATCGCTCCGGCGGGCAGAGGTTTCAGTAGTTCGAGGATGCCTTCCCGTTTCGTGAAGCCTGGGTCGAGCCACAGATCGTACGCGTCAACCGGGAGTATTACGGGCATGCGATCGTGGACGTCACGAACGAGGTCGTTGGCCTGCGTGGTGAGGATGGAACAGGTTTCAACCGTGCTTCCTTCCGGCGACTTCCAGCGGTCCCACAGTCCGGCGAAGGCGAAGATGCTGTCGCCGGCGAGAGCAATGCAATAGGGCTGCTTCCCTTTCCCGAGCTTCTGCCATTCGTAGAAGCCGTCGGCGGGAATGATGCAGCGGCGGGAGCGGAGCGCGTCGCGAAAGGCAGGGAGTTCCGCCGCGGTTTCACAGCGGGCATTGATCATTTTCGCAGCCGTGCTGGAGTCTTTGGACCAGGACGGAACCAAGCCCCAGCGCATCAGGGACAGCGCGCGTCGCGGTTCGCGAGGATCCTGGCGCACGGCGACGACGTCTTGCGTGGGAGCGATGTTGTAGCGGGGCTCCCATTCGATGTCGTTGTAGGTGCCAAAGAACTTCTTCAGCGCCTCACGTCCTTTACCCAGTCGAAAGCGGCCGCACACAAATCGATTCTAATTGAGGAAATCCCCACCCTCCGCCAAAACCAGGCGGAATGGTGCGGCACCCGGAGTCTCTTAGCGCCGGGGATCGGGTTGGAGGCGGACCTTGTCTGCCGGTTTCGGCTCGGCGCTGAGCGCGTCGTACTTTTTTCTCTGCTCGTCCGTGAGCAGGTCGCGGACCTTCTTTGTCGCCTCGTCGCGTATCTGGACGCGCCTCTTCGCGCGGGCTTCGTCGGTCAGTGACTCGTCGGACCAAAGTGCCAGGCCTTGCTTGTCCTGGTCGACGAAGATAGCCTGCACTTTCTGCTTCTGGTCGTCGGTGAGATTCAGCAGTTCGGAGAGATTCGCGGCGCGCTTTTCCGGCGTGGGATAGTCCACGTCCTCATAGTGGCGGCCGAATGCATTGCCGGGAGGCGGCTGCGGACGCATTTCAAGACGGTACTTGCGTTGTGCCGCAGCCGGCATCGGAACAGCGCTTGCCACCGCTGCGAGTGCGAGCGTCATGACAATGGCAAGCGGGCGATCCATACCAACAATTCTAGAACGGCTTCTCCATCTGGCCAACCAGGATGCGGTTGCTGTCGCTGGCCATGATCAGCGCACGGTTGGCATCGACGATGTACACGACGAACTGGCCGGTGAGCAGCGTGCCGGCCGTGGTGGCCGAGGACCCGGTCAAACGGCCCGCGGTTGCCGACGTCAGGTAAGTGCCCGACAGACCCACAGCGGTATTGAGTGTTCCGTTGCTGTTGAAGTCGAGGGTGCCTGTGATGGCGCTGCCGCCGTTCGGAATGAAAAGGCCGACGGCGTCTTTTTCGCCCGGCAGGTTGATGAATTCCGTACCCGAGAGCGTCCCCTCATACGTACCCGCCCAGAGACTGGCGGTCACGCCAGAGACCTGAACATAAGCGCGGCCGGAAGTCGTCTGGACATTATCAATCTCAAGCACGTTGTAGATGCCGGTGGCCTCCGGATACAGAACGAACTTGCGCGCTTGGCCATTGATCGAGACCGTAAGCTCGGTGCGGCCAGTCGCCGAATCGGGAGTCGTGTAGGTGCCGCTCGTCATCGCAACGCCGTTCTGCGCGTTACCGTTGGTGTTTACGTCGCCCGTGCCGGATGAGAGGTTGCCGGTGCCGTCCAGCGTGAACACAGACCCGATGGCCACCGGGGCAGTAGCGTTGGCGCCGCTGAGAACCATGGCGTAGCTGTTGGCGTAGGTTCCCAGCGTGAACGTAGTGCCAGCCTGCTTGACGATGTCGCCGCGCAGCGTTTTACCAGCGTCGGTCTCGACGACGACGGCCCGAGTTGCGTCCACCAGGTAGTACGCGAGGATCTGCGTACCGAACGTGCTGGTCACGGTGAGCGTCCCGCGGCCATTCGTAGCGGAGGGTCCAGTGTAGACACCGGTCGCCGCAAGATTCGTCGAAGCGGTCGTGCCCTGGCTGGCGTCGAGCTTGCCCGAGCTGATGACGCCTGCTCCGTTGGCAGTAAGAACGGCGGCTACGGCAGCGGAACCAGTCTGTCCCGCAGCCGGGCCCGAGAGCCGGAGCGCGTAGTTGCCGGTGATAGAGCCGATGGCGAACTTGCTCGCGTCCTGAAGATAGAGCGTGCCGGTGCCGGTGACGCCCGCGTCGGAACGCATGATGTACGCCTTGGTGTTGTCCTTGACGACGATCTGCCAAGTCTCGGTGCCGCCGGACGTGATGATCGTGGCGTTGCCGCGCCCGTCGACACCGATGTGGTAGCTGCCGCCGGTGATGGTCGCCGTTGTCGCCGCGCTCGCGTTCAGATCTTCCGAGCCGCCGGTAACGTTGCCGGCGCCGTCGAACGTGACCGAACCTGCCGAGGCGTAGGCGGTGCCGTTGTTCTTGCCGGTGAAGGAGTAGGCGTAACTGCCAACGAGAGTGCCGTTCGAGACCTGCACGACGATGTTGGCACTGGCGGGTAACGCACTCTGGTCGGTGGAGGTGGCGGTGATCGAAACGGCGCCGCCTCCTGAGGGCGGGAATGGCGGCGCGGTGTACGTCGCGGTGGCGTTGGCCGTGCCTCCAGCCGTGGTCACCGTCCCGCAACCATTCGTGGCCGTGCTGTTGCAGTTCAGAGTCCAGGTGACGGCGATCGGGTTGGAGTTCGCGGTCGCCGAAAATGCCTGCGTGCCACCGGCAGGGACCGTGATAATGCTCGGGCTGACGACAATGGTCGTACCCAGGACGACGGTCACTGTCGCCGTCGCCGTCTTGGTCGGGTCCGCCTGCGAAATAGCGGTGATGGTCACAGCCGCCGGGCTGGGCACGGTCGGAGGCGCAGTGTAGACGCCGGTAGACGAGATCGTTCCATGAGTGGTGTCGCCGCCGATGGTCGAATTGACTTCCCAGGTGACGGCTGTGTTCGCGCTCGTATTAAACGAGGTCGAGAACTGAAGCGTACGGCCTGTATACACCGATGCGGTTGAAGGCGAGATGGAAAAAGAAATCGCCGTGCCGGAGGTGATGGTGATGCTGGAAGTTGCAGATTGCGTGGTATCGGCCAAAGAGGTGGCTGTGATGGTCACCGTAGCCGGACTGGGCACCACGGCGGGCGCGGTGTACAGGCCGGCAGTGCTGATGGTGCCGGAGGTGAGGTTGCCACCGATCACACCATTTACCGACCAGTAAACGCCGGAGCTGCTGTTGCTGACCGTGGCGGTGAACTGAGCCGTCGTGTTGGTCGGCACCGAAGCCGAGGTCGGCGAGATGGACACGGCGCCGCCGGAAGAAGAGGACGAACTACTCGACTTATTACTGCCACCACATGCCGCGAGGAAGGACAACGCTAAGACAAGCAACAGCAGGCGCGATTTCATTCTATGTAGGCCTCTTAAGATCGCAAATGACACATCAGTACGCCGCACCGCGGCGGCGACTCTCGAAACTTCGACCGCGAGCACTTCTGCCCCCGGGGGTGGTCGGCACAGGAGTATCCGTGGCAATCAAACCCGAAAAGCTGGTCAGAGACTCGGGGTGAAGGAACAAAGTTACAACAAATCCCCGGTTCTGTGCGAACCATACACGCCGGAGGTGAGGCGATTACCCGCGTCACCATCTGAGTTACCCCCGCCATCTTCAATTTCCTAGGGCTTCCGGCCTACTATGCGGACAACGGGGTGGGCAATGGACAAGGACAAGCCGCACATTGTGCTTTGCATCTGGTGCCAGCGGAGGATCAGCGCGGAAGAGTTGCGTTCCGGCCGGCATGACCATCTGGACGTCGAGGAACGGATCGAGTATGACCAGGCCGTGAACAACGGCATCGACTAACCGGATCAGCTCGCGGTCCGCCTGCGCGCGCAAGCGTTCGCGAGCATCGCCGCCAGATCGGGATGCTCCGCCGCCATGTCCGCGGGTGTCTTTCCCTCGTCATTTGCGATCGCTGGATCGGCGCCGTATTCGAGCAGGAGCTCGGCGGTGTCGGCGTCGCCGTGCTGTGCCGCGGCGTGGAGAGCGGTCCACCCGCCCTGCTGCGTGGCATTGACCGGAGCGCCGGCGAGCAGAAGCATCTCGACGATGCCACGCTGGCGCGCGGCGGCGGCGCTGTGTAGAGGTTGCACCTTCATCTTGTTGTCAGCAACAGCCGCGGGGTCGGCGCCGGCGTGAAGCAACTTGCGCGCGCTGCCTTCCTGGCGGAAGAAGCAGGCGAAGTGGAGCGGCGTGAAGCCGTCAGCGGACACGGCCCGAACCAGACCGGCGTCGCGAGAGAGCAATTCCTCCAGGCGAGCGGCGTTGCCAAGCGCGGAGGCTTCGAAGACGTCCAGCGCAGGTTCGGCGGAGAGCAGGACGGCGACCATGTCCTGGCGCCCGCGGTAAAGCGCGTTCATCAGCGCCGACACGCCGTTTGCGTCGCGAACCGATGCGGAAGCGCGATCGCGCTCCACCAGTTGCTGCAACAGTTCGATATTGCCGGAGTCTATGGCGGCCATCACGTCGCCGGATCGGACCATCGGTCACCCCACCAGGATCGGTGCCGAGATGGTATCGAAAACAGCGGGAGTCGGCGACAAAAAAGCCGCGACGACGGAGCGCCGCGGCTTCACAGATCAGAAGGTCACTTCTTGCGACGACGGCTTACTGCGCCGGCAGCGAGGCTGCCTACGCCCAGCAGTCCGAGCAAAGGAAGTGGAGAAGCGGTCTGGGGAAGCTTCCCGGTATTGGAGCTCTGGCCGGCGTTCGCGTTCTGATCGGCCGCGGCCTGCGACTGGTCCGAATTCGTGGCAGCCGCCCCACTCTTGTTGCGACGCGAAGTGGTGGTCTGGCTGGTGGAGGTCTGGTCGGTGGTGGAACTGGACTGTTGCTGATTGCTCTGCGCACTCGGATTACTGCTCGAGGACGACTGGCTCGACGACGCTTGCGCCAATGCCATACCGACCGCGAACACCATCACGACAGCGAGAATTAACACGCGTGTTCTCATTCGGGATCACTCTCCTGGTGGAATTGGTGTCGTGAAGTTGGGATGGCGGAGCGCAACCGGCGGATGTACCGCCAGAGCTTCCGGCCTTTATCCAAGGCGAAATTCGAGAGCTGCAAAAAGCCGTGGCCCGTAGACCACGGCTTTGATTACGTCGATGCGCTTACTTCTTGCGGCGGCTGATCAAGCCGGCGCCAATGCTGCCTACGCCGAGAAGGCCCAGGAGCGGGAGCGGAGAAGCGGTCTGCGGCAGTTTCCCGCTCGCGGTCTGCTGGCCGGTGTTCTGATCGGGCGTGGCCTGCGAAGACTGAGAGCTCTGGTCCGTCGTGGTCGTGGTCGAGGTTGCCGATTGGCCGCTGGTGCTCTGACCCGCGTTCGACGAGACACCCGACTGGCTGCTGGTCGCGTCCGGCGGGTTCGAGGTCGTGCTCGGCATGCTGGTCGCCGCGCCGGCCGTTCCGGCCGTGCCGGTCGTCGACGAAGACGGAGGATTCGTATTGTTCATGTCCGGCGAGGTTGGCGAGGTTGAGGTAGCCGGCGGATTCGAAGTCGTGCTTCCCGGCGTCGTCTGGGTACCGGTCGTGGTGCTCGGAGAAGCCGTGCTCTGCGGAGCCGTGTTCTGGTCCGGAGCCGCGCCGCTCGGGTAGGCCGAACCGGTGCTGCTGGACGTGCCCGGAGTCGTGGTGCTGGTCTGCGAACCGGTAGTGGACTGGTTCTGCGCGCCCACCGCGGTCGAGCCTGAGTTCGTCGAGTTGTCGGGAGTGGTAGTGGTAGTCGATGTGGTATCGGGCGAGGTCGTGGTCTGCGAGGGCGTCGTCTGGCCAGAGGTGCTCGATGTACTGCTTTGGCCGGATGTTGTGCCCGTCTGCGCGAATGCCATGCCGAATGCGAATGTCAGCACGACAGTCAAAATCAGTAAACGTGTCTTCATGAGGATAGGGTTCTCCCGCGTAAAGTTTTTGGTGCTTCGTATGTCGGATGGCGCGGCTCCGAGCCCGGATGTACCGCGTGAGTGGCTGGCGTCGTTTGACGGGAAAAAATCGAGAGCAGCGACAGGACAGGGCCGCGGAAAGCCGCGGCCCTGGTTAACAATTCGCACTTAATTAACTTACTACCGCGGGGGGATGCTGCTCGGAGTGGTGCTCCCTCCCGCAGGTGAAGTCGTACGCGGAGCAGTGCTCGGTTGCGAGGTCGTGGTCGTTCCCGAGGTAACGCCGCCCATGTTCGTGGTCGGAGAAGTGTTCCCCATCGGCGGAGTGGTGCCCGGAGTCGTGCTCGGCGTAGTGGCGGGAGTCGTGCTCGGCGTAGTCCCCGTTGTTGTGTTCGGGGTAATTCCAGGCGTTGTGCTCGGCATAGTCGTGGTGGTCGGCGCGGTGCTCGTGCTGGGAACGCTGCTCGGAGTGGATGGCGGGCAGATCGTACTTCCAGTCGAGGTGCTCGGAGAAGAGCCCGGCATGGTCGCACTCGGGCTGGTTCCGGACGGGCTGGACGTGCTCGACATGGGGGCCGACGATGCAGTCGAGGGGGATCCGGTCGAAGTCACAGGGCAGGTCACTGTCGGTGGTGATACCGGTCTGACGGTGGAACCCGGAGTGGTGCTCTGCACGCCGCTGGTGCTCGTGGACTGTGAACCCGGAACGGTCGGTGTCGGAGTAATCGCGCCGGTCGATGTCTGTGCCGTTGCGATGCCCACGGCGAGGCACAGGACGGCGGCGATCAGAATTGCGCGTGTGGTCATACACATCTCTCCTGTTGGAATTCACAGGTGGGATGTGGACGCGTGACCGAGGGATGTCCTTCAGAAGCAGTTGTAAGTTACAAGTTGTAAGTTGGAAGTTGGGAATGTCCTCGTGATACGCGAGGCCAACTTCCAACTCACAACTTGTAACTTCCAACTGGATTTAGCCGCGGCGCGGATTGCAAGAAGGCCTCCTACAACACCTGGATCGCCGGGGGCAGGGAGCGGATGTCAGGCTTGCGCGCGCTCAGCAGGAGCGCGCCGATACGCTTGAAGTCGCGCAACTCAGCCGCATTGGCGAACCATTTGCCGGAATATTCGTCGGGCGTGGGCGTGTCGTCGGGAATGCGCGTGGCGCTCACTTCCTCGAAGGCGTGGGCTTTCAGCAATTCGACGTACTCGGCTTCCGAGCGCACGTGCACCGGCACCTTCAGTTCGTCGACCCAACGTAGCGAGTAGGGATTGTCCTTGTACAAGTTGATGAGGATGAAGAACCGCCCGCGTGGCGCAAGGACGCGGAAAAGCTCGGCCAGCGCACGCTCCTGGTCGAGGTAATAATAGAACGCCTCGATGGAAATGGCCTTATCGAAATAGTTCTCCTCCCACGGGATCTTCTGCGCCGAGCCCCAAACGTAGAGGATGTTGTCGAAGTCCTTCGACGCTTCGCGGGCATGGCGGATCATCTCGTCGGAGATATCGAGGCCAACCACCTGTCCGAAGCCCTGGGGGCCGTCGCCGACGATGCGGGCGATCAGGCGCGTACACCAGCCGGCGCCGCAACTCAGGTCCAGCACGCGCTCGCCGGGACGCAGGTTCATTTGTCGGATGGTCTTTTCGGCAATGTCGAGATGATGACGCTCCATCTCCTCGCCTCGGCCGGCTTCAGCCCAGGCGTTGAACTCGGCACGGAGTTTCTCTTCGGGGGTCATACTCTCAGATTCTCGCAAAAACGGAGGACGGAACAAAACATTCCACCACGAAGGACACGAAGGAACACAAAGGGAACAACAGGTAAGCGAAATACCGGCATAGCGATTAACCTAGGATGAGATGGAAGAAGCAAAGCAAGAGAGGAACCCGGTCCTCTACTGTCCCAATTGCGCGCGGGAAGTTAACGATCCGCTCACGTGTGGCGACTGCTCGGCGGTGATCTGCCGAATTTGCGGGACGCCGCTGGAGTCGAGCGACGAATTGGGGATCGGGTGAATCCAACGATTCGTGGAACTCTGCCAATGCGGTGGTGTCCATAAGCTAGTGCCTGAATGGATCTTCAGCAATTCCTGAAACTCGGCCCCGGACCTCTGGCCGCAGCCATTGCCGCCCTGCTCGGTTGCGTCATGCTGGTGGGAGCGGTGTACCTCTGGATCGTGAAATCCACCCGGCGCGCGCGCACAAATTTTTCCGGCGAGGCGCAGAAGGCGATCGGTTTCGCGCGGGTCGAGGCTGAAAAATTGCAGTCGCCGACCATCGAGCCAACCCACCTGCTGCTCGGATTGCTGCACGTTCCCGGCTCGAACATCCAGCGCCTGCTGCCGCGCGAGGGGCACGAATCGATCCGCGAGGAGATCAAGGAGCACGTTGCCGGCGGCGCGATTGTGTCCTACCGGGACGACCTTCCCTTCAGCGACGACGCCAGCCGGGTACTGCGCGCGGCGGCACGAGAGGCGCGAGGATTGCAGTCGCCGCAGATCCTGGCTGAGCACCTGCTGCTTGGCCTGCTGCATTCGGATACGGCGGCCGGGCTGATCCTGAGAGAACGCGGCCTTCGTTTGGAACCGCTGCGGGCGCAACTCGGCGGGTGGCAGGAATAAGGACGCAATTCGGCGCGGCCTGAAACGCCCACGGACGTGGGCGTTCTACATCTCCTTATAGGAATGGCCACGCGACCGCGAATCCCGAGCAGTCCTTACGATAGGTTTGCATCCATCTATGACCGCCATATGGGCGCCGACTTCGCGAGCCGGGTGCTACCCGTCATCGATTGCCTGCTCGCGCCGCAACTCACGTCAGGAAGTCACGTCCTTGACCTTTGCTGCGGGACAGGCCGGGTGAGCGCCGGCCTTATCGAGCGTGGTGTACAGGTCACCGGCGCCGATGCATCGCCTGCGATGGTCGGGCTCGCGAAGCGAAACGCTCCAGCAGCGCGATTCCTTGTTTCGGACGTTCGCGAAATGCAGCTGAACCCCATCTTCGGCGCGGCGGTGTGCACGTTCAACAGCCTGGCCCACGTTTACTCGCGCGAAGATCTGGTCCGGGTGTTTGCGACCGTTCGCCAGGCATTGAAGCCGTCCGGTGCATGGCTGTTCGACCTGAGTATGGAAGAGGCATACGTAAGCCGCTGGGCAGCAGACTTCGCGATTGTCGATGAGAACGAATGCGCAATCGTGCAGCCCAGTTATGACAGCAGGACGCGGATTGCGCGCAACGAGATCACGATGTGGCACCGCAGCGGAGCGCAATTGCGCGGGCGGGAACAGTTCACAATCGTACAAAAGTGCCACTCCCACGACGAAGTGACCGGTGCGCTGATCAGCGCCGGCTTCGGCCGGGTCTCGACCTATGAGGCTGAGGCCGTCGGCATGCGCGGTGAGAAAGGCCGCACCTTCTTTCTGGCCCATCTTTCATAGCAGCAGGTGTGCTGCTACCCTAGTGCGTTCTCAAAGGAGCGCAATTGTGAAACTTCTCGTCATTGGTGCAGGCATGATGGGCACGAGCGCGGCCTACGATATGGTGCGCAGCAGTGGCGTTACGGTCGTGACGATCGCGGACACGGATAGGAAGCGGGCGCGTGAATCGGCGGAGCGCGTCAACAAGCTGGCGAAGCGGAAGATCGCGTCGGCGGTGGAACTCGACGCGTCCGACAGAAAAAAAGCCGCTCGGCTGATGGGAGATCACAATGCCGCGCTTTCGGCGGTGCCGTACTTTTACAACGTCGATCTCGCCAAGGCGGCCATTGACGCGCGCTGCCACTTCGCCGACCTCGGCGGCAACAACACGGTCGTCCGCGAAGAATTCGCCATGAGCAGGCAGGCGGAAAAACGCGGCGTGTCGATTGCGCCGGATTGCGGGCTGTCGCCGGGAATGGCTTCCATCCTGGCCGGCGAACTGATGCGCCGCATCGGCGGAGCGGCCGACGCGCTGAAGATCTATGTCGGCGGACTGCCGATGGACCCCAAGCCGCCGTTCCAGTACCAGCTGGTGTTCTCGGTCGAAGGCTTGATCAACGAGTACGCCGAGCCGGCGAAGATCCTGCGCAATGGCAAGGTCACAACCATCGAACCGCTGAGCGAAGTAGAAACGTTTCGCATGGCGGGCTTCCCTGCCCTGGAAGCATTCCACACCTCGGGCGGAACTTCGACGTTGCCGGAGACGTTCTCGTCACAGGTCGGCGAGTGTTTCGAGAAGACGCTGCGCTATCGCGGCACCCTGCCGTACATCAAGGCGCTTTACGACTTCGGTCTCTTCTCCAAAGAGAAGATGAAGATCGGCAAAGCGGAATTCAGCCCGCGCGAACTCACTTCGCGGCTGATGATCCACAAGCTCTCCGGCAGCCAGCCGGACGTGACGGTGATGCGCGTTGAGGCGCATGAAAAGGTGCCGCGCGGATTGAGAGCGCTGGTAAGTGGCAAACGCGAGCCGCGCGTGCTGGCCTTCAGCATGATCGACCGCTTCGACAGCAGGACGGGCATGACGTCGATGATGCGGACGACCGCCTGGCCCGCGTCAGTGGTGGTCCAGATGCTCGCGTCCGGAGAGATCGCCAAGCGCGGCGGCATCCGGCAGGAACTGGACGTACCAGCGGAGGCGTTCCTGGCGGGAATGAAAGCACGCGGCATCCAGATCAATTACGAAGAAAGCTAAAAACGCCACGGATCACACCGATTCTCACGGATAGTTCAAAAAAGTTTCCGTTCGAATCCGTGTAAATCCGTGGCGACATTTCTAAACGAACAAAAATTCTTTCGTCCGCAGATCGCGGATGGTGTCGCGCAGCTTGGCGGCTTTCTCGAATTCAAAACGCTTCGCCGCCTCGCGCATATCGACCTCGAGCTTCGCGATATACGCATCGACCTGCTCCTGCGACGTAAACTCAGGCAGACCTTCGGGCGCGTCGAGAGACACGTCGGAGTAATCGGCTTCGACGATGTGCGCCAGCGACATATCGACGGGCCGGATGATGGACTCCGGCGTGATGCCGTGCTCCTCGTTGTAGGCCTGCTGGATGGCGCGGCGGCGGGTGGTCTCGTCGATGGCCTTCTTCAGCGAGTCGGTCATGCGGTCGGCGTAGAGCACCGCGCGTCCGTGCAGGTTGCGGGCGCACCGGCCCATCGTCTGGATGAGCGATCCGGCCGACCGCAGGAAGCCTTCTTTATCGGCGTCGAGAATGGCGACCAGCGAGACCTCAGGCAGGTCGAGGCCCTCGCGCAACAGGTTGATGCCGATGAGCACGTCGAACTCGCCCTTGCGCAGGTCGCGCAGGATCTTCACGCGCTCCAGAGTCTCGATCTCGGAGTGCATGTAGCGGCACCGCACGCCGACCTCGGAGTAATACTCCGCCAGGTCTTCCGCCATGCGCTTGGTCAGCGTCGTGACCAGCACGCGCACGTTGACATTGGCGCGCTCGCGGATCTCGTGCAGCAGGTCGTCGATCTGTCCCTTGACGGGGCGAATCTCGACCTCGGGATCGAGCAGGCCGGTGGGGCGGATGATCTGCTCGACAACAACACCCGCCGCTTTCGTCAGCTCATAAGGCCCGGGCGTGGCCGAGACGTAGATCACCTGGTTGACGCGGTTCTCGAACTCCTCGAATTGCAGCGGGCGATTATCGAGCGCCGAGGGCAGGCGGAAGCCGTACTCGATCAGCGTCTCCTTGCGCGAGCGGTCACCATGCCACATGCCGTGCAATTGCGGGACGGTCTGATGCGACTCGTCGATGAACATCAGGAAATCGCGCGGCACATAGTCGAGGAGCGTCGGCGGGGGCTCGCCCGGCAACCGCCCGGTGAAGTGCCGAGAATAATTCTCGATGCCGTGGCAGTAGCCGACTTCCTTGATCATCTCCACGTCGAAACGTGTGCGCTGGTGGACGCGTTGCGCCTCTACGAGCCGTCCCTGCTTTTCGAGTTCGGCCTCCCACCACGCGAGCTCTTCGAGGATCGATTGCACCGCGGTTTTCTTAGTCTCCGGCTTCATGACGTAGTGCGTCTTCGGGTAGATGGGTAGCCGCTGGTATTTCTGCTTCACCGTGCCGAAGAGCGGATCGATCTGGCTGAGGGACTCGACCTCATCCCCGAACAGCTCGATGCGATAGGCGTTGTCGTCGTACGTCGGATAGATCTCGATGACGTCGCCGCGCACGCGGAAGGTGCCGCGCTTGAAGTCGGTGTCGTTGCGCTCGTAGAGGATCTCGACCAGTTTCTTGAGGATGTCCTCGCGCTTGATGCGCTGTCCTTTTTCCAGGAATAACAGCATGCCGTAATAGGCTTCCGGCGAGCCGAGGCCGTAAATGCAGGAAACCGAGGCGACGATGATGCAGTCGCGGCGCTCGAAAAGAGATTTCGTCGCCGACAGCCGTAGCTTGTCCAGCTCGTCGTTGATGGTGGCTTCCTTCTCGATGTAGACGTCGGCCGCCGGAATGTACGCCTCGGGCTGGTAATAGTCGTAATACGATACGAAATACTCGACGGCGTTATGCGGGAAGAACGACTTGAATTCGTGGAACAGCTGGGCGGCGAGCGTTTTGTTGTGCGCCATGACCAGCGCGGGACGGTTCGCCTCGGCGATGACCTTCGCCATCGTATAAGTCTTGCCCGAGCCCGTTACGCCAAGCAGCACTTGGTGCTTTTCGCCCTCGTACACACCGCGGGTGAGCGACTCGATGGCCGGCCCCTGGTCGCCGCGCGGCTTGTAATCCGAGACTAGTTTGAAGTCAGGCATAAGAACGGCTATCTGCGATCGGCATCCGGCTTCCGGGAAAACCGGTGCCGAATGGTTCCTGCAATCCCCACAGAACGCGATTTCGACGTGTGAGTATCTCTTGATTATACCGGGATTGCTGCCGGCGAGACGCCAGCGTTACACAGAGCGCGGTGACCGGCGGGACGCCGATGTTCCGAGCTGCCCGTTCTTTACGGCTGCGGAGGAGGCGGGGGCGCTTGCGGGTCGACGACGCCGGTGATCTTCGCGTCTGTGCGGAATTTCCGGTAATCACGATAGGTGATATCTGAGTTGACGTCGAGGTGCTTGAAGAGGAGACGCGCGTCGGCCGTGACGCTCACGTGCCGCGGCAGCCAGATCTCGTCATTGATGCGCGCCTGTTCGAGGGTGAGGTGGGCGCCCTTGTCCAGCTTCGCGAGGAACCAGCCAAAGCTGATGCTGTCGATGACGTCGGCATCGATGCGCACCCACCCGGTATCTTCCTTGTCGATCCAGGCTTTGAAGCGGATCTTCGGCAGTATCTTCGCCTCCTTGCTTTGCGGGTGAAAATCGCGCCGCGGCTCGCCGCTGATCACCCACGCTTCGCGTCCGGCGATGGTCTCGGTGCCGTGCATGGTGAAGTCGTAGGCCTGGGCAACTTCATCGAGGAACTTGCGCTCTTCTTCCCTTGCCTTGGCGCGCTTCTCCTCCTGCTTGCGGTGCTCGGCGTCGCTCTCGTTCTTGTACTTCTCCGTGAGCTTGCCGATGCGATCTTCTTCCTTTTTCGCATCCTTCTCGTCGAGGGGTTTGTCGTCCTTGGCGATGAGCCGATGCACGTCGTGACCGTAGAGCACGAAGACCTCGCGCGTGCGAATCTCGGTCTTGAAGCCGCTTCCCTGCCTGGTCCTGGTCTCCTCGCGCTCGGTATACATGTACTCGCGGGCTTTCTTGTCGTTGGCCTTGTCGTGCTCGACGGCCTTGCGGATGAGCGACATGGCGTCGGGCTGTTCCTGGGCATGGATGGGCATGCCGCTTAGCAAGAGGAATGCGATTGCGAAATGGAGAGACCTGCGTTTCACCCAACCCCGTACTTGGTACTTGGTACTTGGTACTGAGCCTTGAGCCTTGAGCCTTGAGCCTTGAGCCTTGAGCCTTGGAATGATGACGCCAGCCAGCCGAAAATGTTTCGGCAAAATTCACACGTCCAGCCCGACGCTCCGCATCAGGTCTAGGGCGTTGCTCTTGGTTACGACGCCCTCCTGGAGGCAGTAGTCGAACACCATGCGGCCGTCGCGCAGTTCGTCCTGAAAATGGGCGTTGTGAACGCGACCGTCGGCGACAGCGGTCAGTGCCAGGTCATGCGTAGTGACGACACCGATGGCGCCGCGCTCGACCAGCGCACGGATCAGCCCCTCGGCGCCGATGCGGCGGTCGTGCGAGTTGGTGCCGTGCAGCATCTCGTCGGCGAGAAACAGCACGCGCCGATCCTTGGCGGTCAGATCCATGATCTGCCGCAAGCGTGTGATCTCCGCGTAAAAGCCCGAGCGCCCGGCTTGCAATGAATCGGTCACGCGGATGGAGGCCCCGAGTTTGAGCGGGGTCAATCGCAGCGCTTTGGCCCGAACGGCGCAGCCTGCCAGCGCGAGCACGGCATTAATACCGATGGTGCGCAGGAACGTGCTCTTGCCGCTCATGTTCGAGCCACTGACCAGCAGGACTTGCACGTTTTCGCCGAGAGTCACGGAGTTACGCACGCACGATTTCGCCGGCAGCAGCGGATGTCCCAGTTCCTCGCCGGAGAACAGCGGAGCAGGACGGTCGACGAATTCAGGGAACGGGTCGTCAGGGTGCTCATAGGAATACGCCGCGAGCGACTCCAGCGCCTCGATCTCGCCGACTGCTTGCAACCAGCGTCGCACCGAGTTCCCGTGCTTTTGCCGCCAGCGTTCGACCGCGAACGAGACCTGGAGTGAATACATCAGCGGCGTGTCGAGGAAGCGCACCAGCATGTTGTGACGCGAGTCGGCCCAATTCACCAGTGCCTTCAGACGCTTCATGGCGCGCGAAGGGAGATTCGCGCCCGCAACCAGTCCCGCGGCGAGCGAACGGAGTCGTGGCGCTTCGAACTTCTCTTGCTCCACGCGCGCCAGTAATTCAGCCGCGAGGGCGAGGTCTGCTGCCGCACCCGACACGGGTTCAACGATCGCCTCGACGCGCTTGCGCCAGGTCCAGCCGAGCGCGGCTTCGATCGCAACCACTACGACGAGTGGCGTCCAAATGTCCGCGGCAAATCCCACTACGGTGGCTGCGACTGCGAACACCATCAGGACGAAGGCGGCGACTCGAAAGCCGAGCGACACCGGTACGGGCGGCGCCTCGGCCCAGTCGAAGAGTGCGCTCGTGTCCTTCGGAGTGACCAGATCGGTGCCGCGAACCGCCAGGTCCTCGCGCAGATCGAGATTATCACGGAGCTCGCGCACTGCAGCCTGCCGCGCGACGACTTCCGCGACCTCCGACGGCATGGTCAGCCAGCGCGCGAGGGTCGCTTCGCCAATGGGAGTGCGCGCGGTGCTCAGGAGTTGGAACAAACTGGCGGGCCCGAAAAGGTCGAGATCGTCGGCGAACACGTGATCTTCGACGCGGAAACGCTCGCCGGTCGCGCCAGTGCCCTGCCAGCGATCCTCCATGCGGGCGAGACCGCGCTCGTAGATGGCCGCTGTTTTCACGGCGGTGCGATGCGCGGCTATGACCCGTTCATGCCAAAGAACGAGCGCGAAGAAGCCCGCCAGGAATACCAGAGGCGACCAGAGCGGCAAGTATCGGTGGTGCGACAGCGAAGCCCAGACGGACGCCAGGCCGGCAACGAACACAACCAGCCGCAGGTTCCCGATTGCGCGCGAGCGCCGCTCGAGCGAGGAAGCTTCCAGGCGGCACGCGCCGCTGCGGCGGCGATACTCATCGGCGGGATGGGGTTTCAGGGGCATGCGACCGAATGAAGAATGAAGAAGTCAGAATGAAGAATAAATGACCGCGATGGGTAGCGTTCCAGTTCATCATCAATTCTCACCCCGTCATTCTTCATTTCCACCGGTGGCCGTACAGCCCGGACTCGTAGGAGCGGCGGTCGAGCCGGTTCAGGTTCTTGCGCTGCCACGGCGTTAGAAGCTCGGTATGCGAGATCTCGCAGAGGTACTCGGGGATGTACCAGACGTCCTTGGGATCGGTCATCCAGCCGCGATCGTCGAATCGCGAAAGATCGACCGGGCGCGAGAAAGTCCGCAGCGTACGCTCGGCGCGCAGGTTGAAATAATCGTCGAAGTAGCTGATGGCCAGCTCGCGCAACGTGCGGTGCACCGGCTCGCGGTAACGGCAGCCGGCGTAATTGGAATTCGCGATGGAGCCCCAGTGGCCGCGGATGTTGAACACGGCAATGACGTGGTCGGTATCGTTTTCCGCTTCGAGGTCGACGATCAGCGGCGGGAAGCCGAGCACACGCAGCGCGGCGGCGGCAAAGATCGCGCCCTCCAGGCAGTGAGATGTGCGTTCGGCGAGCACCCGACGCGGAGACCAGGAACTGCGCGCGATGTGGTACGGCGTTTCGTTCAGGAATTTCTGGATACCGTGCGGATTCTTCAGCGCACGGATCTTGCGCAGCTCGGCGGGAGTGAAATCAAAATCGGAACTCTTGGTAGCGGACGGCATCTCTGCACATCAAACCATTTCCGATTGCCGATTGTCGATTGCCGATTTCAAGACGCGCGTCCTTCGTTTTCAATCGGCACTCGGAAATCATCAATCGGCAATGATTTTGGTTTACGTCGTCTCGCCCGGGATCTCCGAGTAGTCCTCCCGCTCCGGGGATTTCAATTCCAGAACCAGCGGCAGCTCCGACGGGTGGTCAACGAGCACGTCGGGCGGCGCCTGGACGAGCGTCTGCGGGGAGAAGCCATAGGTGCAGCCGCAGGTCCACATGCCGCAATTGCGGCCGGTCAGGACGTCATTCGACGAATCGCCGATGATCATCGCTTCCCCGGCGTCCACATCGAATTCGCGCAGCAGGGCCAGCGCGCCCATCGGGTCGGGCTTCTTGGTCGGAAAGCTGTTGCCGCCATAGACCTGCTGAAATAACTGTCCCAGCCCCAGCGCCTCGACGATCGCCCGCGACGGGTTCACCGGCTTGTTCGACAAGACGGCCATCTTGCGTCCGTCCTGGATGGCCGCCAGCGCGTCGGCGACGCCCGGGTAGACGGTAGTCGTGTCGAGCTTGTGCTCGCGATAGTAGGAGAGGAAGAACTGGAGCGCTTCGTTCACAAAGTGCTCGTCAGCGGGATCGCCGAGTGCGCGGCGGACGAGCATTGGCGCGCCATCGCCGATGTAGGTGGCGATCACCTCCAGCGGCAGTTCCTTGCGCCCGAAATGACGCAACATGCCGTTCACCGAATTCGCAAGGTCGGTCCGCGAGTCGATCAGCGTACCGTCGAGGTCGAAGATCAGGAGCTTGATGGCTTCGGCGGGAATAGGGCGGAGGAATTTCATCGCGTCATTGGTGATTTTGTGATCCGTGATTTGTGATTGCCGACATCGCCGGGGTTCGCCGGATTTTGCCCTTAAGCACGGGCGAAGATTTGGAAATTACCAAATTGCTACTCCCGATTACCCTTAACTTATCGCAGTATAACCGCAGCTTTGCGCGACCATTTAGAATCTAAAGAGCAGGTAGTGTGGGTGCAAACCTTTCCTGAGGGATACATGGCAACAAAAACTCAGTCGCCGCCGAAAGCGCGCCAGTACGAAGGATTGTCGGCCGAGCAGCTCATCCAGGCCTATCGCCTGATGTTCCTGTCGCGCCGGCTCGACGACCGCGAGATCATGCTGAAGCACCAGCAGAAGATCTTCTTCCAAATCTCCGGTGCCGGACACGAGGCGCTGCTGACGGCCGCCGGACTCGCTCTCAAGCCCGGCTACGACTGGTTCTACCCCTATTACCGTGACCGCGCGCTGTGCCTCACGCTCGGCATGACGCCCTACGAGCAACTGCTGGAGTCCGTCGGCGCCGCCGACGACCCGAATTCCGGCGGCCGCCAGATGCCGTCCCACTGGGGCCACAAGAAGCTGAACATCATCACGCAGTCGTCGCCGACGGGAACACAGTTCCTGCAAGCGGTCGGTTGCGCCGAGGCGGGCCGCTACTTCGCCCGGCATCCGGAAGCCGCGAAGAACGTCACCGGCGACTATCGCCAGTTTAAGGACGTCATTTTTCACGGCGACGAGGTGACTTACGTCTCCTCCGGCGAAGGCACGACCAGCCAGGGCGAATTCTGGGAGTCGTTGAATTCCGCGTCGAACCTGAAAGCGCCCGTGTTGTACGTCTGCGAAGACAACGAGTACGCGATCAGCGTCCCGGTGGAAGTCCAGACGGCAGGCGGGAACATCTCCAAGCTGATCTCGAATTTCCCGAACTTCTACTTCGCCGAGATCGATGGCACCGACTTCTTGGCAAGCTACGCAGCCATGAAGAAAGCGGTCGCGCACGTCCGCGCGGGCAATGGTCCGGCATTCGTGCACGGACATGTGGTGCGCCCGTACTCGCACTCGTTGTCCGACAACGAGAAGCTCTACCGGCCCGATTCCGAGCGCCAGGAAGAGGCCAAGCGCGATCCGATCACCAAGCTGCAGATGTTCCTCATCCGCGAGGGCATCCTCGACGAAGAGGCCATCAACAAGCTCGAGGCGGAGGTGGAAGCGGAAGTCCGCGAGGCAGGCGAGCGAGCGCTGCATGCCAAGCTTCCCGAGCCCGGTTCGGAGACGCTATTCGTCTACTCGCCCGACATCGATCCAACGTCCGACGCGTTCCACCCGCAGCCGCAGATCGCGCATGCAGAGCCCGGCAAGCCCGCAGCCGAGAAAACGATGGCGGACCTGATCAATACGACGCTGCGCGACGAGATGCAGCGCGATCCGCGGATAGTCATGTTCGGCCAGGACATCGCCGACTGCTCACGCCAGAAGTACCTGGAGCAGAAGCTCATCAAGGGCAAGGGCGGCGTGTTCAAGCTGACCGCCGGATTGCAATGCGATTTCGGCTCCGACCGCGTGTTCAATTCGCCGCTCGCGGAAGCCACCATTGTTGGCCGAGCCATCGGCATGGCAACACGCGGACTGAAGCCGGTGGTCGAGATCCAGTTCTTCGACTACATCTGGACCGCGATGATGCAGCTGCGGGACGAAATGCCGCTGATCCGGTGGCGCTCGAACAATAACTTCTCCTGCCCGGCGGTGGTGCGCGTCGCGATCGGCGGATATCTCACCGGCGGCGCGATCTATCACTCGCAGTGCGGTGAGAGCATCTTCACGCACATCCCGGGACTAAGGGTCGTGTTCCCGTCGAATGCGCTCGACGCCGCGGGACTGCTGCGCACCGCTATCCGCTGCGATGACCCGGTGATGTTCCTTGAGCACAAGCGGCTCTATCGCGAGACCTTCGGGCGCGCCCCCTATCCCGGTCCGGATTACATGGTTCCGTTCGGCAAGGCACGCGTCGTGCAGCATGGCGGCGACTTGACCGTCATTACGTACGGCGCCCTGGTGCCGCGCGCCCTACAAGCGGCGCAGCGCATGGAGCATGACCACGGCGTAAAGGTGGAACTGATCGACCTGCGCACCCTCAGCCCGTACGACTGGGACGCGATCGCCGCGTCGGTGAAGAAGACGAACCGTGTCATCGTTGCCTACGAGGATTGCCTGAGCTGGGGCTACGGGGCGGAGATCGCCGCCCGCATCGCCGACGAACTGTTCGAGGACCTGGACGCCCCGGTGCGCCGCGTTGCTGCGAAAGATACTTTCGTCGCCTACCAGCCGATCCTGGAAGACGAGATCCTGCCGCAGGCTGACGACGTGTACGAAGCGATGGTGAAGCTGGCGGAATTCTAGTAACGCAGCCTGCCCTGAGCTTGTCGAAGGGTTTCGCCTGCAGCCCTGCTCCGTGAGGGCGTTGCAGGCGAGACGCTCGCGTCCCGACTTTTTCCACACAACCCGATCCTCCCAGGCGGTTTCTTAACCGTTGTTCAAGAAACCGCCGAATCCAGCAATCAGCCCCGAGGAGAGGAGGATCTATGAAGATACAAACCCTGGAACACCTCTTGATCGACGAGCTTCAGGACCTGTATTCCGCCGAAACGCAGATCATCGATGCGCTGCCTAAGATGGCCGACAAGGCCAGCTCGCCAGAATTGCGGCAGGCGTTCGAAACGCACCTGCAGCAGACGCGGAATCAAAAGGATCGCCTGGACCGGATCTTTGACCAGGTGCCGGACGTCGATCGCGACGACAAGACTTGCAAGGGGGTAAAAGGGATCATTGACGAGAACGACAAACTGATGAAAGACGCGAAGGACCCCGACGTACGCGATGCCGGCATGATCGCGGGCGCACAGCGCGTCGAACATTATGAGATCGCATCTTATGGCACCGCCCGGACGTACTCACAATTGCTCAACCGCGTGGAGTGGGCGCGCCTGCTGCAACAGACGCTCGACGAAGAGAAAGAAACAGACCAACTGCTGAACGGCCTCGCCGAACGGATCAACATCGAAGCCAAAGCCGCGTAAAGCAGGCTTTTCAGGTAGTAGGCTCAAGGCGCAAGGAAACACGTGAGCCTTTTTGCCGTAACGCGGGCGTCCCGCCTGCAACTCTGCGTTTAGACACGCGTGGCAGGCGAGACGCCAGCGTTACGTTTACGGCACGTACAGTGTGATCGGCGCCGAAGTACCGAAGCCGCCGACGTTGTCCCAGGCGCGCACATATATGTTGTGCGTGCCGGAGGCGAGATTCACAGACGCCGTAAGCGAATTCGAGCCGTTATCCACCTCATACACATTGTTGTCGTCGGCATAGATGACCCAGCCGCTGATCCCGTTCGGGCTGGTAGCGGTTGCGTAGAACGTCACGGGCGATCCCACGGTTGCGGCGGACGTTGGAGACGCGAGCGTAACCGTGGTGGCACTCGGCGTTGTGGATCCGCTGCTGCCGCCCACGTTGATGTTGAACGTAGAGGACGTCCCGTAGCCGCTCACGTTGTCCCACGCGCGGATATACATGCTGTGCGTTCCCCCCGACAGGTTGGCGGAAGCGGTCAGCGAGTTCGAGCCGTTGTTCACCTGGTAGACGTTCGAGTTATCGGCGTAAATCACCCATCCGCTGATGCCGTTCGGGCTTGTTGCTGAAGCCTGGAACGTCACAGGAGAGCCGACGCTCGCGCCCGGAGCGGGCGATTGCACCGCGACGGTGGTCGTGGTGGTTCCGCCGCTTGTTCCCCCGCCGCTCGCCGAACCTCCCACCGTGATGTTGAACGTGGGCGAGCTGCCGAAGCCGCTCAGTTTATCCCAAGCACGGATCATCACCGTGTGCGTCCCGGCGGCAAGTGGGACCGACGCGGTCAGCGAGTTCGAGTAGTTGTCCACCTGGTAGGCGTTGTTACCGTCGACGTAGATCACCCAGCCGCTGATCCCGTTCGGGCTGATCGCCGAAGCCCGGAAAGTCACGGGCGAAGCAACGCTCGCGCCCGCCGCGGGGGAGCTGACGGTCACACTCGTGGAGGTGGGGGACCCCGACGTTCCGCCGCTTCCGCCGGTCGTACCGTTCGTGGTGAAGAACTCGGCCATGCTTGGCGCGCCGGTCGCGTCGGCAAACAAGCTCGTACCAAGCGCTTCGGAAATCGTCCTGAGCAGGCTCTGGTGCTGGTAGAAGTTCCACGAGCGGTAGCCTCTCTTCACGTTGGGTCCGACCAACGTGATCGCGACCTGACCTCCACCGTTCGTCGAGTCGCCCTGATACCCCTCGTCCCACCAGATCACCAGCAGGCCGTCTTTCTGGAATTGCGCGCTGTTCAGCAGGGGCGCGATCTGGTACTGCAGGAACTGGTCTGCCGCCCAAAGCATGTCGTTGTCGGTGCAATTGGAACTGCCGTCGGGACAGTCGTGCGCATCGTGCTGCAAGTCGGGGACGACGAATGAGAAATTCGGCAGACTGTTGTTGGCGACGTCGCTCCCGAACTGCGAGAACGGAACGATGTTGTTCTGTTCGCCGGACCCGTTGCGGTTATCGCTGAAGAACGCGAACGGATTGTGATGCTGCACGTACGGGTAAACATCCCAGCCGGTATAACCGGCGTAGGGGATCGACTGCGCGTACGACTTCCAGGTCTTTCCCGCCTTCAGCAGTTCGCGCTCGATGTTGTCCGCCGAGATCGTGCTGTTGAAGCTGTCATCGTTGGTGATGATCTGGCCCGTCGTGAGCTCCAGGTAATTGCCGATCGACGGGTGCGTGTTGGCGTAATAGCCGTTCGCCAGCGCGTAAGAGTTGATGAGCAAGTTCAAGTACGGCATCGCCGAGTTGCCGGCGACGGCGGAGTAGCTGTGGTTTTCAAACGCCACCACAACGACGTGCCCCAGAGGCGGCGCCGTCTGTGCTTGCAGCGGCGCAACGCCAGCCAGCAAGGCGCAGAGGATCGCAAGCGAATAAGTCGTTCGCACGATACTCCTCCCGTATCCGCGGCAGACTACGAGGGCATCTACACTGGATGGATAGGGTGAAACACCGCGAGGGCGCTGGTTACCGCCCTAATCACCGTCAGGAATTTTTGTAGCCCGTGCGTAGTCCTTCTGAGTGATGTGAAATGCGAACCTCACTCGACTCGCAGCGCCTCCACCGGGCTGACGGATGCCGCGCGCCGCGCGGGGATGAAGCTGGCGAGGAGTGCCGAACCGCCGAGTAGGACGGCGACGCCCAGCAGCGTGGTCGGGTCCCAGCGGCTGACGCCGAACAGCACTTTCTTCATGAGCGACACGGCGCCGAGGGATGCGACGATGCCGGCCACGATGCCTGCGATCACCAGCCAACCGGCTTCGCTGAGGACCATGCCGTAAATCGCACGCCGCTCCGCTCCCAGTGCCATGCGGACGCCGATCTCGCGCGTGCGCTGGTTCACCGAGTAAGCGATCACACCGTAGAGGCCGACGACGCCGAGCAGAAGCGCCAGCGCGGCGAAACCGGCGACGAGCCATGCCGCTGAACGATGGAGGTGCGCGGTCTGGGAGTCGTGCATGCGCTGCTCCATAGTGGTCTCGCTGAAGGTGGCGATTGTGGGATCGATCTGCCGGATGGCCGTATCCAGCTCGCGCAGAACCGATTCTTCAGCATTCGCAGTGCGCGCGATCAGTGAGTAATCGGTACTCGGCTCCTGGTTGAGCGGAGGATATATGGCGGGCATGATCTCGGAATCGAGCGCGCCTTCGCGGATGTTGTCGACGACACCGATGATCTCCTTGATCGATTTCGGGGCCAAGTCGAAATGAGCGATCCGCTTGCCGATCGGGTCTTCGCCGCGGAAATATTTGTCGGCGAGCGCCTGGTTGATGACGACGACGCCAGGTTTAGATTCGTCTTCGTCGTCACGAAAGAACCGGCCGCGGATGAGTCGGGCCTGAATGGTCTTGAAGTAATCGGCACTGACATCGCGCTCGTTCACTTCGTTGTGTTCGCCGTTATACGGGCGGCCGACGAAACGGATCCACTCGGTGTTGCCGTTGAAGCTCAAGGGCGGGGTGCTGGCAAGTGCAGCGGACTTGACACCGGGCAGCGCGGAGATGGCGCTCACGATGCGGCGCTGCAGGGCGATCTGCGCGTCATCCTTGTTGTACGTTTTGTTGGGAACGGACAGCCGGACCATGGCGAGATGGTCCGTCGAGAAGCCGGTCTCAACATGCAGCAGTCGGTAAAAACTCTTACCGAGCAGTCCCGCTCCGACGAGCAGGACCATCGCGGTCGCGAGTTCAACCACGACCAGTTTGCCGCCGAACCGCCGCCAGTTGCCCGCTGCGCCGCGCCCGCCCTGTTCCATTCCCTGGCGCAGGTCTCTTCGGGGCAAGCGCATGGCTGGAACGATCGAAAAGATCGCTATGGCGAACAGTGCAACGGCGCCGGCGAACAGCAACACATGCGTGTTGACTCCGAGTCCCTTGAGGTACGGCATGCTCATCAGCATGTCCTTGGAGATCAGGGCCAGCAGAACTCGAATCGCGCGGCTTGCCAGAAACAGACCGACTGCTACCCCGGCGAGAACAAGTACCAGGCCCTCGGTGACAAACTGGACGAAGAGGCGGCCGGGAGATGCGCCCAGCGCGCCGCGGATGTTGATTTCGCGCTTCCGCCGCTCCGAGCGCACCAGCAGCAGGCTGGACACGTTGACCGAGGCGATCACCAGCAGCAGTCCCGAACCGCTCAGCAACATCAGCAGGATAGGACGGATATCGCCGACGATGATCTCGGACAGCGGTTCCACGACAGCGCCCTGTCCCCGGTTGCTGTCGGGATACTCCTTCTCCAGTTGCCGGGCGATGCCTTTCATCTCCGCGACGGCAGCGCTCAAGGTCATTCCGTCTTTAAGTCGCGCAACACCGAGCAGTCCGTGACAGCTGCGTCGATTGTCGCAGTCCCCGTGGGCGTGAAAAACGGTCCAGAACTCAGTGCCGCCGCGCGGCGCAAAATCAAAGTCCTTCGGCAGCACGCCAACGATAGTTGTCGGGGTGCCGCTTAGGGTCACAGTCTGGCCGACGATATCGGGGCGGCCGCCGAAGCGCTTCTGCCACGACGCGTAACTCAACATCACGGTCGCGGGTGCATTGGGCGAGTCTTCGCCGTCGCGGAAGTCGCGCCCGAGCAGCGCAGGCACGCCAAGCGTACGGAAGAAGCCGGCGCTAACGCGTTCGCCGGAGACGACTTCGGTACCCGTGGGCGTACTCAGGAGTTCGCCGCTGCCGGTATAAAAGTCAAAGGAGCTGAGGGCGTGATTGCGCGCCTTCCAGTCTAGATAATCGGGATACGAGAGGTTCGCTCGCGGAAACGCTGGTGCACTCTCGGTGACTGCCAGCAGGCGTGTCGGGTCGGGATAGGGGAGCGGTCGTATGAGCGCCGCGTCCACAAATGCGAAGATCGCGGTCGCAGCTCCGATGCCGATGGCGAGGACGGCGACGGCAGTCCAGGCGAACCCGGGATTGTGCCGCAACTGGCGTAGAGAGAACTTCATGTCGCGGAGGAAATTCTCGAGCAGGTGCAGCCCCGCGCGCTCGCGATATTCCTCCTTGATCGCTTCGACGGCGCCAAACTTCAGGACGGCTCGGCGATGCGCCTCCTCGGGAGACATTCCGGCCCGGACGAATTCCTCCGTCTGCATCGCGATGTGTTCTTCGATCTCGGATCGGAGGCGGTCCTCGTCGCGACCGGCGAGCGAAGTGGAGGTGCGAGACAGGAATCGGCGCAGGGACTTCATTGGAGGTCTCCTGGTTTGAACTGGAAGAAGCGGGCAACAATGGCGGTGGTCTGCTCCCACTGGCGGGCTTCGGCCTGCAACTGCTTGCGGCCGGCACGGGTGAGGCGATAGAAGCGGGCGCGGCGGTTGTTTTCGGAAGTGCCCCACTCGGATTCGATCGCGCCTTCCTGCTCGAGTTTGAGCAGCACGGGATAGAGCGTGCCCTGATTGACGGCGAACGCCTCGCCGCTGATCTGCTCTATGCGGCGAGCGATTCCGTAGCCGTGCAGCGGGCCAAGAACGTCGAGCGTCTTCAAAACCATCAGCGCGACAGTACCCTGGGGAAGGTCCATCCTCTCGTTCATGGAGGATTCGACGGGCGAGCTACGTTTTGGTTACCAACAGGAGGGAAAAAAGCCGCTGATCAAGGCGGATGAACGGTCGGGCGGATGCAGGCGCTCTTCTTTCCGCGATGCCTTATGCCTGACACCTGAAACCTGACACCTGATACCTTGCCGTGACCGGCGGGACGCCGATGCTACGGTCCAGGCTTATACGCCGGCGCCGAACTTGCCGGATTCGGAGATGGCGAGGATGGAGTCGATCTTTTCCAGCAGTTCGGTGGGTTCGCCGCCCTTGAGCATTTGATGGTCAACGGTCTTGCGGATGGTGTCGGGGACGCCGACCGACCCACTGAAGAGGATGATTGGGACGTTCGGCTTGATGCGCTTCATCACTTCCGATACGGCGCTCCCGTTCATCTCCGGCATGGTGTAATCGAGGACGACGAGGTCGATGGGCTGCACGGCGAACATCTGCATGCCCTCTTCGCCCGTTGCCGCGCCGGCGACGCGGTAGCCCTTCGACCGCAGGTACAGGCACCACCCGGACAGGCCGGCCTGGTCGTCATCGATGCAGAGAATCGTTTTGTCCTGGCGGCGCGACATGAAAAAGTCCCGAGTTCCGGGTTCCGAGTTCCATCATAGAGCCGACGTGATGAATTCGAGAATTGGTGATTTAGCGATTTGTGATTGGTGATTGAAAACCGGGGCCCAATCACAAATCACAAATCGCTAAACCACTAATAAATCAGTCACCGGCAGCCGCAGTGGCGACGTTCGTGTTCACCTCGACCTTGATGTCAGGTTTGACCACAGCAGGGCCGGAGCGGAATTGCGCCAGCACCTGGTTGAGCTGCTCGCACAGGCGCGTCACCTGCTCGGCCTGGGTAAGAGCGTCGTTGGCGCGGGCGGCATTCCGATGCGCGCCCTGCGCTTGCGCCACGAGCGTCGTCTTGGCGGCTTCGAGGTCCTTCGATTGCTGGCGCGAGGCGCCGGAGATGGTCGCGGCCAGGTCGGCGGTCTGGCGCAACAATGTCGAGATGCCCGTGAAGGCCTTGCTCGCGTGATCGGTCAGGCGGGAACCGTGTTCGGCCGTGCGATTGGCCTGCTCCATCACGACCGCCGCGTCGTTGCTCTCCGCCTGGATCGATTTGAGCAAGCTGACGATCTCTTTGGTGGCGCCACGCGAGTGATCGGCGAGTTTGCGCAACTCCCCGGCAAGCACATCCAGCGGCTGGATGGAACCTCCACCGCGGCTTGCTTCCAGCACCGCGTTGAGGGCGAGCAGGTTGGTCTCGTGGATGATGTTGATGATCTCGTAGATCTCGAGCGAGCGGTCACCGAGCGATTTGATCTTCGCAGCCGTCTCCTGCATGGAGGAACGGATACGCTCCATGCCGTCGGCCGCATCCCGGACGGCGCGGTTGCCCTGTTCGGCATAGTCGAGGGCGCGGCGCGCGGCATCGGCGGCGCCATCGGCGTCGACGCTAACCTTGCGGCCCATGATGGCAAGCTGGTCGATAGCCGGAACGCTGGACGCCAGGTCTTCGTCGGCGCGGCTAACGGCGGCGGCAGAGGTGGTGCACGCGCTCTGCGCCTGGTTGGCGGCAGCCAGCGTCTCGGCGGCCGAGGCGCGGATACGGTCCAGGCGGCGCGTCAGGTTGTCGGCGGCGGAATTGAAAACGTCGGCGACCGGAGAGAGAGTCGGGACGTCGGTATGAACACGGGCGCCGAGTTCGCCGCGGGCGAGCTGGCCAAGTGCGCTCTCGACAGCGGTAAGGTCATTCTCGACCGCCTCGCGCGTCGCTTCGACCTGTGCGATCCGAGCGAGTTTCTCGCTGGCGCGGTTGTAGGATTCGGCAAGCACGCCGAAGTCGTCGGAGGTGACGCTGGCGTGGGACTCGTAGTCGCCGCTGTCGAGGCGCTCGGCGTAGTCGACGAGGTCGGAAACGCGCTTCTGGACCTTATTTTCAAGCACCAGGAACAGCAGGACCGAGGCCAGCACGACCAGGAACGCGGCGCCCAGCAATTCAAAACCGGCAAGCGGCGGCAGTATCCCGAAGTCGCGCAAGCGAATGCCGCTGGAGCGCGCGCCCGCGCCGTAAGCGAGTCCCAACACAAGGCAGAGGGATACCGCGTTGAGTCCTACCGCCCACCACAGAGTCGAGTTGACACGGCCTTTCATTTCAGTCACCAGTTCTCAGTTGTCAGTTGCTGGTTGTTAGTTGCCGGTTATGAACTCAACACTCGACCGTTCCAGATGTTGCTGTATGACACAACAGCGCAAACTAGCAACTAGCAACTAGCAACTGATGTGTGCACGTAATGTGAATCAGATTCGCCGCGGAGGCAAGGTGAAACTAGGACACCCTACTTCGGTGCGCCGGCTGAACGGCTTCGTCGGGTACCAATTCGGGTCGCGGCGGAGGCGTAGCTTGAATCATGGTCCGCGATAGCAGCGGAATCTCATGATGAGACTGGGAATAGAGCTTCATCTCCAGTTCGAGCGAGGTAAACCGTTGCACGACTTCGTGGATCCGCAACGCCATAGCGTGCATGGTGGTGATCTGGTCGCGACAGTTGGCCGACAAGGCGCCGGGTTCGAGCAGTAGCAGCTCGGAGTTGCCGAGGAGCGAGGTCAGGGCGTTGTTCAGCCCATGCCGCATATCGAGCATGAAGCGACCGAGGGTGGCTGCCTGCTGCGCTTCGGCGAGCGCTTCTTCGGCGCGGCGGCAACGGGCGCCGAGTTCGATGCGGCGAAAGACTTCGGAGCCGAGGGTGACCATGGTGTCCGGCCAGCCCTCGTGCTCGCGAAGTACAACGACTCGGGAATGGGCCTGGCGCAAGGTGGAGGCAGTCGCCGAATCGGGTACCAGGCTGATCACGGGCCGGCCGGCGGCATCGAGGGTACGGAGAATCGCGACGAGCGAGTCGCTGGGAGCGGGACCGGTGATCGCCATATCGCAATCGCTCAGCACCGTATCGGACGCGGGGGAGGCGCCGAGCAGCACGAAGGCGGGCACAGTGCGTTCGCATTGCCAGCGGGCAATAACCGTGGAGGCAAAGTCCGGATCGGCCGAGATGAGCAATACGGTTGTAAGCGACACTGTCCTGACTCCCTGGCGTTCGAATCAAATCGTGTACTCGTTCCGCCAGGGAAGCCTGGCTAGTAACCTACTCCAAACGCCAGTTGCAACGTATGCACGAAAGTAGCCAACGCTAAGTGATTGAGATTGCGTGGGGCACGCCGCGCGTCCGTCTCAGGCTGAAACGGAATCTCAAACAACAGCTGTCACGCGCCGACGGTGAGCGATTTCGCTGATTCCCCGATGTTGTAACGCTTGAGCTTGCGATAGAGCGTGGCGCGGCTGATGCCTAACATCTTGCCGGCGAGGGTCTTGTCACCATTCACTTGCTGAAACACGCGCTGGATGGTTTCCCTTTCCAGCGCTTCCAAATCGGTGGGGCTAGGGCCGGCGGGCGCTATCTCGGAATGTGCTTCCAAGGGCATATTCAACGAAACCGCGGACTCTGCCATGGTCATGGGACTGCCGGGCGTACCCGAATCGCGGATAGCGACGGGCAGGTCGTGCACGTCGATGGTGCGGCGGTTGCCCAGGGCGATCGCCCGCTCGATGCAATTCTCCAGTTCGCGAACGTTGCCGGGCCAATCGTATCGGTAGAGACATTCCATCGCCGCGGGCGTGATCTGCACGCTCTCGTCGGGCGCGAAACGGGCGAGGAAAGCGCGGACGAGCACTGCCAGGTCAGACTTGCGTTCGCGCAGCGCCGGGATCTGGATCGTCACCACGTTCAGACGAAAGTAGAGATCTTTGCGGAAGGTACCCGCCTTGTAAGAAGCTTCGAGATCACGATTGGTGGCGGCGATCACGCGAACGTCGACTTGGACAGAACCGTTACTGCCGACCGGGCGCACCTCCTTTTCCTGGAGGACGCGCAACAGTTTCGCCTGCATCTCGAGCGGAAGCTCGCCGATCTCATCGAGGAAGATGGTCCCCCCGCTCGCCGCCTGGAACAGCCCCTGCTTGGAGCGGAGAGCGCCGGTGAACGCGCCCTTTTCGTAGCCGAAGAGTTCGCTCTCGATCAGCGTCGGGACCAGCGAACCGCAATCGACGGCAACGAACGGACGTTTCTGGAACGAACCGCGGAAATGGATGGCGCGAGCGACCAATTCTTTACCAGTCCCGCTTTCGCCCATGATCAGCACCGGAGTTCGCGTGTCCTTCAGGCGGGACACCATGCGCAGGACGTCCTGGATGCGGGGTGAGGAGCCGTCGACGACGTTCAGTTCCTGTTGCGTGGTGAGCCGGTCCTTAAGGTATTCGTTCTCGGCGACGAGGCGCACCTTTTCCTTCATTCTCTGGAGGACGAGTTTGAGCTGTCCGGCGCCGAAGGGCTTGACGACGTAGTCGTAGGCGCCAAGGCGCATCGCTTCGACCGCCGATTCGATCGAGCCGTGCCCGGTGATGATGGCGACCTCGGTGCGCGGTAGCATGGCCTTTATCTGGCGCAGAAGGTCGTCGCCGGACATGGTGGGCAAACGGCGGTCGAGGAGCACGATGTCGGGCGAGCCACTCTCGAGATAGGCGAGGGCAGCCTCGGCGCTCTCCGCCTCAGCGCACTCGAAACCGAGAGACGCGCCGATGGTTGCGCACAGTTTGCGGATGCTTTGCTCGTCGTCGACGATCAGGAATCGAATACGGAAGTCGTCTGTCATTGAGGATTACCAAATACTTTCTTCACGATGTCGATCAATTGCTGTACGCGGAACGGCTTCTCAACACATGGAGCGCCGGTACGGCGAAGGGTAGCGGCAGTCTCCTCGTTGACGATGTCGCCGGTAATGAAAATGACGCGGGAGACAAGTTCCGGTTTATTCGTAGAGATCCAGGCATGGACGTCGGCGCCGTCCACGCCGCCGGGAGTGCGCATATCGGAGACCACGCCCAGATACTTTTCGCTTTTCAGCACCGCCAGCGCTTCCGCCCCGGTCGCAGCCGTCGCGACTGCGTATCCGGCACGTTCCAGTGCGGCCTTCACAAAAGAAAGGACCGAGGGCTCGTCTTCGATGACGAGGATGGGCGTCCGAACGGCGACATCGGGGCTCATGACGTTCCTCCTGCCGCAGCATGCCGGTCGAGGGCGACAGGCCTACTGATCGGCAGACGGACAGTAAAGGTGGCGCCCGGAGTCTCGGCATTATTGCGACAGACGATCTCTCCGCCGTGCTCGCGGACGATGCCGTAGCAGATGCTGAGGCCCAGGCCGGTGCCTTTGCCCACGTCCTTGGTCGTAAAGAAGGGGTCGAAGATGCGTTCGGGGTAGGCGATGCCGTGGCCGTTGTCGCGGAAGGTGACCTCGGCCCAGGCGTCGGATATGCCGGTGGAGATCTCGATACGTCCCTGACGGCCGGTCTCGTGGACCGCGTCGTACGCGTTGTTCAGGATATTCAGGAAGACCTGCTGGAGCTGGTGGGCGTCGCCCATGATCTCGGGAACTCCGTCTTCCAGCCGCTCGATGACCTGGATCCCGTGGTTGGCGAGATCGTAGGAGCGCAATGCCAGCGTGCGACGCAGCACGAGATTGACTTGCACGGCCTGGCGCTCGGGAGGCATCTGGCGCGCGAAACTAAGAAGGTTCTGCACGATCTGCTTCGTGCGCTGCGCTTCCTGCAGAACCACTCGCAGGTCGTTCTTCGCGGCCTCTGGGACATCGGGGTTGTCGATCAGCAGATCGGTAAATCCTAAAACCGCGGTGAGCGGATTATTGACCTCGTGCGCCACGCCGGAGACGAGCTGGCCAACAGCGGCCATCTTCTCGGTGTGCATCAGCTTGGCCTGAAGCATGGCGGCGTCGGTGATATCGGTCATGACGACGACAATGCTGTTGACGTTTCCGGCCTCGTCGCGCATGGGACTGAGATTGATCGAGAACTGCCCCCCGCGTCCTTGCCCGAGAAGAATGGGCAATTCCAGGTTGTCGACCTGGTGGCCGGCGAGGGTTTCGGCCAGCGCCTCCGCCAAAGAAGACCGTCGCGGCGTCGGAACCAACTCCACCAGTTTGCGGCCGAGGAGTTCGTCCTGGGTATAGCCTCCGGCCTCGAAACAGCGGCGGTTGCCGTAGCTGACGAGGCCGGCGGTGTCGACCACCAGGATCATGCTCTGCGTGTTGTCGAGGATCTTGGTATTGAAGTCGCGCTGGCGCTGGAGTTCGGCCTGGAAGGTCTTGAGCTCGGTGATGTCAAGGATGAGCCCGCGATACTGTACGACCTCGCCGCGCGCATCGCGGACGGCGAAGGCGTTCTGCAGGGTGTAAACGAGAGAGCCATCGCGGCGGCGCATGACTTCCTGGTAATTGCGGACCATGCCGGTGTTCTGGATCTCGCGGCGGAACTGTGCGCGCTGGTCGGGCGAGACGAGAATGTCCTGGGTGATGTTGACGGAGAGGAGGTCTTCGCGGCACTCATAGCCGAGCATGCGGACGAGGGCGTCGTTGACCTCGATGAAGTGGCCCTCAGGGGTGCTGAAGAACAGGCCTTCCTGGATGGTGTCGAACAGTTCGCGATAGCGGCGCTCGGCCTCGCGGCGGTCGGTGATGTCCTTGAGGACATGGATGGTCTGAGTGGCGGAGTCCGGGGTCCGGGGTGCGGTATCCGGAAAGCGGAGTCCGGACTCCGCCACGCGCGAGGTGGAAACCAGGTAGGTGCGATCGAGCACGGGGTGGATGTATTCGTCTCCGCCGCTGACGACGCGGCAAAACGGGCACGCTTCGACGCCGTCATCGGCAGCCATGGCGATCATGGCGCGCATGCTGACGCCGATCAACTCGTTGGGCGGCACTCCGATGAAGTCGGCCAGCGACCGGTTGACGCGCAGCACGCGCAGGCCATCGTCGTGAACGACGATGAGGTCGGTGATGGCGTCGAAGATTTCCATCCAGTGCCGGTTGGCCTGGTCCATGCGCGTGTAGAGGCGCGCGTTTTCAAGAGCTGTCGAGGCATGAGCGATGAACCCGTCCAGTAATTTGCTGTCGTCGGGGTTCAGCGGCGGCCGGTCGATGAGGCAAAGGTAGCCCGCGAAGGCGCCGTCCCGACCTTCCATGCGCGCCAGTGTCAGGTCCGACCAATTCAGCATCTGGGCGTTGGTTTCGCCGAGAAGCTTGCTGGCAGAACCGGTGACGATGGCTTCCGGATGGGCGCCGGCGATGTCGCTCAACACGGCATTGATGCTGTACCGTTCCCCTGGTTCGTATCGCCGGTCGGGATCGTTGATGGCGACCAGCTCGAGGCGCGAGCCCTGGGCCACCGCCAAGCCGGCTGCGCGGGCATGAAAGATCTCGGCGGCGCGGCGCGCGAAGGTCTCGCCGAAGCCGGACAGTTCCAACGTGGAATTCAGCTCCAGCGCCGTCTCGGCCAGCAGTTGCGCCTGGCGGCTGCGCTCGGTAGAGGCATGGACGACCTGCACCGCCTGGAGTGCGACCGCAACCTCGGCCGCCAGACTGCGCGCACGCCGCACATCTTCGGAAGAGATTTCCTGATCGTGACAGCGGTCCAGAAGCCCGAGCACGCCGAGGACGTTCCGGTTCGGCGCCAGCAACGGCACGCACAAAGCCTGCCGCGTATGCGGTCCGGCGAATGACGATAGTTCCATCCCCGGCCATTGCCGGACGTCGTTGCTCCAGAATGGGTCCGTGGCACTGAGTACGCGCGCCTCCAGCGCCTCGGGAAGTATCTGCGTGACAGGGCGGACGACGGTCCCCTCGGCCATCCATCGGATCTCGCAGTGCCGATCTTGCTTCAGAGCGATGAAAGACCGTTCGAAGCCGAGGAACTGCGCGGCGCGGATCACGAACTTGCGCAGAAACTCCGAGACATCGCCAAGGCTGCCGAGTTCTGACGTGATCTCCAGAAGCTGCTGGACTTCCCGGCTCTTTTCGTTGGCGCGGGCGTAGAGTTCGGCATTCGAAATGGCGAGTGCGCCGAAACCGGTAACGGCGGCGAGAACGGACCGTTCGTCCGTTGTGAACGGCGACAGGCCGGAGCGGTAAACAAGCACGGCGCCATTGGCCTCGTCGGAGCGCATCGCTGCCGCGAGCAATTCGCCCGGAGGGTTGATGCCGCCGGAGTACGGGTCGGCAGACGTGACCGGCGCTGCAACCGGTTCGCCTGCGGCGAACGCACGGTTGGCCAGGTCTGCCGCGAACTGGAACCTGCCCTCGGCTTGCGCTGCTTCGATGGCTGCGCTGAGTTCGGCGTCCGCAGTAGCTAGGGCTTCGAGAAAGAACCGTCCCTCGCGACGAAGCAGGACGGCAACCATGTCGACCGCCAACAACTCCTGAACGCGCGCGGCCAAGGTTGTCACCGCGGCTGAAACGTCCAGGTGACAGTGCAACATTTGTGCGCAGTTCAGCAGCAGGTCGGCACGGCGGCGAAGCTGGTCCACCGGAACACCGTTGGCGGAGATCGTCAGCGAGTCGCCGATCGGCGAGGCTGTCGAAACGCCTGCGTGCTGGTGGTCGCGAATTGACATGAGACACAAGTAGGCATCACCGCGCGAGCAACGCGAGACGCCACAACCGGGGCCTTAGTTCTGCGTGCGGCTTACAAGACCACGGAATCTCAATTTGAGTCAAGTGCAATTCACCCGTAAGTCCATCCTTCGGTAACACGTCTCACGTTGCAGTCTGAGACGGATTCCAGCCACGGGGTCGTGGATTGAGTTGAGACGACCGACGGCAATTCGCTTTGTCCCAAAATGGAATTAGCTCCCAAGTGTTTGATGGTAAGCCATTTACGTCGCTAGTAACCACCTGGGTTGAGGGCGTCCCGAGGTGGCAGAGTTCGTGCACATTGGGTGTCGGCTAGCCGCGATTGCCGGGGGATCTCATGACCCGAGTTGTTAAGAAAAGCGTCGTCCTTGTCCTGCTCGCAGCCTTGGGTCTGCCCTTGGCGGGAGTGGCCGAGGAACTGCCGCGCAAGGTCAAGAGCCAAGTGCAGCCGATCCTGCCGGAAATGGCGCGGCACATGAACCTGAAAGGCACGGTGCGTCTCGAAGTGGAAATCGGTCCCGACGGCTCGGTGAAGTCGACGAAGGCGCTGGGCGGACACCCGATGCTGATCCAAAGCGCCGAACAGGCAATCCGAAAATGGCGTTATGAACCGGGGCCCCCTACCAAGACGGTGGTCGAGTTCAACTTCCACCAGGACTGAAGGGACGGCATGAAAATCAGCAAGAAGCTCTTATGTCTCACACTCGCACTCATAGGCACGCTCGTTCTGCTGTGCGTGGCGAACATCTTTGCCGTCCTGCGCGAGCATGAGGCGCGGGCCACATCGGACAAGGCGACGCAGGTGGCCAGGCTCGGAGAAGAGGTCCGCTACCAGCTGATGCAGAACCGGCTGCACTTGAGCAATTACCTGCTGAGCGGCGACGGGCGGGAGTTGGAGGCGGTGGAGAGCGGGATCCTGAAGCTGCAAAACGACCTGCACGTGGCGGAAGCCGGGGCGCTCAATGAAGCCCAGCGCACGTCGCTCGGCCGGTTGCACGACAGCGAACACAATTGGGAAGAGAGCTTCCTGCGTCCGATGCTGGCCAAGCGCAAGGACGTGGACGATGGGAAGACGACCGTCGCGGACCTGCAGATCTTCTACCTGCAGCAGAATCCGGACCGGTGGACGCGCACGGCGGCGGGATACCTGGACGAGGCCGAAGGCGCGATGGCGCAGCTGGTGTCCGAGCAGCATACGCAGGACGCATCGGCGGGAAACCGGACGATCACGCTGGCACTGGCAAGCACATTGCTGGCTATCCTTTTCGGGCTGGGAATCTCGTATAAAACGTCGCGCTCGATCACGGTGCCGCTGGAACAACTGATACGGGCGTCGCGCGAGATCGGAGAGACCGGCGACCTCAATCACGAAATCGACAGCAACCGCAAGGACGAGATCGGCGAACTGGCCCGCACCTTCAGCACCATGGTCAACTACCTGAAGGGGATGGCGGCGACATCGGAAGCGATCGCCGGCGGCAACCTGACGGTGGAAGTGAAGCCGCTTTCTCCGAACGACACCCTCGGGCACGCGTTTGCGCGCATGGTCGAAGGCCTGCGGTCGCTGGTGAGCAGCGTACGGGACAGCGCGGCGCAAGTGGCAAGCGGATCGAACCAGGTGGCGGGCGCGTCGGACGAGTCAGCCCGCATCAGCGTGCAGGCGTCTTCGGCCATCGATGAAGTCACGAGCACGATGCACGAGATGTCGATCAACGTGCAGAGCATGGTGAAGAACACGCAGGTGCAGGCCTCCAGTGTCAGCGAGACTTCGTCTTCGATCGACCAGATGGTGGCTTCGATCCAGCGCGTGGCGGATACGGCCAAAGTCCTGCTGGACATCAGCGAGCGGTCGCGCGTGGAAGTGCAGAACGGCATCGCGACGATGGACAAGACTACGGACGGCCTGAACCGCATCAACCGCAGTATCCAGGCATCGGGCGGGATCATCGACGCTCTCGGCCAGCGGGCCGACGATATCGGCAAGATCGTTGGCGTCATCGACGACCTCGCCGAACAGACCAACCTCCTGGCGTTGAACGCCGCCATCGAAGCGGCACGCGCCGGCGAACACGGATTGGGATTTGCCGTGGTCGCGGAAGAAGTCCGCAAGCTGGCGGAGAAATCCGCGCACTCCACCAAAGAGATCTCCGATCTCATCTCCAGCATCCAGCGCGAAGCGCGCAAGGCAGTCGACAACATGGAGAAGAGCACGACCATCGTGGACGAAGGACTCACGATGGGCACCGACTTGAACACGGCCCTGAAGAAGATCTCGTCGGTGGTGACGGAGGTTTACAAGTTCGCGCAGGAGATCGGCGCCGCGACGAACGAGCAGTCGGCCGGGTCATCGCAGATCGCACGTGCCACGGGACGGTTGAACGAGATCACCTGCGAGATCAACTCCGCGGTCGAAGAACAGGCATCGGGCGCGCAGGGCGTGGTCAGGGCCATGGAGAAGATGCGCGAACTGGTGCAGCGCTCGACTTCCGGCTCTACGGAACTGGCGGCCTCGGCGGAACAGATGTCGAAGATGTCGCGCTCGCTGCTGGAGGCGATGGACCGCTTCACCATCGACGGCCATGGGCACCTGGTTAGCGGCAACGGTTCGAAGCGCCCGAGACCGCGTGAAGAAGATTACGTTGCGGCGTCGCAATACGCGGTACTGGCACGGAGCTAAGCATGGCGGGCGAGCTACAACACGTCGGGTTCCGCGTCGGGCAGCAGTCGTATGCGCTGCCGATCGCGTCGGTGCGTGAGATCGTGCGCCCGCCGGAGATCACGGCCGTACCGCAATCTCCTGAGCACGTAGCCGGCGTCATGAATCTTCGCGGACGTATCCTGTCGGTGATTGACCTCCGCAAACGCTTCGGCCAGCCGGTCGAGAGCACATCGAAGAACCGTGTGCTGGTGCTCTCGCTGGATGGGAAATTCATCGGCCTGCTGGTGGACGCCGCGTCGGAAGTGCTGAAGATCGCGCCCGAAGCCGTCGAACCCAGCCCCAAGCTGTTCGGCGACAACAACGAGCGCTACGTCACCGGGATCGCAAAGCAGATGGGAAGACTCGTCATCCTGCTCGATCCGAAGAAGCTACTTCCTGAACCCGAATTGGCGGAGGCCGCACTGGCATAACCACCATGGCAACCCCCGCGATCCAGCTGACCGAACCGGAGTTGAAGCTGTTGCAGACGCTCGTCTACGAGCAGTGCGGCATGTTCTTCGACGAGCGGCGCGCGCACTTCCTGCAAGACCGGCTGCACCGCCGTCTGCGCGCCTGCCGGCTCGAGTCGTTCTACACCTATTACCGGCTGCTGACGAGCCGAGAGGGACGCGCGGAGTTGGCGGCGCTGCTCGAGAACCTGACGGTCAACGAGACCAGCTTCTTCCGCAACAAGCCGCAACTCGACCTGTTCCACAAGACGATCCTCGACGACATTCTACGGCGCAAGCACGCCAGCCACGACTACTCGCTGCGCCTGTGGAGCGCCGGCTGTTCGACGGGCCAGGAACCTTACACGATGGCCATGCTGGTGTGCGACGCGCTGTCGTACTTCATTCTGCGCAACGCCCCCGTCGGACAACATCCGTCGCCCAAGCCGCTCGTGCCTTCACCGTGGCACGTGGAGATCGTCGCTTCCGACATCAGCTACTCGGCGCTGCGCGCAGGACAAGATGGCGTTTACACCGAGCAGCAGCTCGAGCCGGTGGACTTCATGTACCGGCTGCGTTACTTCGATCGCGTCGGCGATACCTACCGCATCAAGGACGCGGTCAAGGAAATGGTCCACTTCGATTTCCATAATCTCAAGACCGATTACCTGCCGCAGCGCAACGACGTGATCTTCTGCCGCAACGTCATGATCTACTTCGACGAAGCGGAGCAGCGCCGGCTCGTGGAAAAGCTGTACCGGTGCCTCAATCGCGGCGGTTATCTCTTCATCGGACATGCGGAGACGCTGTACGGCATCAGCGAAAGGTTCCGCATGGTGCACCTGAATAATGGGACGGCGTACCAGCGCGTCGAGGAGGCGGAATGATGATACCTCGCGATGACCGTGGCGCGGAGATGCGCGCTCTCTTCTTCGAAAGCGCGAACGAATTATTGCAGGCGCTCAATGACGACGCGCTCCGGCTTGAGTCGCGGCCGTCGGATATCGAGACCGTGCGCTCGATCCGTCGCTCCGTGCATACCCTGAAAGGCGACGCCGCGGTCATGGGCTTCGCCGAAATGAGCGACCTGGCTCATGAACTGGAAGATGTACTGGCGCCGGAAGCGGTCTCGTTCGACGGGTTAGAGCTGTCGCAGGTCGTGCTCAGCGCGGCCGATATGTTTGACGCCATGCTGGCCGCCTATCGCGGCGGCGTCGAAACGCCCAATGGCGACCCTTTGCGCGCGATGATCTGGAAGCTGGCGCAGAAAGGTTCGCCCACAGCGTCGGCAGCCGCGCCCCCGCATCCGCAGTTCACGTGGAGCGAGTACGAGCAAGCCGCCATCGATGATGGCGCCGCGCGCGGCCTCACGGTCTTCCATGTTGCGATCGTCTTTGCACCCGAGTGCCCCATGCGAGAGGCCGGCGCCGCCATGATCCGGAAAACGCTGGTCGAATGTGGAGAAGTCCTTGCCTCGGCGCCGGAGCATCCTCTCTGGGACACGACCGACACGATTGAAATCGCGCTCGCAACGAAAGAAGACGAAGCGACGCTCACGGCAAAGTTGCAGGTCCCCGGTGTCGTCGGCAAGGTTACGGTCAAACCAGTGGTTGCGGCCGCGAAGAATACGCTTGAGGTTGCGAAATCTGAGCCGTCTTCGAAACCGGCGAAGCGCCATAAATCCGAAAACACATTGCGCGTGGACGCCGGGCGAGTCGACGCCATCCTGAACCTGGTCGGGGAAATGGTGATCGCCAAGTCCGTGCTTCAGCAGGCGGTCACGGACTTCTCCCGCCTCCACCCGAAAGATCCGCTCCGCGCCAGACTGTCCGACGCGCTGGCGTTCCAGTCGCAGATCCTGGCCGGATTGCAGCGGGCGACAATGCAGATCCGCATGGTCCCGGTGGAGCAGCTCTTCCGCCGCTTTCCCCGCCTGGTGCGCGACGTCGCTCATCAATGCGGGCGACAGATCACGCTCGAGACCTGCGGCGAAGAAACAGAATTCGACAAAGCGCTCGTGGATGCGCTCGCCGAGCCACTCGGCCACATCGTGCGCAATGCCGTCGATCATGGCATCGAAACTCCGGCGCAGCGAGTTGCGGCGGGAAAGCCTGAAACGGGCAGCATCCGCTTGAATGCCTATCACAAAGGCAATCAGGTGGTGATCGAGGTTTCGGATGACGGCCACGGTATCGATACGAATAAGGTCATCGTTCGCGCCGTGGAGCGCGGATTCGTGACCGCGGAAGCGGCATCACGGCTCGGACCCGAAGAAATGCTCGATTTTATTTTCGAGCCGGGCTTCAGCACGGCCGACGAAGTAACGCCGATCTCCGGACGCGGCGTGGGCATGGACGTGGTCCAGGCGGCAGTCCAGAAGCTGAAGGGTACGATTTCGGTGGATACACATCCCGGCAAGGGAACGACCTTCCGGATCAAGCTGCCACTGACGCTGGCGATCCTGCGCGCAATGATGTTCCGTGTGCGCGACCGCCTCTATGCAGTGCCGCTGGACAGCGTCGTCGAGTTGCGCCGGGCGCGCGAATCGGACATTACCCGCGCCGGCAATCGCGAAGTCATGCAGTTGCGCGACGAACTGCTCACGATCGTTCGGCTGCGCCGCATGGAAGGCGAGGAGGCAGTCGATCCTTCCGCCAAACTGTTCGTACTTATCGTGGACGTCGGCACGCGCAAGTTCGGGCTCGTGGTCGATGCGACCGTCGGCGAGCAGGAACTGGTCATCAAGCCGCTCGATGAGAAAGTGATCGCGAGCGAACTGGTGAGCGGCGCGTCTGTACTCGGCGACGGTACCGTCGCATTGATCTTGAACGTATCCGAAGTCGTGCGCCAATTCGCCATCGCGGCCCCGTTACTCACGCGGCCACCTCGGACCAAAGCCTGGGAGGCCACAGCATGAGCGCGCCGATCCGAGTCCTTGTCGTAGACGATTCCGCGCTCATGCGGAAGGTGATCCCGCAGATGCTCGAGCGGGACAGCGGCATCCGTGTGGTCGGGACCGCTATGGATGGAGAGTTCGCGCTGGAAAAAGCGGCGGAGCTGAAGCCCGACGTGATCACGCTCGATCTCGAGATGCCGCGCATGAACGGCATCGAGGCGCTTCGGCAGATCAGCCGGAAACACCAGCTGCCGGTCATCGTGGTGAGCGCCCATACCACGGAGGGCGCGAACACGACTTTCAAAGCGCTGGCCATCGGCGCTTTCGATTTCGTCACCAAACCCGCGAACGGTTCGAGCCAACAGTTTGACGAGATCGCATCGCAACTGACGGCAAAGATCCGGGCGGCCGCAACGGCCCGGAATTTGCCTGCGAAGACGTTCATCACCCCGGAATTCCCGGCCGTACAAAAGGTCGCGCGCAAGAAAGCAGCGCCTTCGCGCGTCGTCGCGATCGGCGTTTCGACGGGTGGGCCGAACTCGGTGCAGTACGTACTGTCGCGGCTGCCCGCGGAGTTCTCCGGTTCCATCCTGATCGTGCAGCACATGCCCGAGGGATTCACCGAGATGTTTGCCAAGCGGCTGGATGCGACCTGCGCCATCGATGTGAAAGAAGCGAAGTCCGGCGACTTGCTATTAGCGGGCAGGGCGTTGATCTGTCCCGGCAACCGTCACATGAAGATTCGTCGCTCGGCGTTGGGCGACATGGTGGTCCTGTCGGACGACGAACGCGTGAACGGGCATCGTCCGAGCGTGGACGTGCTCTTCCGGTCCGCAGCGGAGGAGTTCGGCGCGCGCTCCGCGGCCGTGCTCATGACGGGCATGGGCGAGGATGGCGCCGATGGAATGGGCCTGGTAAAAGCTGCTGGTGGAATGACGATCGCCCAGAGCGCGGAATCGTGCGTGGTGTACGGCATGCCGCGCGCCGCGATCGAACGTGGTTTTGCAATCCGGGTGTCGCCGCTGGAGACGATCCCGAACGCGATCCAATCGCTGTGCACGAAACCGGCGGCGGCCATCACGCTGTCGTAGAGGTGATTTATGGATAATTTTTCGGCACTCTTACGAAGCAACGACATGCAGCCGCTGCGGTTCCTCGTCGTGGATGACTCGGTGTTCGCGCGCAAGAACCTGGCGCGGATGGTGGAATCGTTCGGCGGACGCGTCGCCGGCGAGGCGGGCGATGGATCGACGGCGATTATCGAATATGGGCGCACTCGGCCCGACATCGTGCTGATGGACGTCATCATGCCGTGCATGGAAGGGATCGAGGCGGCCGAGAAGATCATGCGCAACGACCCGGATGCGCGCATCGTGATGGTCTCGAGCGTCGGGTACCAGGAAAACATTGTCACCGCGCTGCAAAAGGGCGCGAAACATTTTCTGCAGAAACCGGTCAAGCCGGAACTGCTCTACGACGTCGTCAAATACGTGATGGGGAGCGACGCCGTGTCCGCAACCCCGGCGGGAGCTGTCTCGTGAAACTCGAGATCATTCAGCCCTTCATTAACGCGGCCGACGCGGTGTTCGGACAGAACCTGCGGTGCTCCACGCGCGTTGACCATGTCAGCATGGACACGCACGCGTATCACAAGCACGGCATCGCGGCTACGGTTTCCCTCAGCGGCGACGTCGAAGGACGCATCGTCCTCGATCTCGATCCGGAGACGGCGAAGAAGATGGCGGCGGCCATGTGCAGCGAAGATGCGGACGCGCTGGTGAATGAAGTCGTTTGCGAACTGGCGAACCAGGTGATCGGGAATGCGATCACGGTACTGAACGACTCCGGGTATCGCTTCCGCGTGCAGCCGCCGCAGATCACATCGGCCGACCAGGTGCCTATGTCTACGACCGAGGTCGAAGCTCTGCTCATGAAGTTTGAGACGTCCAGCGGGCCGGTGTTCATGAATATCGCACTGCGCGCGCCCAAAGACATGGCGGCCGACTGAAGCGATTTTGACGTACGTGGTAGCAGGGCCCGGCGCACGAGCGCCCCCGGCACAAGGCAACATCCGCTGCCGGGATCGCGACTAGGGACGTGCGACCGGGCCCGTTTCTTTTACGAGCGGGCTGATTCTTCGCGTGCGATCTTCTCCGCTTCCATCTTTAACGCGCCGAGCCACTCATCGAGAGTCTTACGGAAATCCTGTTCCAGCGAGCCGGCGAGTGCGATCTTCCAGCCGGAGAATTCACATTCGGCGCTGAGCGTCGTGTTACCGTCCGCCGCCGCATCGAAGCGGAAGCGCATCGTCCCGGTCATTCCGCTGCTTTCGACGATCCATGCGACCATCTGTGGAGCGGAGTTTTCTTTCACCGTAGGTTTGACCGTGATGCGCTTGGGATAGGCCAACTCGAGATGCATGCGGCTTCCCTGCTGCCACGGCTGGCCGTCGGTCCATTTTGCCTGGCCGATCACGCGGTTCCACCACGGCCACTCCTCGGCCTTCTGAAACTTCTGCCAGGCGTGTTCCGGCTTGCACTTCGCGATCACGGAGTGCTGAACTCTGACACCCATTGCTGATCCCCACCCGAGACGATTTGAAATTTCAAATTTGAAATTTTCGAAATTTCGATCGTTCACTTCCTGCAAATCGCTTCCACAACTTCCAACGCGCGCTCGCATCCCGCGCGGTCGACGTCCATGTGCGTGACGAACCGGACGAGTTCCTTGTTGACGCCGCCGGCGAGGACATTGCGATCTCCCATCCGGCGGGTGAACTCGGTCGCGCCGATGCCCGTGCCGCTGATGTCGAAGATGACGATGTTCGTTTGCACGGTCGCGGGATCGATGTTGATCCCCGGAATGCGCGCGAGCCCCTCCGCGAGGAACTTCGCATTGTCGTGATCTTCCTTCAGGCGAGCGGTGTGTTTCTCAAGCGCGATGAGTCCCGCGGCCGCGAGAATTCCCGCCTGGCGCATACCTCCGCCAAGAGCTTTGCGGCAGGCCCGCGCGTCGTCGATCAATTTGCGGCTGCCCACGAGCAGCGAACCAACGGGAGCGCCCAGCCCCTTCGACAGGCAGAACATCACCGAATCGTACTTGTGCGTGACCTCGGCGACGGGTTTGCCCAGCGCGGTGGCAGCATTGAACACGCGCGCGCCGTCCAGATGTACCGGAAGTCCCATTTCATGCGCGCCATCGCAGATCTCGTCCGCCACATCCTGCGGATAAACGCTGCCGCCGGCCATGTTGTGCGTATTCTCGAGCGAGATAAGCCCGGTTTGCGCGCGGTAATAGATCTTCGGCGCGATCCAGCGCTTGACCAGGTCCCACGTCAGGATTCCGTTCGCAGCGGGCAGCGTTCGCGCCGTGCACCCGGAGAACCACGACAGCATCGCCATCTCGTAGTTGTAGATGTGCCCGCGCTCCTCGCAAATGACTTCCTGCCCCGGTTTGGTGTGCAGCTTGATTGCGATCGTGTTTCCCATCGAACCCGACGGGACGAAGATCGCGGCTTCGCGCCCGAAGATATCGGCCGCGCGCTGCTCGAGGCGGTTGACCGTGGGATCTTCGGAATAGACGTCGTCGCCAACCTCGGCTTCCGCCATGGCGCGGCGCATTTCAGGCGTGGGCTTCGTGACGGTGTCGCTGCGCAGGTCAACGGTCACGGCGCGGCGTTCGGAATCGGGCGAGGCAGTCTGGGGCTCAGTAATTGTGCTCATAATGAATTCACCGATAGTTCAGTGTAAGCGATTTGCGGTGTCCGGTGTCCGGTTTCCGGAGTCCGGAAGCCGGAACCCCTCACTCTCCGAACGGGTTTTCGATGGACGGGCTCTGCGGTGTGAACAGCTCGGCGCCGTTTTCGGTCACGTGCCAATCATCTTCCAGCCGGATGCCGAACTTGCCCGGCTGGTACACGCCCGGCTCGTCGCTGAACGTCATGTCTTTACCCAGCGGCATCTTGTTACCGGGAACGAGATAGGGCCACTCGTGTCCGTCCATGCCGATGCCGTGTCCGAGGCGGTGCGAGAAATACTTGAACCCGGGGCCGAAGCCGGCGTCGGAGATCACCTTGCGCGCGGCGGCGTCCACCTGTTCGGCGGGAAGTCCGGGGCGGGCCGTGTCTACAGCGGCTTTCTGCGCCGCATGCACAATGTCGAAAACTCTCTTCAGCTCGTCGCTCGCTTTTCCGAGCACGAACGTGCGCGTGATGTCCGACTGGTAGCCCTCGACGGTGCAGCCGTCATCGATCATGACCGGCGCACCTTCTTTAACGACCTGCGGTTTCGCCGACCCATGGGGGAGCGCGGTAAATTCGCCGACCTGAACGCTGGCACCGCCGGGAAACCCGACCTGCCGGTAGGCCGCCGATATCAGAGATTCGCAGTCGTGCTGGGTCATGCCCGGCTGCAACGCGTGATAGACCGCGCGATACACCTGCCACGTCGCCTGGTTTGCCACCCGCATCAGTTGCAACTCGTGAGCGCTTTTGTGCATGCGACATCCGGCCGTGACCGGAGTCGCGCTGACGATCTTCATCGCCGGTACGGCCTTGCTGACCCCATCGCAAAAGACGAACGTCGTCCGCTCTTCCATGCCGATGCTTCCGCTGCGTATGCCGCGGTCCGCGAGCCCGCGCGCGACCAGTTTGTAGGGATCTTCGTCTTCCTGCCACGTGAGGACGTCCGCGTCCTCCGCCAGCGGGCCCTGCGAGAGTTGCTCGTGCAACCGGTCGGCCTCAAACGCAGGCGCGACGAAATACGGCATGCCCTTCGCGGGCAGGATTAAGGCGCCGAGCCGCTCCGAGTTCCACCAGCGGATATTGGCGTAATAAAGAAGAGAGGTGCCGCCGATCATCAGGATGGCGTCGAGCTTGTTCGCCGCCATGAGCTGCCGCGCCCGGTCGATCCTCATCTGCCGCTCTTCATTGCTGATGGGCAGCGCCTGGTCCTTCATCGATTTCAGCGCCTGGATGGACGGCGGCAGCGCGCGTTCTGGGCGCTCCTGCGCGCCGGCGACCGGAACGGCGGAAACCAGTGAACCCGCCGCTACCCCGGCGGAGATGCGCAACACATCGCGACGCGAGACCATGGGAACTCCTGCCACTCGTCCTTACTTTTCCCTGAGTGAGCCGTCCAATGTAACGAAGGCGCAAGCGCGCGACAAGCCCGGCGTGGAACCGCGGCGCGGGCTTCTGCGTATTCATAAGTGGGCAGTGGTTGGTGGTCGGTGTTAGGCAAAGGATTTGCGCCGAAGTTTCGGTTCCACCTCCTGATCACTGACCACTGAGCACCGATCACTTACACCGCAACTCCTATGGTTATTCGCGATCTATTGCTCGACGTGTTGCGGACGCTGTGGGCGCACAAGCTGCGCTCGGCGCTGACGATGTTCGGCATCGCCTGGGGGATCGTGTCCATCGTGCTGATGGTTGCCGCCGGTGAGGGACTGCGCGTCGGACAGGCGAAAGTGTCGGCTACGCTCGGCCGCGACGTCATGATCATCTTCGCCGGTACCACTAGCATGCAGGCCGGCGGAGCCCGCGCCGGACGCCGCGTCCGATGGGAAGACACCGATGTCCCCGTGCTCGAGCAGGAAGCTACCGATTGCGAGTATATCTTGCCGGAACTCGGGCAGGGCAACGTCAAGGTGACCAGTTCTTACAACGCGGGCGCGTTCGAGGTCACCGGATCTACGCCCCCGTTCCAGACGGTCCGCAGCACCGAAGTCGCCCAGGGCCGCTTCTACACCTGGGAGGATTACCGCGAAGCACGCAAAGTCGCCTTCATCGGCACGGAGGTGAAGAAGCAATTGTTCGGCTCGCGCAACCCCGTCGGCGAGACCCTGATGATCCAAAACATGCCTTTTACGGTGATCGGGGTCATGAAGCAGAAAGACCAGGACTCCAGCTATGATGGCTTCGATGTCAATAAAGTGTTTGTGCCGTACACGGTCATGCAGCGCGAGTTTCCCAACAAACCTCCGGACAATATGCACACGCTGGACCGCCTGCTGGTGACACCGAAATCGGTGCTCGAGCACACGAACTGCAAGACGCAAGTGGCGAAGGTGCTCGGGCGCATCCATCACTTCGACCCGACCGACAAAGAGGCGCTGCACAATTGGGACACGCTGCAGGAAGCGCAGGCGTTCGCGACCATGACGAACGGCATGAAGTATTTCCTCGGCGCCGTCGGGTTAACGACGCTGTTTCTCGGTGGCATGGGCGTGATGAACGTCATGCTGGTGGCGGTACGGGAACGCACGCGCGAGATCGGCGTGCGCAAGGCGGTCGGCGCTGCGGCCAATGAGATCCGCTGGCAGTTCTTCGTCGAGACCGTGCTGTTGGTGGGTGTCAGCGGGGGAGCGGGGCTGGGAGTTGCGTACGGTATCTGCGCCCTGGTGAACCTGCTGCCCATGCCGGAGTTTTTCGCCGGATTGATTCCAACGTGGCAGTCGGGAGTGCTGTCGGCAACGCTGCTCGGAACGATCGCGATCCTGTCCGCGATGTACCCGGCGAATAAGGCCGCAAGTATCGATCCGATCGAAGCACTCAGGTACGAAGCGGGAGGTTAAAGCATTTGCGATTGAGTGATTTGTGATTGGTGATTGAAAGTACCGAGCACTCGCACCAATCACCAATCACAAATCACTAAATCACCAATGGATGCCTATGGACATCATCCGCGAGATCGTTGCCGAATCCTGGAGCGCGCTTCAGCGCAGCCGTGTGCGCAGTGTCCTGACGATGCTCGGTATCGTGTGGGGCATCGTCGCTGTGACGTTGCTGATCGCCTACGGCGCCGGGTTCCGCGGCGTCCTGGTGCACGCCTTCGACGCCTTCGGCAGAAGCGCGGTGGTCTGCTGGCCGGCGCAGACCAGCGAACAACCCGGTGGACAACGCGCGGGAAAAGTCGTGCGCTTCGAGCAGGAAGACCTTGACCTGGTCCGGTCGAACGCCACGCTGGTGAAGCACGCCTGCCTGGAGACAGTACGCACGAAGCCGATCGTGTACGCGGACCGGATGGTGAGCACGGCGGTCCGCGGTGTCTGCCCCGAGTACGGCGAGATCCGCAACGAGGTGCCGAGCGACGGGCGCTGGATCAACTCCGTCGACTTCACCGATCGCCGCAGCGTCGCGTTCCTTGGCCAATGGGTCGCCGACAAACTTTTCGCCGGACGCCCCGCCGTCGGCGAACAGATCCAGATCGATGGCGTGCGCTTCACCGTCATCGGCCTCATGGCGAAGAAGATGCAGATGAGCAACTACTTCACCAGCGACGACCACTCCGTCTTCATTCCGTACACCTCCGCCGGCGACCTGTGGAACACGCGCTACGCCAGCGTGATGGTGTTCAGCCCAGTGGCGCCTCAGTTTGAAAAGAAGGCCGAAGCCCAGGTATTGGCCACAGTCGCGGAACGCCAGCGTTTCTCGCCCACCGACAAGAAGGCGATCATGATGTTCGGTCGCGAGGAATTCCGCCCGATCATCGACGGCATCACCATCGGCTTGCAAGTCCTGCTGATGTTCATTGGCGGCCTGACGCTCGGCATCGGCGGCGTCGGTGTGATGAACATCATGCTGGTCTCGGTCGATGAGCGCATCCGCGAGATTGGCCTGCGCCGCGCGCTGGGCGCCCGGAAATTTCATATCCGCGTCCAATTCCTGGCCGAGGCGATGTTGATGATGATGCTGGGTGGTGCTATCGGCATCGCCATGGCCTACGTCGTCGCCTGGATCACGCCGACGCTGCCGATGCTCGGCCCGCTTTTCGAAGACAATACCGGCCAGGGCGACATCCACCTGCACATTTCGGCATCGACGGTGATGCTCTCCACACTCGTCCTGCTGATCGTCGGCGTCATCAGCGGCATGGTTCCGGCACTGAGGGCCGCGAAGCTCGATCCGGTGGAAGCGCTCCGCTACGAGTAGCACTCGTTTCGGTGGTACACTGCGCCATCCTTGGATGGAGTGAGGCGATGAGGCGATCGTTTATTACCATCTCGGCCGTTGTCCTTCTGCTGGCTTCGGCAGCCAACGCCCAAAAAGCGGCGGTCGTGTTCTGCGCCCTCGACGACACCCTCGACTTCAAGACGGCAAAGGCGGGCGACTCGCTGGCCCTTCACACCACGTACGACCTGATGGATAACGACAAAGTCCTGTTGCCGCGCGGAACGGCCATTACCGCCAAGGTGATTGACGCGGCTGATGCCAAGTCCGTTTCCATAGCTCTGGACCATGCGACTTTGAAATCGGGCGCCGTGGTGCCGCTGATGGGCATCATCGCCGCCGTCTCTGTGCATGCGAATAAGAGCTTGGCGGACGATCCGCTCTACAGCATGAACCACCTCAACACTCCCACCCGCTCCAACGATCCGAATGTGGGCGTCGCGTCCTCTGGCGCCGAAGTGCAGACCGCTATCCTAAAGGGCGAAAGCGACCCAAAATCGGGTTTGTCATTGAAATCGCAAGGCGCGATCGGGATCGACGGTCTGGACTTGAAATGGGTCCTCGACAAGCCCCCTGCGACCACCGTCTTCACCAGCAAGAAGAAGAACCTTCGCATCCCCAAAGGCTCTGACATGCTACTGCGGATGGCGCCTCCGGCAATCTGAGAATTTCGGACCCAGCACCCCGAATACTGACTTGGACACCAACCCGTTATAGAATCTTCGCCTCGCACGTACTCACCTTTACAGAACTGAAGGGGTGCTACTCATGAAGCTCTCGCGCATGGTTATGTCGGCTGTGCTTTCGTTGGCGCTTGCGCTGCCCGTCCTGGCCGCGCCTCAGGCCTCCAACATTCCGACCCCGTCGCAATTCCTCGGGTTCGAAGTCGGCGCCGACCGCAAGCTGGCTGACTACCACCAGATCACCTCGTATTTCAAAGAGCTGGCCTCCAAGTCGAATAAGATCGAGATCGAGACCATCGGCAAGACGACGAATGGGAACGACTTCATCATGGCCGTCATCTCCAGCCCGGAGAACCTGAAGAACAAGAAGCGCTACCAGGAGATCGCGAAGAAGATCGCCGACCCGCGCGGATTGTCGCCGCAGCAGATCGACGCGCTGGTCAAGGAAGGCCGCACCATCCTGCTGGTGACGTGCAACATCCATTCCACCGAGATCGCCTCGTCGCAGATGGCGATGGAATGGGCCCACCAGCTGGTGACGAGCGAGGATCCGGACATCAAGAGCCGCCTCGACAAGGTCATCCTGCTGCTGGTGCCCTCGCTCAATCCTGACGGCGAGATCATGGAGACGGAGTGGTACCGCAAGAACCTCGGCACCCAATACGAGGGTTCACGCATGCCGTGGCTGTATCACCCCTACGTCGGGCACGACGACAACCGCGACTGGTTCATGCTGACGCAGAAGGAGACGCAAGCCGTCACGCGCATGGCCTACCACGAGTGGTTCCCCCAAGTCTGGCTCGACGAGCACCAGATGGGAACGACCGGGCCACGCCTGTTCGTCCCGCCCTACACCGATCCCATCGCCGCGTCGATCGACCCGCTGATGTGGCGCGGCATCAACGTCATCGGGACCACAATGGCGTGGAGGCTGGAAGAGAAGGGCAAGTCCGGTGTTGTGTACGGTTACGTTTACGACCAGTACTGGCCCGGCGCCACCGAAGGTACTCCGGAATTCAAGAACATCTTCGGACTGCTGACGGAGGCCGCATCGGCGCGGCTGGCATCTCCGATCACCATCACGCCGAACGAGCTCTCCGGCGGGGGCAAGGGCCTGATCGACTACCAGGTGACCGCCAATTTTCCGAACCCATGGCCCGGCGGTGTGTGGCGCCTGCGCGACATCATGGATTACGAGTTCATCGCCTCGAATGCTCTCCTCGAAGTCGCCGCCAACCACAAGGAAGATTTCATGCACGGCACCGCCGACATGGCGATGAACCAGGTAAAGGCCGGCAATGCCAATGAGTACTGGCGGATCGCGCGCGAGCAGCGCGATTCTGGCGCCGCCGCCAAGCTCGCCTACCTGTTGCGCGCGCATGGTGTGCAGGTGATGGTCTCGGCGGATGGCAAGGATTTTCTCGTTCCCACCGCCCAGCCCTACGGCAAGTTCGTCAACGAGATGCTGGGCACGCAGCGCTATCCGCAGGTGCGCGTCGCGCAGGGACAGCAACCGCTGCGTCCCTACGATGTCACCGCTTGGTCCCTGCCGCTGCTCATGGATGTCAAAGTCGATAAAACCAGGATTGCCCAGGCCGCCGGCATGCGCCCCATCGGCGATAACGATTGGCCGAAGGGCGAGGTCGTCGGGAACGGTCCTGTGTATGCCCTCAACCACGCCGAGAACAATTCGGTGAAGCTGGTCAACGAGGTTCTGCACAACAAGGGCGCGGTCTCCATTGCGCGCGAGCGCTTCGACAACGGCAACACCAATTATCCCGCCGGTACCTTCCTGTTGGACAAGCAGGACAATCTGGCCTCGCTGGCAGAGAAGTACCACGTAAAGCTCGAAGCGCTGGCGCAACGCCCCAAGGTCACGGTGTCGCAAATGCGGGAAGCTCGTGTAGGCCTCTTCAAGCCGTGGCTGGCATCGATGGATGAGGGCTGGACGCGGTGGGTGCTCGAGCAGTACGCCTTCAACATGAAGAACCTCGATAACAAAGCGGTCAAGGCCGGCAATCTCAACGCCGCGTATGACGTCATCATCCTGCCCGACGTCGGCAAGGAAACCATAGTCGACGGCAAGCCCCGCCAGCGCGACGGCGCCATGAAGTACTTCGAAGAACTTCCGCCGGAATACCAGGGCGGTATCGGCAAGGAAGGCGTCAAAGCGCTCAAGGATTTCGTCGAGAAGGGCGGCACCCTGATCACCTTCGAAGCGTCGGGCGACCTGGTGGCCGATGAGTTCAACGTGCCGGTGGTGAATTCCGTCGCGCGCGCCAGTGAGCTCACCGTCCCCGGCTCCATCCTGCGCATGAATGTCGACACCGCCAGTCCCATCTCCTACGGCATGCCGGAGCAGATTGGGGCGTTCGTGACGGAGCCGATCGCCTACCGCACGGCGAACCCGGCGCCCGACATCAAGCGCTCCATCCTGGCCACTTACCCGACCGACGTCGAAGACATTCTTCTCTCTGGATATCTGCGTGGCGGCGAGGCCCTGGAGCGGCAGGCCGCGGCCGTCCAGTTCGGCATCGGCAAAGGGCAGGTCGTGATGTTCGGCTTCGGCGTGCAGCACCGTGCCCAGCCGGAAGGCACATTCAAGATGCTGTTCAATGCCATCCAGCAGGCGGGATATCAGACCGCGGGAGAGAAACCGGTAGCCGGACAATAGATCTCACAAATCGACGATTGAAGAACCGGCCACGGATTTTCAGGGATCAACACGGATCAAGAAAAAGAAAAACAATCCGTGTTGATCCGTGAAATCCGTGGCTTGGTTTTTTATCCGATCTTTTTGTTACGAAAGTCGCAAAAACTCAGTTTTGCACTTGGCATCTACTTACCTTCTGCGTACGTTGGCATGTAAAGGCGATTGCAATCCAAAAACACCTTTCAAGGTGACGCAGACGGCGGGTTGAGGCAGTGAAGCAGGGCATCCGGGCACAAAATAACTCCACACCTCCGCCCGCGCGCGGGATCTACCGCCGCATTCTCCAGGAGGTCCGCCCGTGCTGGCCGCACCTGGCTGCCATCGTCCTGCTCAGCCTGGTAGCCGTTCCATTGAACCTGCTTCTGCCGTTGCCGTTGAAGATCGTGGTCGACAGCGTGATCGGCCATCGCCCGGTTCCCGCATGGCTGAGGTTCCTGAGGCCCTCCGACAACGCTTCTTCAACCCTCATCCTCGCCGCCGGACTCCTCCTTGGGATCGGCTTGCTGATGCAGCTTCAGGGCCTCGCCAGTTGGCTCCTGCAGACCTGGACGGGCGAAAAGCTGGTCTTTGAATTCCGGTCGAAGCTCTTCTGGCAATCGCAGCGCTTGTCGCTGACCTACCACGAAAAATCCGGCAGCAGTAACACCGCATACCGCATACAGCACGACGCTCCAGCGATCCAGTACGTCACCATCCAGGGCATGGTGCCGTTTGTGAATGCGAGCGTCGCCTTCGTCGCGATGGTGTACGTGACCGCGAAGATCGACCGCATCATCGCCCTGATCGCCGTCGTGATTTCGCCGTTACTGCTTTGGCTAGCGCGCAGGGCCAGCCGGCAGGCGCATGAACAATGGCACGAGGTGAAGGCGCTGGACAGCTCCGCCATGTCGGTGCTCGACGAGGTGCTCGGAGCAGTACGACTGGTGAAAGCCTTCGGTCGCGAGGAGAAGGAGGATCAGCGCTTCCAGCGCCGGTCCGAGGACCGGATGCGCGGCCAGATGCGCCTGGCACGTATGCAGGCGGGCTTTCATACCGGTATATCTTTCCTGATCACCGTGGGCACCGCGACGACCCTGCTCGTCGGCGCTCGGCACGTTCAGAGCGGCGCCCTCACTCTCGGCGAGCTGTTGCTGGTCATGTCTTACATGGCGCAGCTTTATGACCGGCTGCGCACCATCAGCGGCAAGATCCCCGAATTGCAGGCCTGGGTGGTAAGCGTAGAGCGCGCCTTTTCGCTGCTCGACGAAGTGCCGGAGGCGCTCGATGTCTCGGGCGCGCGTCCGCTCAAAACCGCGAGCGGGGCGATCTGCTTCCAGAACGTGTCGTTTGCCTATCCAAACGGGCGCAAAGTACTGAACAACGTCTCCTTCGACATTCCCGCGGGAGCGCGCGTCGGCATCGTCGGCCGCACGGGGTCCGGTAAGAGCACGCTCGTAAGCCTGCTTACACGTTTCTACGAGGTCGGCGAGGGCCGCATCCTCCTGGATGGCGTGGACATCCGCGAATACCGGCTTGCGGACCTGCGCGAACAGTTCGGCATCGTGCTGCAGGAGCCTGTGCTCTTCTCGACGTCCATCGCCGACAACATCGCATTCACCAAGCCGGGTGCAAGTGCCGCGGAGATCGAGGCCGCTGCCCGCGCATCCGGGATCGACGAATTCATCGACAAGCTTCCGCAACAATATGAGACCAAGGTGGGCGACCGCGGCGCGCTACTATCCGGAGGTCAGCGGCAGCGCATCTCGATTGCAAGAGCGTTCCTGAAGAACTCGCCCATCCTCATCCTGGACGAGCCGACCAGCGCCATCGACGTGCAGACCGAGGCCGAGATGATGGTGACCACGGAAGAACTGATGCGCGGGCGCACCACGTTCATGATCGCGCACCGGATCAGCACCGTCCGTGAGTCCGACATCGTGCTGGTCGTACGCAACGGTGGCGTGCGGGTCATCACCCGCGTGCGGAAGCTCGGCCCCGCGGATGCCGCGATCGGCTCGCACCTCTGGCGTCCCGCGGCAACGTCCGCGGGTTCGCATCCCGCGGATGCGCCGTCTACTGCGTTAGCTGAATGTGGTTCTTAGCCAGGGACTGTCCGGTCACGCGGTCCACCTGCGCCACCGCTCGCTGGTAGCTGATCTGCGCCTGCACCAGGCTTTGTTCGGCACTGGACAGCTGTGTCTGCGCATCGAGCACGAAGAAGATCGTCTCCGCGCCCAATTCATATTTCCGCTGTTCCGCCTGAAGGTTCTTTTCCGCAAGGTCACGCGCCAGCTTCGCCGCCGCAACCGACAGCTTCGCTTCTTCCAGTTGATCGACCGCGTGCTTCACGTCGATGGTGATCTGCTGTTCCTGGCGGCGGACCTGGTACATGCTTCGCCGCTTGCTCACCAGCGCGTTGCCGAGGTCGGCTTCGGCGCTGCGGTTCCGCAGCGGCAGGCGCAGGCTCACGGTCATGCCATACCCGGGGAAATTGCGGGAACCGAGCTGGTCCAGAGCGTCGCCCAGGCCTCCGGTCGAAATCACCACGGGCGTTCCGGACGCGCTGCTGAGCTGGTTGCCGCCCACGCCGTTCATCGCATAGAACGAACTGACCGACAGGTCGGGTTGAAGATTGTTGTGCGCGAGCTGGATGTTGGTATCGTCGTTCGCCTCCTGCTGGCGTAATGCGTCCAACTCGGGCCGCGACTGCAACGCCTGCTGTATGGCCGCGACCACGTCGACCGTCTCCATGTCGGCGCCTGGTACGGACGACTCCGTCAATTCCAGGTCCAGCACGGACAGGCGCGTGTCCAGATCGGCGCCGATGGTGCGCCGGAACTCATCTTCCAATTGCTTCAGCGAGTACTGCGCCTGGATTAGTTGCAGTTTCCGCTGCGCCACCTGCGATTCCGAGCGGTAGATGTCCAGCGGCGGCAGCGCCCCAAGTTCCAGTTCGCGCTTGTTGCGCTTATACGTGGCCTCCGCCATGTCGAGCGCCACTTGCGTCACTTTGAGGCTCTCGCGCGCCTGCACGACGTCCCAGTACTGGTTGATCGCGCGCAGGATCGAATCCATCACCGCCGCCTCGAAATTCGAGCGCGTCTGCTTCAGGTTGCGCTGGGCGATCACGATCGGGGCGCGGTTCGCGAAGAATCCGCGGTTGCGCAGCAGGTTCTGCGTCAGCGAAACGCTGAGTGCCGACGTAATGCTCGGATTCAGGGTCGCGAAGCTGCTGTTGGTCGCCGACCGGTTGGCATTCCAGCTTACGTTGTACAGCGTGCCGCTCTGGAACAGCTGGGAATAACCCGACGTGAAGCTCTGCGATAGGCTGCTCAGCGTGTTCGCGCCTTGCAGCGTCGAGGTCGCCGGCGAGGTCGATCGCGCGGGCGAGAATTGCGACGTCAGTACCGGATCGAAGGGGCCGTAGGTGCGGTTCAAGTTGAAGCGCGCCACATCGAGCTGAAGCTGGTTCAGTTTGATGTCGGTGTTGTTCTCGAGCGTCAACTGGATAGCGTCCGCCAGTGACAGCCGCAGCTTGCCGTTGACAACGAACTGGTCCATCGTCGGTACCGGCGCGATCTGGATATTGCGATTCGGCTTGACGAAGAACTTCTGAAAGTACGACGGCTGCGGAAACGTCTGCGCCGCAGCCGCTGCCGACAACACCAAACAGCAAATGATGAACCGACGGACCATATGAATTCCCTTATGTTGCGTCTTACCGCTTAGCCTTGCGCCTTGAGCGTTGAGCCTTCGGCCATGAGCCATGCGCCCTGCGCCCTAAGCCCTATTCGTACCGGATCGCTTCCACCGGATCGAGCAGCGCGGCTTTGCGCGCCGGATAAATGCCGAACAGCAACCCGACGGAGACGGAGAACACGAACGCCAGCGCGATCGAACTGAACGTCATGATGGTGGACCAGCCCGCCAGCATGGCGATCGCTCGCGACAACGCGAATCCGAAGAGGATGCCGATGAATCCGCCGGAGAACGAGATCAGCACTGCCTCCACCAGGAACTGGCGGATGATGTCGCCCTTGCGGGCGCCGATCGCGCGTCGCACGCCGATCTCGCGCGTGCGCTCCAGGATGCTGGCCAGCATGATGTTCATGATCCCGATGCCACCCACCAGCAATGAGATCGACGCGATGGCTACCATGACAATGTCGAAGATCCGCTGCGTGCGTCGCTGCTCGGCCAGTAATTCGGCGGGCACGATCAACTGGAAGTCGCCGGCCTCGCGGTGCGACGCGTTCAGGATGCTGCGCACCACCTCGGAGGTCTCGGCCGTGTCGTCCGACGTCTTCATCTGCAGGTATATGCCGTCGATCTCGTCCTTCATCTCGGTGCGCACGTCTTCCAGGCGATTCACCGCCGAATACAGCGGGACGTAGATCAGGTTGTTGAGGTCCTGCGTGGGTACGCCCTCGATCGGAGTGGACGCGCTCAACATCGGCCCTACGACTCCGATCACGCGGAACCACTGCTCGTTCACCTTGATGAACTTCCCGACCGGGTCCTCGTATCCGAAAAGGTTCTGGCGCGCCGCCTGGCCCAGCACGGCAACGGGCGCGGCGCGGTCGGTCTCGTCCTGGTCGAAAAACCTCCCCGACACGACGCCCAGCCCGGCAATGCGGGTGTAGTTCGGCTGCACGCCGTAAACCGTGGGCGTGTCGCGCTGCGGCTTCGGGATCATCTTGGACGGCACAAAGCGCTTGCGCGGCGTCGATTCCGCGATCCCGCTTACGTTCGCATTGATGACGCGATAATCCTGGAATGTCAGGCCGGGCGAGATCTTGCGGACCTTCTGGAGGTCGTCCCAGGAAACGGATTCCTTGGCTTCGATGAGGATGTTGCGCACGCCGAGTTGCTCGATGAACGCCATCACCTGCTGGCGCGCGCCCGCGCCGATCGACATCATGGACACGACCGCCGCCACGCCGAAGATCATGCCCATCATCGTGAGCAGCGAGCGCAGCTTGTGCAGCAGCAGGTTCTGGAATCCCAGCCGCAAGTCCGGCACGTACTGCGACCACGAACTCGGATTTAACAGATTCTTAGTGATCGCGGCGGTGCTCACCGGGAGCCTCCCATCGACGGCTGCGACGCGCCAGTCTTCGCGCCGGTCGCGGCCTTCTCCGGATTGACCAATGCCACTTCGTCGCCTTCTTTCAACCCTTCCACTGTGATCTGGCTCTCGGTGCGGTGGGTGACCCTGACTTCCCGCTCGTCGAACTTGTTGCCGTTCTTCACGTAGAGAACGGGCTTGCCTTCCTTGTCGAACAGCACCTGGCGCGGCAGGAAGAGCGCATCCTTGATCTCCTGCCCTGCGATGGTCACCTGCGCCGTTTGCCCCGAACGCAGGCGCTGGTCGGGTTTTTCGATCATGAAGGAGGCATCGAAGCGGCGCGTCCCGTCCGAACTCCACCAGTTCCCGGTTGCCAGCCCGGCGACGGACTTCACCTTCCCCGGCAGTACCAGTCCCGGATAGGCATCTATCTTGACCTCGACCGGCTGCCCGACGTTCACGTTGGCGCGGTCGTTCTCCGTGATCTTTGCCTTGATTTCCATGTCGGCGGTCTCCAGCACCTCGGCAACAGTACGCCCGGAGCGCACGACGTCGCCTTCCCGATACTCAGGCAACACCATGCCGGTGAAGAAAAAGCCGCCCATCGCGTCCATGTTGTCCTTGATCGCGACGACGCCGCCGATCGTCGCCTTCACGTGCATGCTGTCGATCGCCTGCTGCGCCTGCTGCATGTCGAGGCGCGACTTGTTCCGCTTCTCTTCCAGGACTGCCAGCGACGCGGCGTTCGACACCACGCGCGACTTCACGTCCTGCTGCAACTGCGCCAGCCGGCGCTTGGCTTCGTCCAGCGCCAGCACGTTCTTTTGTGCATCGATGCTCGACAGCAGCTCGTTCCGGCTGACATCGAGTTCCGCGCGCCGCACGTCGAAACGCGCTTTCAACAGCCCGACTTTGTCCTGCGCTGCACTGACCGCCGCGTCCGCTTTCGATTTCGCGATCTGCTGTTCGGCTTCCGCCAATCCCGACTTCGCCTGCTCCAGCTTGTACTCCTGCTCGCTGGGATCGAACTCGATGACCACGTCCCCCGGATTGACGCGCGTCCCGGTCTTGAGCAGTTTCACGATCTGGAGCGCACCGCCGCCGACCACTGGAGGCGCCATGAGCATGATGCTCTTGGTCGGACGCAGTTCACCGCGCGAGTAGACCTTGATCTCTAGCGTGCCGCGCTTCACCCGCGCCGTCGGAAGCTGTTTCTCCGCGGGACGGAACTGCATCATTGCCGCGCGCACCCCGGCCGCCAGCACCACCAGCGCGGCCACCACGATCACGACGTTGCGCACGAGCTTCTTCGACTTCATTTCTTTTCCTCGGCCTGTACCGTCGGGTCCTTGGTGTAGATCTTCTCGCCGGCCTTCAATCCGTTCGCGACCGCGATAGTTCCGCCGTTGCGCTTCAGGACTTCGATCGTCCGCTCCTCATAGCGGCCGCCGGCCTTGGCGACATAAACCACCGTGCCTCCCGACTTCTGAAAAGACGCTTCGGCGGGAATCATGATCGCGTCCTTGATGCTATCCACCGCGATGCGCGCACTTGCGCTCATGCCCGGCCTCAGGCGCGCGTCGGGCTTGTCCAGCTTCATGCGGATGTCGAAGTTGCGCAGCACCGGCCAGCCGGAAAAATCCGATTTCGCCAGCGGGCTGATCTCCGCGATCTCCGCCGTGAACTCCGTATCCGGCACGGCATCCACGTGGACGCTTACGCGCTGGCCGACGGCCAGCCGGCCGCGGTCGATCTCGTCGACTCGGGCGGCGATCTGGATCGTATCCATGTCGGGCAGCTCCATCACGCCCGCACCCGGCCATACCGAATCGCCCTCGCGCCACTCCAGCTGCTGGTTGGGACCCGCCCAGTGCGTCAATACGGTCGCGATCCCCGCCACCGGAGACTTCAACGACATGCGCTCGATGTTTGTCTTTGCCAGGTTGACGTCGAACAACGCCTTCTGCTGCTTCAACCGTTTTTGCGCGATCAGCGCGGCATCTCCCGACTTGTTCGATTTCACCCTCTGCTCGACTTCGCGCAGCGTCTGCTCCGCGTCCGAGAGCGTCAGCCGGGCCTTGGCGCCGTCGATATCGGACAGGATCTCCTGCTTCCCCGTTTCCAACTGGGCGCGCTGGACGTCGAACTTCGCTTTGGCAAGGTCGGTGGCGTCCTGCTCTTCCGTCATCTTCGCCTGCGCGATGGCGCCATCGATCTCGCGTTCGGCCTGCTTCAAGTCGGACTGGCGCGTGTCGAGCTGGTTCTGCAGTTGCGTCAGATCGAACTGCACTACCACATCGCCGACCTTCACCGGGTCGCCCGTCTTCGCCATCTTGATGATCTGGATCTGACCTGTGCCGGACGGTGCGGTGAGCACGATCGATTTCTGCGCCTTCACCTCGCCACGGATCGGCAGGTTCTCGGTGAACTCGCCACGCTTCACCTCGACCGTGGGCACCTTGCCCTCGGCACGGACAAGGCGCACGATCCCCGTCGTCCCCGCGATCAGCAGGATCACCACCGTCGCCGCGAGCAGCCGATGCAGCTTTACGAAATTGGCGAACCGCATGTGCTTACTTCCTTCCCTGCTGCGACTTTTGCGGATTGCGCAAAACGACTTCACCCGCATTCACGCCACTCAGGACGACTGCTTCATCGTCCGCGATCGGGCCCAGCTTCACCGCTTCGCGCTCGAAGCTCTGTCCGCGCTGCACCCAGATGTAGGCGCCGCCCGCATCCATGTACAGCGCGTCCCGCGGAACGATAAGCGAATTCCCGATCTTCTCCAGCACGATGTCGATGCCCGCCGACAGGTCCGGCATCAGCCGCGGGTCGGAGCCTTCGATGTCGAATAGCCCGGTGAAAGTGCGGACCTTGGTCGAGAGTCCGCTCGTCAGTCCGATCGCCGCCAGCCTCTGCAGCTTGCCTGGCAGCACCATCCCGGGATAAGCGTCCAGGTGGATCCGCACCGGCAGCCCGACGTCGAGCCACGGCACGTCCGACTGGTTGATGCGGGCGCGCACCTGCATCGAGTGCGGATTCATCACCTGCATGAAGGGCACGCCCGGACGGACTTCGTCGCCTTCCTGGATCTCTCCCGGCGCGTTGCCCTTCCAAATACTGTTGAGGACGATGGTCCCGTCGAGCGGCGCGCGGATGGCCATGCGTTCCGAATTGTCCTGCGAGTGTTGCATCGCGGCGCGGGCGCGGTCGCGCTGGATTTCCAGCACCTTGATCGCCGCCAGGTTCGCCTGCCGCTTCAACTGAAACGTTTCCTGCAACTGCTTCAGCCGGGCCTGGGCCTCCTCGAGATTGGCCAGGTTCTTCTCCGCGTCGATCTTCGAGACCACCTCGTTGCGTCGCGTCTCCAGTTCGGCGTTCTTGACGGCGTCTTCGGCGGTGTGCAGCTCGGTCTCGTCTTTCGCCCGCGCGATCGCCTGGTCGGCCTGGGCTTTCTTGATCTGCTCGACCAGGTCCTCGTATTCAGCCTGTTTGTCGAGAGCGTTCTTGATCTGCGCCTGGCGATCGAACTCCACCAGCAGGTCGCCCTTCTTCACTCGCGCGCCGGCCTGCGCCATGTGCGTGATGATGAGGGAACCGAGCCCGCCGCCGGTCAGGGTAGGGGCGGCTACGATGTAGGACTGCGTCGCTTCGGTCGTTCCGGTCACGCGCAGCGTGCGCACGAACTCGCCGCGCACGACGGTAGCAGTGCGGATCGTTTGCGCCGTCTCGGATTTGGAGCCGGCGCGGAGAGCGTGCGTGACGCCCCACGCGGCGACGATCAGAACCACGGCGGACGCGGCCAGAAACCATTTTTTCTTCGATTTGCCAGGGACTGGACTCTCCGGCACCGCCGGAGGCTCTACCACAGGTGGCGGCGCGCTGACCGGCAGCTCCGTCGCCACGCTCTGCAATATTTGCGTACTCGAACTGGACACTCTGTCTCCCAACGACCCTGCACAACGAATCGCGCTGACGGTGTAGCTGGTGGCACCCAGGTTTTGTTACAGACACCGGACCCACATGGTAAGGCGCCTGAAGCGACTCTTAACCCGCTGACCAGAGCACCCGGATAGACGCCCGAAATGCAATTCGGTAAGCGGAGAAACTACGGCTGCTTCTCTGATTATCTATCGGATTAACAGCAGAGACAAACCCCAGATGTTTGATTCGACGGCACTAATGCCGTTTTACGACAAAACTCAGGGACTTCGCTGAGGCCGCATGTTCAGTTCGTCCGCGATTGGCGCGCATTCGCTAACTTCGGAAGGCGGACCCTGCATCAGCAAGGACGAATATCGCCCCACGAGTGTTTACAATTTTTTACTTCCGCGGCAGCACGAGTTTCACTCCCGACGGGTCCTCGGGCTTTACCTCCAGGCTGCGCGTCAGGATGGTCGCTCCGATGTAAAGCGTGACCGAGTACTTGCCGGGTTCCACGCGACGCTTCGCCTGTTGCTCGGACAACGTCTCCAGCGGGTCGCCCGTGACCGGATCGACCGCAGGTTTCGCGTTCTTCGCCTTATCGGTCTCCAGGTCCCACTGGACCGCGTGCAGGCCCGGAGTGCCTGGCCCTTGCATGCGGCGGATCACGCTGTTCTTCGGGTTGGAAATATTGATCAGCACGCCGCCGGGAACGGGATCGCGCAACGTGTAGTAGATCGTCGTGCCGTACGGCGGATTCTCGGCCCGGAAGAACAGGTCGCCATTGAGTTCTTCGATCGTCGCCCCGTAGGTGTAGCGGATGTTGTATGCAACCGCGTCTTTTGGCTGGAACAGGTACGCGGGCTTGCCGGTCGCCTCGGCCGCTTGCTCGAGCGGCGCGATGTCCGCGATCCAGATTGCGCGCCCGAACGTCCCGACCACCAGTTCCCTGTCACGCGGCTGGATCACCATGCTGCGCACTGCGCTCACCGGCAGGTTCGAGTCCCAGCGCGTCCAACTGACTCCGGCGTTGAAAGTCACGTACAGGCCAAACTCGGTGCCAACGAAGAGTAAGTTCGGTGCCGCCGGATCTTCACGCACGATATACGCCGGCCCGAATTCCGGAAGATTACTGCTGATGTTGCGCCATGTCGCGCCGTAATCCGCCGTGACGAAGATGTACGGCCGCTTATCGTTGAGGGTGTGGCGATCGAGCACAACGTAGGCCACCGCCGCATTCGTGACCGACGGTTCGATCCGCGACACCACCGCCCACTCCACCGGACACATCTTGTCCTTCGCTGACTGAACAGCGCAGATGTTCTGGTCGACGCGCGTCCAGTTCTTGCCGCCATCTTTCGTAACGTGGATCCAGCCGTCGTCCGAGCCCGCCCAGAGCACGTTCGCGTCTTTCGGCGACTGCGCCAGCGAGAACAGCGCGCCGTAAGAGTGATAGCTGTCCTTCGCGCCCGTGAGCTTTTCGCGTTCTTGCTGGCGCGTGAGGTCGGGCGAGATGACCTGACAACTACTCAGGACTTTGCCCCGAAATTTTGAGGCCTCCTGCTCAGGGTGCTCTGAATCGGAAATCATCCCGGAAACATGTAGACACCTGAAAACGTAGTTCGCGCCAATGTAGCTGATCGTTCGTGTACATCTCTGGCATTGAGACCCTTCCGGCATCTCGTCCACTCTGATAATCATGGGCGGCGTCCAGTCCCAGCGGAACTTGTGCAGCTTCGCCCACTCGGGATTGTCGGATTGCTTCGGCTGCAATTCCGTCCGCGCCCAGTTGTGCAAATCCAATCGCGAAAAATTACCGAACTCCTGCAGCATGTAGATCACGTTCGGATCGCGCGGGTCCGGATGCACGGCCATGCCGTCGCCGTTGAAGCGCAGCTTGATCCAGTCGCGATTCGTAATGCCCTCGTTGTCGTAGGTGCGCGACGGCCCCGCCCATGTCGCGGTGTCTTGCATGCCGCCATAGATCCAGTACGGCTGCTGGTTGTCGACGTCCACTTCGTAGAACTGCGCGATCGGCAGCACGGACTGGATCCACTTCTCACCGCCGTCCACCGAGACGTTCACGCCTCCATCTCCGCCCAGCGCCATGTTGCTGGGATCGTGCGGATCGAGCCAGAGCGTGTGCAGATCGTTGTGCACGTGCTTCATGTTGTGCTTGACCCATGTGCGCCCGCCGTCGTCGGAGCGCTGAAGGTCGAACACCGGCATCCACACGCGGTTGTCGTCCCTGGGATCGGCGACGATCCGGTCGTAGTAATAGCTGGTCATAGTCGCGTTGACGCGCGTCCAGTGCGAGCCGCCGTCTTCGCTGCGGAACACGCCGCCGCTCATTACCGTCCGGGTCGGACCTGCTCCGCCGATCGCCCCGCCAGGCTCTCCGGTCAGGATCGCCGCGTACACGATCTCCGTATTGTTCGGCGCGACGGCCAGCGTGATCTTCGCCATCGTGCCCTGCTCGGGTAGTCCTTCGGTCAGCCGCGTCCAGTGCGCCCCGGAGTCGGTGGTTTTGAAAATCCCGCTGCCTGGGCCGGATTCGGTCATGTCACCGTCGCCCCACCGCATCCGCTGCCACGCTGCCGCGTACAGACTGTCGGGATTCTTCGGGTCCATGACGAGGTCGCTGAAACCCGTTTTGTCGTCAATGACGAGCGACTTCGTCCACGTCTTGCCGCCGTCGATAGTCTTGAAGATGCCGCGCTCCGCGTTCGGTCCCCACAAGTGCCCAAGCGCCGCGACATAGACCGTCTGAGGATTGCGCGGGTCGATTACGATCGCCGTGATCTCTTCGGTTTCGCGCAGTCCCATGTACGACCAGCTCTTTCCCGCATCTTCGGACTTGAACACACCACGGCCTAGCGAGTTGGCGCGCGTGCTCGCCGGTTCGCCGCTGCCGACCCACACAACATTCGGATCCGACGGGGCGACCGCAATCGGCCCGCACGATGCCGCTTCCATGCGCGCATTCCAGAGCGGCTCGATCGTCGTTCCGAAATTCGTGGTCTTCCACACGCCTCCATGCGCCGTGCACACGTAAAACGTCTTCGGCTGTTGCGCGACGCCAGTGATCTGCCACACTCGTCCGGCGGGACTCGCCGGACCGATCAGCCGGAACGGAACGGCGCTCAGCACCTGCTCCGCCTGCAACGACTGCGGTGTGGTGACCGGCGCCGCTTGTGCCGGTGCAGGCTGCGACGGCTTGGTCTTCTGCGCTGATACGGTAGCTGTGAACAAAAGGACGAGCACAGCACAGATTGCAGGAATGCGCATAAACATTCTCCGGAAATGCGCCAAAGGGTAACACTGACAACTGGTGACCGGCGACTGGCAACTGACAACTCACAACTGACAACTGGCAACTGCTTCTAAGCGAAATCCCCGCTTGTAATCCACAGGCCAGTCGGAGCATTGTCGTTACAGCATTCGCAAAGATGGAGGCTGCATTGCCGAAAGGTGGCACGCCACCCCTGGTCCCCATGTGGCCGGGTGTCTGCGTGGTCGAGCGCAACCCGTTCCCGTTCTTCCCCTTCAATCCACGCTGGCGGGACGAAATGAGCGCTGTCGAGTTCCAGACCTTTTGCGTGCTGCTGCGGCTCGCCTGGGTTTCTCCGCGGCCCTGCATGCTGCCCAACGACGTAGCTCACCTCAACCGGATGGTCGAGCAGCACCTGCGTGGTCCGATTCCCCAGACCGTGCTGGCCCGCTTCCGCTATCACGAGCGGCTCGGGTTCCTCTTCTTTCCACCGCAGTTGCGGGCATTGCAACGGCTGGTGAACGGCGAGGACCTGTATGCGCTTCTGTGGGACGAATCGCTGTGAGCGATCCTCGGCGTGCAGACGCCGACACCGGCCGGAACGCACAGCCGTCCTCTTCCCCGGCCGGAGTGATGCGCACCTGTCCGACCTGCTCGTCGCCGCTGGAGGACCAGAAATGCAAGCTCATCTGCCGCAACTGCGGATTTTTCCTGAGCTGTTCTGATTTCTACTGAAGCCCCACAGCACAAGAAAACCGAGCCTTGAGCTCGGTTTTTCTGTTGGTACTTGGTACTTGTTACTTCTACTGGTCCGCCTGGCTGGGCCCGCTGCCGCGGCGTTCGTTAATTCTCTCGAAGGCGCGGTCCACCACTCCCATGATGAGGGGCAAGGAAGGCGACGACGTTTGCGGATGCATCGCTGCCGACAGCGCGAAATTCCAGCGCTCGCTCGGCGCCAGCTGCAACGCAGGTCCGCGCGCCGGCTCGGGGCGCAACATGTACGTGCACCAGGTAATGCCGGCCATGTTGTATGCCGCCATCTTGGCCAGGTTGTAGTACATCTGCGTTTGGGCGGATAGTCCGAGGCGGCCGAATACCGCTACGGCGATCAAGTCGATGGCTGCCAGCACGCCGAAGCCGGCGCCGATGCCAAACACCCGGTGCCGCCACAGCAATCCCACGTACGGCGCACAGATGATCATCAGCAGCACCAGGCCGCACTGCATTACACGCACACTGCGCTCCAGCGCCACCAACCAACCGAAAACCATCGCAGGTTTCAAGGCTGCGTCTGCCGTGATCAACACCATGAGCACTGCCGCGACGACGAGTACGGCGGCGGCCCATCGGAACAGGGCTTTGCCGAGGTCGCGCAGCCCCTCGAACGGCCTGAAAATCTCGCGGAACACCTCGTAGATCACGGCGAAACCCAGGCCTATGCTCAGTGCTGCCACAGTCCAGTACGAGAAGAAATAAGCGTACCGGTTGGAGGCGTGATACGTCGAGAACTGGACGGCAAAGGAGACGACCTGAAAGACCGCGTAGGCGAAAAAGTACGGATACGAGTTTCGGAGTTTGCGCTGGACCATGACATAGGCCAGCACCGAAAACGTAATCGCCGGAGCGATCCAGAGCACGTAATAGAGGGCGCGCATAATAGGCTGTCTTCACAGGGGCACGGACACACATCCATGCCCCTGCGGAACGTGAGAATAGCGCGTTCTCCATCAGCGTACAAGCAAGATTGTGGGGGCCGAGTTACTGTCGTTACTTCGCCGACGGTATCGGCGGCGGGCAGTTCGGGTCCCCTGGCCAGCACATGGGTGCCGGTCCGCCGTCGGAGAATCCCGTCTTCGTTGCCTTCGGCGTAGCCATCGCGGAAATGGTTCCGGCCAGTATCAGGCCGGCAATGAGCGTCTTCGTGATCAGTTTCATCATCCCTCTCCTGTCGTATCTTTTGGCGTAAGTTGGCGCACAGCTACTTCGCGGACGGAATCGGTGGCGGGCAGTTCGGGTCGCCGGGCCAGCACATCGGGGCGGGGCCTCCGTCCGAAAAACCAGTTGTGTTCGCCTTCGGCTGCTTCGGGGAGGCGATGGCGGAAACAGTTCCGAGGATCATCAGACCAGCAAGCATGGTGGTAGCAATAGACTTCATGGCGTGTCTCTCTCTCTGTCTTTTGGATTTACCCCGACTAGGGATCAGGGCGACTCAGTGTACCGCCCGAATTAACTTTCGCGACATAACTTTTTTTAACTTTCGTCAAGTATCTTCGGTAACGTCTCATAATGACGCAGCCGCCATCATTTACTATCGCTGCTTACGGATTCACAGCTATCACTCGTAAGGAGATGGAACAATGCAACGCAAAGGAAGCGCAGTTTGGAATGGCGGGCTGAAGGATGGCAAAGGCACCGTTTCGACAGCCAGCGGTGTCCTCAACAATGCCCCATACTCATTCGTCACTCGGTTCGAGAATGAAAAGGGCACGAACCCGGAAGAACTGATCGGCGCGGCGCACGCCTCGTGCTTCTCCATGGCACTTTCCAATCAACTCAGCACCGCCGGCCTCAAGCCCGAGCGCATCGCCACCGAAGCCACCGTGACGCTCGAAAAACTGGAGGCCGGTTTCGCCATCACCACCGTTCATCTCCAGGTCAGCGCCCGCGTTCCCGGCGCTACCCAGGAACAGTTCAACACTGCCGCCAACAACGCCAAGGCGGGATGCCCGGTTTCAAAAGTACTCAACGCTAAAATCACCATGGACGCGAAACTCGAGAGCTAGTCCAGGTCTACGGCCGTATTACGTATTCCGTATCCCGGTGCTGCTTCCCGGAATACGGAATACGACATACGGAATACTTCATACGCATACTTCCGCCTGCTCGCAGCCCTCCCTTCCGGCTTACAACAGCCCCGCCTCGACTGCCATCCCAACGTAAGTACGTTTGCTCTTATTCGGGGTTCCGGTTTGAGAATTATCATTTTTGGGCTGACCATCTCCTCATCCTGGGGTAACGGACACGCCACTCCGTACCGCGCGCTGCTCAAGGCGCTGCACCGGCGCGGACACAGCGTCAGCTTCTACGAGCAAGACACCGAGTACTACTTCTATCGTCGCGACTTCGACCAGTGTTCCTATTGCGACCTCGTTCTCTACCCTTCGTGGGAAGAGGTGCGGGATCGCGCGCTGGCGGAGGCCGCGGCATCGGACGTTGTCATCGTCGCCAGCTACTGCCCGTCCGGCGCGCGCATTGCCGACGACGTGCTATCGATGTCGCGCCCATTGCGCGTCTTCTACGATCTTGACACCCCGGTCACGCTGCACAACCTCGGCTCCGGCGACGTTCCCTACCTCCGCGCCGACCAGATTCCCGGCTGGGATCTCTATCTGTCTTTCACCGGCGGTGGCATTCTCGACGAACTCCAGCAGCGCTGGGGCGCACGCCTGGCGCGTCCCCTGTTGGGCTGCGTCGATCCCGATGTCCACGCCCGCGTGCCCGCGCGCGAGGACTTCCGCTGCCTTCTCAGCTACATGGGCACCTACGCCGAAGACCGCCAGGAAAAGGTCGACCGCTTATTCCTGGAGCCGGCGCGTCAACGTCCCGACCGGCAGTTCACGCTCGCCGGGGCACTTTATCCCCGGCATTGGCGATGGCCGGACAACGTGCGCATCTTCGACCATGTGGCTCCCGGCGAGCATCCCGCGTTGTATTCCTCGTCGCGCCTGACTCTCAACATCACGCGCAACACCATGGCGCGCTTCGGCTACTGCCCTTCCGGACGCTTTTTCGAAGCAGCCGCCTGCGGAACTCCGCTGGTCACCGATTGGTGGAATGGCCTGCACACGTTCTTCGACGATGACGAGATCTTCGTCGCCCACGACAGCCATCACGTTCTCGAAGCGCTCGCCGCCACCGATGAACAACTCGAGCGCGTAGGCCGCCGCGCGCGACAGCGCACGCTCGACGAGCACACCGGCGAACGTCGCGCCGGAGAGTTGCTCACCTATTTCGACGAGGCGCGCGGCTCGCAGACCCGCGCCGGGGCCGTTGCCTGAAGGAGATCTCGAGATGCTCGGAATCATTCCCGCCGCCGGAGCCGGAGAGAGGATCCAACCGCTCGGCTGCTCGAAGGAATTGCTGCCCGTCGGTTCCCAGCCCATCCGGGGCATAGAGCGGCCCAAGGCAGTCGCCGAGTACCTCGTCGAGCGCATGATCGCCGCCGGTGCCACCCAGATCTGTCTCGTCATTTCGGCCGAAAAGACCGATATCGTCAAGTACTTCGCCGAACGCGACTACGCCGCCGAGATCTTCTACGTCGTCCAGCAGAGACCCCTCGGCTTGTGCGACGCCCTTTTTCGCGCCGAGCCTTTCGCGCGCCACTCCGAACAGGTGCTGATCGGTCTTCCCGACACCATCTGGTTCCCCGAAAACGCCTATCACCAGGCGCTCGACAACAACCGCGGCGCCGACGTGAACCTCGTCTGCTTTCCGGTGGTCAATGCGTCGGCCTTCGATGCCGTCATTTGCGACGAGCAGGATTGGGTCCAGCGTGTCGAGGTCAAGCAGGACGACGCGCATTCGCATTGGATTTGGGGCGCTGTCACCGCGAACGGCGACGCCTTCCACCAGCTCAAGCTGCTCTGGGAAGCGCGCCACCGCCAGGACGAATACCTCGGCCACCTGCTCAACGCCTACATCGACGCCGGCAACCCCGTCCGCGCCACGCATTGCGGCGAAAAGTACATGGACGTCGGCACTCTTGAGGGCTATCACGCCGCGCAGGACTTCCTGCGCAGTCTGCGCCACTTCGCCCTTCCCGAAGCGGCCTGATTACGGGGTCAGCGTCACCGATACCGCTCTGGTCCGCGTCAACGAACCCGACGTGCCCGTGATCGTGACGGTGTAGGTCGTCGACGTCGCCTGCGGCGTCACGGGCGGATTCGTTCCTGTTGTGGTCGTGGTGGTCGATGTCGGTCCGCCGCCACCGCATCCCGAATACAGAGCCAGCAGCAACACAGCAACGATCGCGAGCGCAACGGTTCGCTTGCGGGAGCGGCCTATGCCAAATGCAGCCAACACTCCGATCGTCGCCAGGGGCCAGCCACTCGGCTTGCGCGATCGCGCAGTAATTGTGGCGCTGGTGGCGGTCGGCGCTTTGGTCGTGATCGTCATCACGGAATAGCCCAGCGGCAGGATCCGCCCGGGATCGAACGTGCAGGTGGCATTCGCCGGCAATCCACTGCACGTTAATGTCACCGCATCGTTGTAAACCGGATTTGGATTCACATTCACCGTTGCCGATGCCGATTGGCCGGTCTTGATCGTGAACGACGGCACGCTCACAGTGACCTGAAAATCATCGCTCCTGATCTGCAACGGCACCGCCGCGGACGGCCCTCCGCCCGGCAGGCCATTGAACACCGACAACTGCAGAGTACCCGGTGTCGGCAGGTCCGCGGCGCGGAGGATCGCGATCAATTCGCCGGAGGTAAATACGTACGTTTCACGCGGCGATCCGTTCACCAGCATCACCGCGTTCAGCGAGAAATTCGTGCCGGTCAGTTCGATATAAGTGTCGAAGATGTCCGCATACCATGACGTTGGATTCACGGCCTTGATCGTAGGCGCGGTATTGGTCGGCAGCGTCGCCTTCCACAAATACGCCGTGCTGTCCTGGATCGCCCCCGTTCGCAGGCTGAGTTGCTTGCCCACCGTCGTGGTCATCTGCATCCCGATGCTCGCCGTAGCTCCGCGGTCCGAAGTCGTGCACGTCCCCCCGAACGCAGCATTGCGATAGTTCACGAGCACATCCGGCTGGTTCTCAAACAACACCACTTGGAACGTGACGGTTTCAGAACCGTCGGTCTTACACCCGGCATGGCTCATCGTTCGCCATTCCACGACAAGTTCCCTGTTGGGCGCTGTGCCAGTAGCCGTCCAGAACACATCGCCCCCCGACGCGGCCACCAGGTCGTCCCAGAACGGCGCCACCAGTGTCTGCGCGTAGCGATAAGGGATCGGTTGCCCAAGCGACGACACGTAGCTATCGAACGACATCCAGCCGTTTTCGCTGACGTACAAGCCGGCGTACGCGCCGCCTCCGAACGAGATCGCAAACGGCGCCTCGATCCAGGCCACGTTGTCGCCCGCCAAAGACAGCTTCGTGCCGGTGAACGTCCGGTACTGATACGCCGCCGAAGAATACGAGTACGGGTCCACCACCACCGTGACCGGCTTGCCCGCTGGGAACGTCAGCGTGTACAGCCCAGGTTGTGCGGGCGTCCACGAAGCCGAGTAAACGCTATCTCCCGCGTATCGATCGGGTGCGACGCCGTCGTCGGTCAACGTGATCGGCCCGCCCGGAGACACCGTGACCTGCACATTGCCCGCCGGAACTCCGCACCGGGTGTTCAACTCCGCCAGCGTGACCGCCTGGCCGGAGTCGGCGAATGCAGTCGACGACGAAGGCTGAACCACACTCTGAACCACCGAATTCGAGCAGGTCAGCGCGCCGTACGCATTCAGCCGGCGTTGCGCGATCGTCGAACTCAACCCCGGATCCGGATCACCGCCGGCGAGGATCAGGTTTTTGATGGTCGCCCAGTCGCGCTTCGGGTCCTGCGCCTTCAATAACGCGGCGACTCCCGTCACGTGCGGCGTCGCCATCGAGGTTCCGCTCAGGACGGTGTAAGTGTTCGCGGGCGTCGTGCTCAAGATCCACTCGCCCGGCGCACCGAGATGGACCGTGTGGGCGCCGAAATTCGAGAAATACGACAACGAGTCATCGAATGTGGTCGAGGCCACCGAGATGATGTTCGGCAAAGCGTACGTCGCCGGATACAACCCATACAGCCCATCGTTATCGTTCTGTTCATTGCCCGCGGCGGCGACCGTCAGTATGCCCCGTTTCTCTTGTTCGACGATCGTATCGTACAGGGCCTGTGAGTACCCGTACCCGCCCCAACTATTGTTGGTGGCGACGATGTTTACGCCCAGGTCGTGCATGGTGGCCATGTAATCGAAGCAGGCGATCGCGCCGGCATCTGTCCCGCCATACCAATCGAGGAAACGGCAGGCGAGGATCTTCACGTTCCAGTTCACACCGGTGACGCCGATACCGTTGTTTCCGACCGCGCCGATGATCCCGGCCACGTGCGTCCCATGAAACACCTTGTCCATCGGATCGCCAGTATTGTTAAGGACATCAATGCCGTAACAATCGTCGATGTACCCGTTGCCGTCGTCATCGACACCGTTGTTGTTGCAATCCGCGGTGTTGCGGTACATGTTCGCCGCAAGGTCTTCATGCGTGTAATCGACGCCCGTGTCGATCACCCCTACCACGACGTCGCTGCTGCCCGTTGTAATGGCCCACGCTTGCAGCGCGTGGATGTCCGCGCCGGGCGTCGCTACCTTCGGTCCCGATGTCGGCGGTGTATCGAACAGGATCGGCTGCCCGATGTTATGCAGCGACCAGAGGTCGTGGTAATAGGGATCGTTGGGTGTGTTGTCCATGTGCCGCCGGATGTAGTTCGGTTCGGCATACAGGACGGTCGGATCGGAGCGGTAAACCGCAAGTGCGTCGTCAAGCTTTACGCCCGGCTGCAACTCCACCAGCTGCAAGCCTGACATGGTGGAATATCGCCGAAGCACCTTCGCTGTCACCTTCGCCGTTCGCGCCGATGCCCTTGCAGCCTCCGGCCGGAAGCGCACCAGCATCTGGTTCGGCACGCGCTGCGCCGAGCGATCAGGTATCACGAGACCGGGATTCTTCGGTACGGTCTGCGCGCCGGAGCACGCCCCGATGAGAATCAGTGAAGTAAGAACCAAGAAACGGTGGCCGTGGGTAGGGAAGTTCACAAGCCCTCCACTTCCATTCGTGCGCGGCATTGAAATGCCGATTGCTTTGGCGGGCGGATTATACGCCAGCGTTAACAGCCCTTTACGGCAAACAGCTACATTCTTTTTTCAGCAAATCCGATTCGGGAATGGCACACGATGGCGCAACGTCATCAACTGGTCTGATTTGCGCCAGGAATTGAGACCGCAGGGCCTCGTCGATCATCTTTGCCGATATGGCCCACACCCTCGCGGACGAATGGATCTCCTGTATCGAACGCAATCATGACCGCACTAGGCGCGTGAGCGCGTGCATTCCCGCCGCCTACCTTGAGCATTCGTTCGCCCCGGGGCGGTTTACCCTCGGCGACCTGGTGCGACACCTGGCAGCCATTAACCGGTATATGTTCGCCGAGACCGCAGCCATGCGCCCGTCCCGCTACAACGGCCACGGACGCGAACTCGCCGACGGATTGGAAGCCGTGCTCGCCTTCCAGCAGCAGGTGCACGCGGAAACCATCTCCGTTTTGCGCGGGTTGGATCCGGCGAGCTTCGAACAAAGATGCACCACTCCCGAAGGCGCTTCCATCGTTGTATGGAAGTGGCTTCGCGCCATGACCGAGCACGAAGCCCATCATCGCGGTCAGATATACCTTTATCTCGGCCTTCTGGGAGTTGAAACACCGCCACTATTCGGGTTGACGTCGGAAGAGGTCCGGGCCCGCTCGCAATCTGGGCCGGGGGAGGCGCGCACTGGGCGGCGTTGACGTCCGCCGCGCCTTGGGTTAACAATGAACACGCGCACGGCACGAAGGTGGGGGTCGTTCCTGAGGCATACCGCTCTAGCACGGGTACTTGCTTGGCTGCTCATGGCCGTCCTGTTCGTCGTATGCGTCTCTCCCGCCGTGGACCTGGACGACTGCTCTTTGCGCCCGGACCAGTCCACTTCGTTGGCTTTCTGGTTATTCGGTGCCTTGCTGCTCCTGGCTGCTCAGCTTATCGCTGCGCCTTTACGCGCTCGCTTACACAGTGCTTTCCTGCCGGCTGCGCAAACCCTTTGTGCGACCGATTCCGGCATCATCGACCTCATCGGGATACGTCGTATCTAGATCTCTCTCCGACAGCCTGTCTGTTTTCCGATCTTCAACGTACAGACCAGCCTCTGAGGAGACGGCATTGCAGTTCCCATACAAGAATCACACGGATGAGGCATACCGAACGCATGGTGTTCCCGTCCTCTGCATTGGCTACGTAGCGGAAACGTTCGACGAACGTTGCTCGCACCTGGGCCAGAGCGGCTACCGCGTCCATCCCGCGCGGTCCCGCCGAGAAGCGGAAAACCTGTTACGGCAGATGCCTTTCGCGGCCCTGGTGATCGGACATGCAATCCCGGAGGCAGACCGGTTGGAGTTCATTCGTATGGCGAGGGCGCTGAACCCGCAGGCGATCGTGGTCCTTTTGTATCGCGATAGTATCCGGCGTGCAGAAGCGGCCCAGGCGGTCCTCTGCGTCGAAAACGGGCCCACCTCTCTCGTCAACACCTTGCGCGAGCTACTGGGGACGTAAACCGGCACAGGGCGCATGGCTCATGGTTTGTTCCATGCGCCATCGGCCATGCGCCAGATTCTTGCGTTGTTCCATGCGCCATGGGCCATGTTCCAGGCGCCTAAGCCCTAAGCCCTGCGCCCAGCGCCAGGTTTTAAGTGGCTTGCCCGCGCAGCACTTCGCGGATCTCGCGGTTGATGCGGGCAGCGTCGCGCGCGGCGTTGTCCACCAGCTCCAGCCACTTCTTGTTGGTATCGTCGAGCTTGGCCTGCGCCAGAAGATACGACGCCTGCATGATCGTCTCGATGGAGTTGCTCAGGTCGTGGGCCAGCGTGCGTAACTGCTTATTCAACTCCGGCGACATCTTTGGACCTTCCGCCATACGTGCCTGCGCTTGCATGAGGTTTTACTCCGCCCCCCGCCCCGCTAGGAACGGGCCCGCAATCAGGTTCGGGCTGATGCTGCGCCGCTCGTGATCGACCCCTCAGTGGCGCTACGCATTGGAGTGCAGCTCAGCTGAATATGTTGTTCGTCCCTACAGTTTTTCCCCGCCAACCCATTCTACCGCCGACCGCCTTGGCCCGTTCGTACTATCCCCTGAGCTGGAGCTAAGGCGAAAGACTACAGCTACTTAGACCCTTTGCAGTAATCCGGATCGGCACCCTAGTCCCTACAATTCAGGTGACCAAAGGTACGCGCAGGCCAAACGCGGTTCGAACGACGGTCAAACAGCCGTTTTTCATCACCCGCAAGAATTACGGCTTGCGCATTTTACGTTTGTCCCGTAACCCGGTCCCGGCGCTGCTTCCGCGCCGGGCTGCACGGAGGACTAGTGCGCAGATTGGTGTTACCCACGGCCCTGCTGCTGATCTCGATCCTGGCGCAGGCGCAGCTCCCCGCCACCACAACGCTCTCGCAACAAACCAGCAACAATACCAGCGCCGCCAACTCGTTCACCACCCAGACCGACGGCAACCTGGGTGCCGGCAACATCAGTAAACTCCCCATCCGCTCGCTGTTGTATCCCGGCGCGAGCACCAGGATCTTCGCCCACGTCGAGCCGTGGTGGGGCAGCGGCAGCCACATCAGTATCGGCTATAGCTCGCAGGACCCCGCCCAGGTCCACCGCCAGGTGCAGGACATGGTCAGCCGCGGCATCGATGGCGTCGTCGTTGACTGGTATGGCCCCGGTAGTTACGAGGACACGGGCGTAAAGCTGCTCATCGCCGAAGCCGAGGCGACTCCAAATTTCAATGTTCTAGTGGAGATCGACGTTGGGGCCCTCAACTGGCATTCCTGCTACCCGACTTGCAGCGCGACCACGGCGGTCACCAATCTCTTCACCGCCGCAAATAATTCGTTCTTTTCCTCGCCCGCGATTTTGAAGACCAACGGTCGGCCGGTGTTGATGGAATTCGGATTCGAGACGCTCGCGCTTCCCTCAGGCGGCGCGTCGGGATGGAACGTCATCGACTGGAACGCCGTCGAGACGCAAACGCCCGGCAACCTCGCGGTCGTGCACCGCAACCTCGGCGGATACTCAACCGCCAAAAGCGCCGGCGGGTTCGTCTGGATGGAACCCAAATCTCCATTCGCGGCCGGGTTTGACGACACCGCCGAGCTCGATTGGTTTTATTCGAACAGCCTTGCGTCCTACGCGGCCCTGCCCGCATACGGCGCTGTCTGGAAGGGATTCAACGACACCCTCGCCAGCTGGACCGCTGATCGCCATATCGATCAGCAGTGCGGCCAGACCTGGCTCAATACCTTCGACGCTATCAATAAGTATTACTCGGCCTCCAACCAGCTTCCCTTCCTGCAACTCGTGACGTGGAACGATTACGAGGAAGGCACCGAGGTTGAAAGCGGCATCGATAACTGCCTGAACCTGACCGCTTCGCTCTCGAGTAGCCAGTTGCACTGGAGTCCTGGCGCCGCCGAGAGCACTCTCGATCATTACACCGTGTACGCGTCGACCGACGGCCAGAATCTCGCGTCTCTCGGCGACTTCTCCACCAGCACGCACGCGCTCGACCTTTCGACCGTCACGCTTCCGGCGGGCACCTACTCGCTGTACGTCCAGGCCGTTGGGAAACCGACCATCCGCAACCAGATGTCGGCGGCAGTCAGCTACACGGTCGCGCCTTCGACAACGACCGGTTCAGGTACCACCGGCTCAACCGGGTCCGGAACCGTTCAGAAAAACGTCACCATCACCGCAACGCCCGCCGCACAAACCGTCACCTCCGGCCAGCCGGGACAGTACACGTTGACCGTCGCGCAGGTCGGCGCCAGCGACCCAGTCCAACTGTCCTGCAGCGGACTTCCGGCCGGACTGGCGTGCAACTTCAATAACGCGACCGTGACGCCGAACGCGGCGGGCACGCAGGTCCAACTCACCGTCACGACCGCGCAGACGGCCGCTTTGCAGCGCACCGCTCCCGTGTTCGCGATGCTCTTCTCGGGTCTCGGACTAGTCGGCTTCGCCAGCCGGCGGCGGAAGCTTGCAGCCGGAATGATTCTGGCGCTGCTTGTTCTCACGCAGATCGCCTGCGGCGGCGGCTCGCGCACGACCAGCCAGTCGACGTCCCAGACCACCACGACCGCATCCTCGCACGCTGCCACCTATACCATCACGGTGAACGCGGTGTCGGGCGCGATCGCCAAGTCCACCATCGTCACGCTGACGGTGAATTGAACCGGATCCACTGGTTTTGTCATCCTGAGCCCTGGTTTTGTCATCCTGAGCGAAGCGAAGGATCTATGCAGTTCGCTTCGCTCTGTTTTTTTCTTCGTGTCGTTCCTCGTGCCTCGCTCCTCGCCCTTGTGCCTTGTGCCTCGTGCCTTGCGCCTGTAAAATGTAGTTTCCAAGCCGAAGTGGCGGAATTGGCAGACGCGCATGGTTCAGGTCCATGTACCCGCAAGGGTGTGGGGGTTCGAGTCCCTTCTTCGGCACCAATGAAGTTCAAGCCCTGTGTAACCTACCCGTTACACAGGGCCTTTCCATTTCTGGGCCCCCTGCGTTGAGGGGCTCAGCCAGCATCTAACGACGGATGCGCTATCTCGCCCTCGCCACCGATTACGATGGCACCCTCGCCCACGACGGCTCCGTTGACGACAGCGCCATTCACGCTCTTGAGCAGCTGCGGCAGAGCGGGCGCCGTTTGTTTCTCGTCACCGGACGCGACCTTCCTGACCTGAAGCGCGTGTTTTCCCGCCTTGATCTCTTTGACTACGTCGTCGCCGAGAATGGCGCGTTGCTCTTCGATCCGGCCACTCAAACCGAGACCGTACTGGCCGAGCCTCCCTCGGCCCGTTTCCTGGAAGAGCTGCGCCGCCGCAATATTCCATTCGACGTGGGACGCAGCATCGTGGCGACAAGCCATCCATTTGCCGAGCAGGTGCTCCACGCCATCGAGGACACCGGCGTCGAGATGCAGGTGATCTTCAATAAGGGCGCAGTCATGGTGTTGCCGACAGGCGTGAACAAGGCGACCGGGCTGCAGACCGCTCTCGAGAAGATGGGTCTCTCCAGCCACAACGTCGTCGCTGTCGGCGACGCCGAGAACGATCACGCTCTTCTCTCCAGTTGCGAGTTTGGCGTTGCTGTTGCCAATGCCGTTCCCATGCTGAAGGAGCGCGCCGACTGGGTCACCACCGGCGCGCGAGGTCAAGGCGTGGAAGAACTGATCGCGAAGATCATCGCCGACGATCTCTGCTCTTTCGACGACACCGCGCATCGTCACCGCCTGCTCATCGGACACACGGTTTCCGACGACACCGCCGTTTTCGTCGCGCCCTCCCGCGGATCGCTTCTCTTGTCGGGCCCGTCCGGCAGCGGCAAATCGAGCTTAACCAGCGCCTTGCTCGAGCAGATGATCGAACAGAAGTACCAGTTTTGCCTGATCGATCCCGAAGGCGATTACGACGGTCTGCCCGGTGCGGTGATGGTCGGCACACCGTCCGACGCCCCCGGCATCTCGGAAGTGGAAAAGGCGCTCGAAGTTCCTTCGCGCAATATCGTCGTCAATCTTCTCGCCCTTCCTCTCGCTGATCGTCCGTTGTTCTTTGCCGGGCTGCTGCCCCGCTTGCTGGAGCTTCGTGCCCGTCGAGGACGCCCGCACTGGGTCGTCGTCGACGAAGCTCATCACCTATTGCCCGCGGCCTGGGACCCGGCGCCTGCCATGCTGCCGCAGAGCCTTGGAGGAATGGTGCTCGTCAGCGTCCATCCCACTTACGTCGCCAACGCCGCACTCCAGCCCATCGATACCATGATCGCCGTCGGACGGGAGTCAGCGAAAACCATCACCGATTTCGCCCACGCCATCGGCGATGCCCCGCCGTCCGCATTGCCGGCAGACGATCTTCCCCCTGGTCACGCCGCCGTTTGGCTGCGCAAGACTCCGCCCCATGTTGCGATCGTCCAATCCAGCAAAGGGAGCTTTGAGCGCCGTCGCCACGTCCGAAAATATGCCAAAGGTGAATTACCGGAAGACCGCTCATTCTACTTCCGCGGTCCGGAAGGCAAACTCAACCTTCGCGCCCAGAACCTCAACGTCTTCGCCCAACTGGCCGACGGCGTCGACGATGACACGTGGCTCCACCACCTGCGCCGGGGCGAGTATTCGGCCTGGATGCGATGGGTGATCAAGGACGACGAACTCGTCGAAGAAGTTGCGGAGATCGAACGCGACGTCCACGACCCCAAAGAGAGCCGGAAACGCGTGAAGGACGCCATCGAGCGCCGCTACACCGCCGCCGCTTAGAACGCGCTTGACCACCGCGAACGATGGGAACCATTTGCCGTCCGTTACCATTCTGCTAACGCCATGGGTGGGTACCCCCCTCCCCCCTGCTACCTGGGGAAGCTGACGGTAAGCTGCTGGCCAGAGGCGACTTAGGTGCGTTCCAAGTAACTCCAGGTAACCTGAGGATACCTGGGTAACCCTGGGTAACCCAGAGGCTTGCGGGCCGAGGCACAACGGGCGACGAAAGGTTACTCAAGCGTTAACCTGAGTCCCAAGGCACCCCCCTCCAGTTTTCCCACACGTCCCACAGAAATGCCCGGAATTTCAAGAAATCCCACAGACGAGGTACGAGGGCACACAAGGTGCGGCTAAGTTGTCAAAGATCGAAATTACAGATCCAATGGTCGCGCCAGGAAGAGGCAGCGTCAAGAACTATAGTCTTTAGGCGCTCAGTCGTTTGTACGCTGTATAGCTGAAAGCTATTTTGCCGTGGAAAACAATAGCCGCCACGGATCTGCACCGGATGAACAAAGGCGGCCTTACCCGAGGCACCCGGGCGCTCGGCGATTTGACCGGCCAATTTTACCGACCTACGATACGTGTCATGCCAGAGCCGGCCATCAGCATTGGGAAGGTGCTCGGGCACTATCGAATCCTGGCTCAGATCGGCGCCGGCGGTATGGGCGTGGTCTACCGCGCTCGCGATGAACGTCTCGACCGTGACGTGGCGCTGAAGGTCCTTCCCGCCGGTGCGCTGGCCGACGAAGCGGCTCGCAAACGCTTTCGCAAAGAAGCCCTCACTCTGTCTCGGCTTTCCGATCCCCACATCGCCATCGTTCACGATTTCGACACCCAGGAAGGAATGGACTTCCTGGTCATGGAATACGCGCAGGGCATCACGCTCGCTGAGAAGATTGCCGGCGGCGCTCTACCCGAGAGCGAAGTGATTGCGATCGGCGAGCAGATCGCCGAGACCTTGGAACATGCGCACGAAGCCGGCATCATTCACCGCGACCTGAAGCCCGCAAACGTCATGATTTCGGCGAAGGCGCAGATCAAGCTGCTCGATTTTGGTGTCGCGGCCCTTCTGCGCTTGGACGAAGAAGACGTAACGCAGAGCCTCGCGTCCGTGAACGATCTGGCGGGCACTCTGCCCTACATGGCGCCGGAGCGGTTGCACGGGCGTACCGCGAATGCGCTGAGCGATGTGTACTCGCTTGGTGTTGTTCTCTACCAACTTGCAACGCGGCAACTCCCGTTCGAAAGCAAGACTTCCTTCGCGATGGTGGACGAAATCCTTCACGGCCAGCCGACGCCGCCGTGCCGATTCCAGCCGCGAATCTCACACACGCTGGAAGAGATCATCCTCAAGTGTCTGGCCAAGGATCCCGAGGAGCGGTATCAGTCGGCGGCCGAGGTGAAGGTCGACCTGCGGCGAGTTTTGCGGGACGATGCCGCAGTGCGCGCAACCGAACCGCGATCCACGGCGGGTTCGCAGCGGCGCACCGGGAGCCAGCGGACGCGATGGACCATCGTCGCCGTAGTTATCGCAGCAGCTGCGGCATCGTGGTGGATTTGGAATCATGAAACCAGGCCGCGCGCAGCGCACGCCGGTCTCACCGGGGTGGCAGTGCTTCCCTTCCAGGACCTGGCCGGCGATACGACTTCCGAGTACCTGCGCTTCGCCTTGCCCGACGAGGTGGTTGGAACGTTGAGCTACATCCCCGGCCTGGCGGTTCGGCCATTTTCCCTGACGCGCAAATACGCCGACGGAAATTCCGACCCGCAGCGGGTCGCGCAAGAACTCCGCGTGGACGATGTCGTCACCGGCCATTACCTGCAGGAGAGCAACAGCATCCGCATTACTTTGGAGGTCGTGGAAGCTGGCACCAGCCGGCTAGTATGGCGCGAGACAGTGAACGGAAACAGGCAGGACTTGATCGCACTGCAACGCGAAATCGACACCGGTCTGAGAGACGAACTTGCGCCCGCACTGGGACTGGGCAAGACGAAACCCAATGCTGCCGACCAACCGAAAAACCAGGAAGCTTACGAACTCTACCTGCGCGGGAAAGCGGCAGGAGTCGATCCCGTTCCGACCAAGCAGGCGCTCAGGCTCCTGGAACGCTCCGTGGAGCTCGATCCGACCTTCGCGCCGGCCTGGGCGACCCTTGCGCTCCGCTATTACTTCGACGCGGCCTTTTCCGATGGCGGCGCCGAATCGGCCCGCAAGAGCATGGAATCGGCGCAGCGGGCGCTGGCACTCGATTCCAACAACGTCGATGCCGCCACTTTCCTCGCCTCGCAATATACGGAGAATGGCGACTTGAACCTCGGGTACGACCAGGCGATCGCACTCGTGCGGCGCCGTCCCGATAGCGAATCCGCGCACGAAGTACTCGCGTACGTGCTGCGCTACGCGGGTCTCCTCGACGAGGCGGCAGGCGAGTGCGATGAGGCCCGAAAACTCGATCCCAATGCGACCACCTTGGCAACGTGTTCTGTGGTCTACCTCTACAAAGGCGACTACGAACGGGCACGAAGTTACGTGCGATTACGAGGCGACACGGATTATGCGAATGCAGTCATGACTCGAATTCTGCTGCGCGAGGGGAAGACGCAAGAAGCACTGAACGGTCCGCTTAAGAAGGTCCCATTTGATTCCGCGCCATATGGCCGCACCATTTTGGAGGCGTGCATCGGCAAACATCCGAGACCGGAAATCGACCGTGCAGTCGCACAACGAATCAAGTATGCCGCCAGCATCGCCGATGCCGAGATAAAGTACGATGTCGCCACCGAGATGGCGATTTGCGGTCACCGGGCAGAGGCGCTCCAGATATTGCGCCCTGTCGCTGCTCGGTACTGCCAAACGCATTTGTTCGAAACCGATCCCTTACTGAACAGTATCCGCGATGATCCGCAGTTCACCACCATTCGCGCGGCGGCGCAGGCGTGCCGCCAAAAATTTCTGCAGCATCGGACAGAAGTGGGCCAGTAGAGGGGCGCACGAGGTGCGGAAGGGAGTGACCCGAGCGCGCGGGTTCCTCACCCACACCTCGCAATACCAGCGAGATGTGTGGCAACGTTAGTCGTGTGTGAGAGATGGGTCACCAGCCAATTCTGTCGTCCCTATAGGACTCCTTCCATCTATCACACGCGTACACAGCACTGCGCGATGCCTCCGGCACTCGCTTGTGCTGGGCTACGATCTTCGCGTCCGCTCACGCGGACGCGTTCGCCTCTTGCAGCGCGGGTGGTCCACAGCAAATTACCCTCATACCCCACATCTGCACGCTATTGGCAATGTGGGAGTGATTCTGTCGTCCCTGCGGGACTCGGAAGGAATTGGGATGACGCTGTCCCAGGACTTACGAGACTGTTACGAACTCGTGCCGTCCCTGACGGGACTCAACAAATTTCCGACTTACGCGTCCCGGGACTTACGTCCCGGGCTATGAACTTGCGCGCCTGCGGCGCTGGCTATGAACTCGTGCCTCCCTTCGACTTCGATCAGGACAGGCTCCGGGCTGGTTTCTCTGTTCGTTCTGATCCGTGTTCATCCGTGCAGATCCGTGGCGGCTCTTGTTTTGCACCGTCCCGTTTCCCGGCTGCTACACTAGCGCGCAGAATGGCTCGTCGATCCCCCGCTCTCTTGCTTGTTCTCGCCCTTTGCCTGTCGGTCGCGGCGCAAACTCCCACTCCAAAAAAGGCTCCAAAAGCCGCGCCGAAGCCGAGCGGCTGGGTCGTCAAGCCCGAGTGGGTCCACGCCGACGAGGACTTCCTCGCCAGCGACGCGCTCCAGGGACGCGGCAGCGCCACCCGCGACGAGTGGATCGCCGCCGAGTTCGTCGCCTCCAAGTTCGAGACGTTCGGCGTGAAGCCTGCCGCTCCCGACGGCTCCTACATCGAGCGCATCGAACTCATCACGCCCAAGCTCGACAGCCATGCGCAACTCGCGGCCGGAAGCGCGACCCTCAACGAAGGTCCGGACTTCTACCTCCTCACCTCATCCGGCGAAAGCGTTCACGGCAAGCTGCAGAAGGTCGCCGCCGCTGACGTCGGCAAGACGCAGATCGCGCCCGGTTCGGCCGTGCTCATCACCGGCCTCCCGGACGACCAGCGCGCCGTCATGCAGACTACGCAGCGCCTCAGTGGGGCCGCCGCAGTCGTCCTGCTGCCCGATTCCCCGGCGCTCAAACAGCTTTTCGAGCGTATGCTCGGCGGCCAGACGCGTGTCCCCATGCGCGTGAAAGACGTCGAGACGGGTGGCCGCGCGGGCACGAACGCCGTCCTCACCGCCGATGCGTTCGCGAAGCTGTCCCAACTCGCCGACGGCAGTGAGATCTCGCTGACTGTCCACACCGTCCCACAGCCGCCCAAGTACACCTACAACGCCATCGGCAAGATCGACGGCAGCGATTCCGCCGCCGGCGCGTTGCTGCTCTCCGCCCACCTCGACCACCTCGGCGTCCGACCCAATCCAAGCGGCGATAACATCTACAACGGCGCCGACGACGATGCTTCCGGCACGACGGCCGTCATCGAACTTGCTCGTGCGCTGTCGTCGATGCCCCGGCCCAGGCGCACCGTGTACTTCGTTTGCTTCGGCAGCGAAGAAACCGGCGGCCAGGGCGACGACTACTTCCGCAACCATCCGCCCGTGCCGCTCGAGCAGTTCGTCGCCAACATCGAGTTCGAGATGATCGGCGCGCAGGATCCGAAGATGCCCAAGGGCGTCCTGCTGCTCACGGGATGGGAGCGCTCCGACCTCGGCCCGACTCTGCAGCAGCACGGCGCGAAAGTCGGGCCCGACCCGTACCCCGAGCAGCACTTCTTCGAGCGCTCCGACAACTACGCGCTGGCGCTTAAGGGTGTGGTCGCGCATACCGCGGCGGGATGGGGCACGCCGCCGTACTACCACCGTCCCGACGACGACCTCGCGCACCTCGACTTCAACTTCCTGACCGGCGCGATCCAGTCGTTCGTGTCACCGGTCGAGTGGCTGGCGAACAGCGACTTCAAGCCGAAGTGGAAGGACGGCGGGCAGCCGAAGCGGTAAGGGTTCCGGGTTCCGGCATGTGTCGCCAGGCAAGCCTGGCTAGTACACGGCGACTTCGTCCACGACCGCGAGCGTTCTCGCCGTTCGCGCGCTGCCCCAGCCGGCGAATGCCGCGAAGAGGTACATCGTCGCGATGACGAAGATCGCCGACGTCAGCCCCACGTGGTGGGCGATGCCCCCGACCACCGGCGCCAGCGTTAATTGCAGGACGAGCGCGCCCAGGCTGAACAATGTCTGCACGCGGCCCATGAAACGCTTGGGCACGGTTTCCATGATGCTGCTCGACAGCGCCACTCCGCCAATCCCGCGCGCCGTTCCGCCGGCCAGGTACAGCGCCGCGGCCACGCCGATCCAGGTGGAGAACGGCACTACGTAGAAGCTCGCAGCGATGACCAACATCGAGACCGGAATGACCAGCTTCGCGCTGAACCTCCGGATCGCCCGCGCCGCGAAGAAGGTGCTGAGGAACGCTCCCGTTCCCCATCCCGCATTGAGCCACCCGTAACCGACCGCGCCGGCGTGGACGATGCGGTCGCTGATTGGCGCGGTCACGACTGCGGTCACCATCATGCCCCCGACCCAGAATGCCCACGTCACTCCCATGAACGCCAGCGACAGCCGCTCCCGCACGAACAGCAGCGCCTCATAGGCCTCGTGGAAGAAGCGCCGGAACGGATGGTCGATGTGCACGGAGACATGGTGCTCGCCGACGATGTGACGGCCCTTGCGCAGCAGCAGGTAGCAAGTGAACGAGAACACGTAGGTGCAGAAGTCGATGAGCAGGATCCCGCCGACTCCGATCCTGCCGTAGACGAATCCGACGATCGCGCCCGCCACCAGCCATCCGCCCTGGAAGCCGGCCAGCAGTTTCGCGTTCGACGACGCGAACTGCGCTTCCGGCGTCAGTTCCTGCAACAGGGCGGTGATGGTGGGCCAGAACACCCAGAATCCGGTGGAAACCAGCACGTGCATCGCGAAGAGATGCCACACGTGCAATGAGCCGCGCAAGGCGAGCACGGCAACAGAGACGATCAACAGTCCGCGCGCGGCGTCCAAGCCCATGACGAGGTGGCGCCGGTCCTCACGATCGACGACGACACCGCTGAACGGCATCAGCAGCAGCGCGGGGACCGCCTGCGCAACGACGAGGATTCCGAGTAATTGTTCGGAATGCGTGGCCTGCAGGATGTACCAGTTGACAGCGGCGGAGTTCATCCCGCTGCCGATCATCGAGACAAAATTGGCGGCAAACAGGAGTCGCAACGGCCGGCTGGACAGAAAGTTCCTCACCCTTGGAAGTGTAGCGGAACATTTCCGGTTTCCAGCCGGTCGCCGTGATTACTTCTTACTTGGACTTCTGATTTTCCACCTGGAGATCGTTCTCGACGGAAAACACGCCGGGAACGCTCTTCGCACGAATCTCAGCGATGTTCTTGTCGGACTCGTTATCCACTGTGCCAACCAGCTTCACGTGCCCGTTCTTCACGACGATGTGAACCGAGGGCACGGCGCCCATCGCGTAGCGGTACAGGCCATCGCTCCCGAAAACGGCCCGATAGACTTCGCGGCGGATGCGGTCGTCCATGGGCGACGGCGGCAGCACCTCGATGTTGTTGACGACGCGTTTCACGCCTTCGATCTTCTTCACACGCGCTTCCGCGTCCGACTTCGTCACCGGATCCACCACCTCGCCCATCAGGGTCACGGTGTCGCCATTCACGCTGTACGCGAGGTCGTCGAAGACGCTGTAGTACGGCAGCATGAGCAGCTCGTGCATGACCTCGCGCGCGATGCGATCGCTGGGATTGATACGCGACCCGTAGCTCGGCAGCGCCGTAGTTTGCGCCAAGGCAACGCTGGAAAGGATGAGTGGTAAAAGCAAAGACAGAACGCGACGAACCATTTCTTCCTCCTGGCCTCTTTTGGAATGTGATGCATGCTGGAAGGCCAGTGTGGGATGGGGCGCTATAGGCCAAACGTCGGACGAAGCTCAGGCGAAGATGCGCGCCGGAAGCGCTTGCCCGGCCGGGATCTCGATACCGAACTCCTGACGCAAAATGGCGCGCGCTTCTGGTTCGTTTCGTAACGTTCGAGTTTGTTGGCCGCCGGGGGTGGTGATGGTAAGCACCCCCTGGCGCAGCAACTTGCGCTCTTCGCGAGCGACTAACTGCGCCGTTAACATGTTGCGGAAGATGCTTTCGAGGAACGTGGCCGTGAAGTGGTTCGCGACGACGTAGTCGATGCGCTCCTGCGGTTCCAAGGTGAAGGCGTAAAGGTCGCTCCACTTGCCGTCGAGCGTCGCCTGCAGGACCCAGACGGCGCCGTTCTCTTCTTTGAGCCGGAACGAAAGGATCGGCAGCTCCGCTACGCTTCCGTTGTCAAATAGGACCGGCTCAAGCAATCCATGCGCCCCGAAACCGGTGTCGCAGAGGTAGGTGTGGCCCTCGGCATCAACGAGCAAGGTCATGTGCGTCCGCGGACGGATGCCGGTGGCGCCATAACGCACGCGCGCAGCGAGCGCGGTGACGGAGAAACCGATCGTGTCCAGGACGTCCTTGAACAGGTTGTTTTGCTCGTAGCAGTAGCCGCCGCGGCGACTCCGGACCAGCTTCTGCTGTAAGCCTTCCGTGTCGAGCCGAATGGGCCGCTCCAGCAGCACGTCTACGTTCTCGAACGGGATCGCGGCGACGTGGGCTTCGTGGAGAGCGCGCAAAGTCGCAAGGTCCGGCTTCAACTCGCCGCCGTAACCGATGCGGCGGCAGTAGGCGTCGAGGTCAACGGCCGCAGGCGCGAGTTGGATCGCGGGGTCCGGCATATCACGCTTCTAGATGCGCTAGTTTCGCCATGGTCGCAGGACACGAATAGCAAACGTGCGGGTGGCCTACACTAGCCTATTTTGCTAGGGTGGGGACATGACCCGCGGACGTTTTCGCCACCTCGTTGCCGACGCTCTTGACTCCCTGCCACCGGAATTCCTGGCGCGCATGGAGAATGTCGCGGTCATCGTCGAGGACGTCCCGCGCGAACAGCGGGAACGGGAACGCAAGCCCGCGCCCCGCTCCGAGCGCCCACGAAGTTTGCTGCTGGGCGTCTTCGTGGGCACGCCGACCACGAGCCGCAGCTTCTTTGCCCTGCCGGACGGCCCCGCGCGCATCGTGCTCTACCAGAAAAACATCGAGGCCGTCTGTGACTCCGACGCCGAAGTCCGCCACCAGGTCCGCCTCACCGTCATTCACGAAGTCGGCCACTATTTCGGCATGAGCGAAGAGCAGTTGCGGCACGTGTAAGAAGTGAGCAGGTATTCTCTTTTACTTTCTCCACCGTTTCTGTTGAACATCCTTTCTCCCTCAACTTGCGACAAACCTATTCGTGACCCTCTTGCAGCAAGGCACTGCTGTGCGCCGGCGGCTCCCTGTCGGCGCCGAAATCGCGCCGGAAGGTGTTCATTTTCGTGTGTGGGCGCCGGCCGCAAAGACAGTTGAACTCGTCCTCGAGAACGACGGCCATCGGACGGTCGCGCTCGAGGCGGAAGAAACTGGATACTTTTCCGGTCTCGCTCCCGGCGTAACAGCCGGCGCTCTGTATCGCTTTCGTCTCGACGGCGCCTCGCAACTGCTTCCCGATCCTGCATCGCGGTTTCAGCCGGATGGACCGCACGGCCCGTCACAGGTGGTCGACGCCTCCGAGTTCGCCTGGAACGACGCCTCCTGGACCGGCGTTCGGCTGCCCGGCCAAGTCTTGTATGAACTTCACGTCGGGACTTTCACGCGAGAAGGCACATGGGCGGCGGCAGCGCGTGAGCTTCCCCAATTGGCAGCGGACGGCATCACCGTCATTGAAATGATGCCGGTGAACGAATTTGCCGGACGCTTCGGATGGGGCTACGACGGCGTGGACCTTTTCGCGCCATCCCATCTGTACGGCGCACCCGACGATCTACGCCGGTTCGTCGACCATGCCCACGGGTGTGGGATCGGCGTGATCCTGGACGTCGTCTATAACCACGTTGGTCCGGACGGGAATTACCTGGGCGAGTTTTCGCCCGACTACTTCACTTCGAAGTACAAGAACGAATGGGGCGAAGCCCTCAACTTCGACGGACGCAACAGCGGTCCCGTGCGCGAGTTTTTCACCGCGAACGCGGCCTACTGGATCGACGAGTTCCACCTGGACGGCCTTCGCCTCGACGCGACGCAGCAGATGTTCGACGACAGCAAGACGAACATCCTGGTGGACATCGGCGCGGCCGTGCGCCGGGCCGGGGGCAAGCGCGCGACGCTCATCGTCTCCGAGAACGAACCGCAACATACGGCGCTGGTACGTCCGGTCGAGCACGGCGGGTTCGGCCTCGATGCGCTCTGGAACGACGACTTCCATCACAGCGCAACCGTAGCTCTTACTGGCCAGCGCGACGCGTATTACAGCGACTATGAAGGCTCTCCGCAGGAGTTCATTTCCGCCGCGAAGTACGGCTACCTGTACCAGGGACAGCGGTACCGCTGGCAGAAAAAGCGGCGCGGTATGCCGTCGTTCGACATCCCGCCGGCGGGATTCGTGAAGTTCATCGAGAACCATGACCAAGTCGCGAACTCGGCCACCGGCGCGCGCATCGATAAACTCACCAGCCCACGCAGGTATCGCGCGATGACGGCGTTCGCCCTGCTGATGCCGGGCACGCCGATGCTTTTCCAGGGTCAGGAATTCGCTGCGTCGGCGCCGTGGCTCTTTTTCGCCGACCACAAACCGGAACTGGCGAAGCTGGTGCGAAACGGGCGCGCGGAATTCCTGAAGCAGTTTCCGAACATCGCACGCGAGGAAATGCAGTCGCGGCTGCACGATCCCGCCGATCCCAATGTTTTCGAGCGCTGCAAGCTCGACTTCCGGGAACGCGAGACACATCGCGAAGCCTATGCTCTCCATCGCGACCTTCTGCGCTTGCGCCGCGAGGACCCGGTACTAAGCCGCCAGGAGCGCGGGCAATGCGACGGCGCGGTGCTTACGACGCGGTGTTTCGCCTTGCGCTATTTCGGCCCCGACATGGACGATCGCCTGCTGATCGTCAATCTGGGATGCGACCTGCACCTGGCGAGCGTGCCCGAACCTTTGCTGGCGCCGCCGAGTTTGCCGCGGAGTCCGAGTGGGACGAACGCATCATGCGTGAACCGACGATGGAAGACTTTGTGGTCGTCGGAAGATCCGCGTTACGGCGGCTTCGGAACTCCTGACCTGGACACCGATGACGAATGGCGCATCCCCGGCGAGAGCGCCGTCGTGCTCGCTCCCGGGCCTCTGGAGCAGTGATGAAAGACCCGATCCGATCCGTGCCATTGGAACCGGTAAGAGTCGCCACAGGTAAGAACCTCGAGCCGCTGGTGACGCGCGAATGGCTGGTCACCAACGGCCTCGGCGGATACGCGTCCGGGACGATCGCCGGCGTGGTGACGCGGCGCTATCACGGGATGCTGGTTTCGGCGCAGGCCGCGCCCATGGGTCGCCTGATGATGCTCAACGAGATCCAGGAGCAGGTGAAGTTCGCCGACAAATCGCGGGTGGACATCGGCGGCGAAGAGCGCGGCGGCCGCTTACTCGTGCATGGCGCGGAGCACCTGGTGGAGTTCCGCCTCGAACTCGGCCTCCCGGTGTGGCGGTATCGCGTGCGCGATGCCGTACTGGAGAAGCGCGTCTTCATGGCGCACCGGCAGAACACGGTGTTCGTGAACTACCGGCTGCTGGACGGGCCGAAGATCGCGCTGCGCTTGCGGCCTGCGATCCACTTTCGCGGGCACGACGACGCGGTCAGCGCGGCGCTCGACGATCGCTACCAGCTCACGTCCATCAGCGATCGCTACGAGATCGTCGCGCTGGGCAAGAATTGGCCCGCGCTCCGCATGTACCTCTACGGCGAAGAGGGATCGTTCACCGTCTACGGCCGGCGCATGACCGAGATCCTGTACCGCACCGAGGAGAGCCGCGGCTACGACTACCGCGGAGACCTGTGGAGTCCCGGTCATTTCTGGGTGGACATCGACACCGGCCACGATGCCACGCTGGTCGCGTCTACCGAATCGTGGGACACGGTGATGGCGCTCATGCCACAGGCGGCGTCCGGTTCCGAGCGCGACCGCCGGAGACGGCTGCTCTCCTGCTCGCATGGCGCCGCGCGCGAACCCTTCGGCGCTGAGCTCGTCCTAGCAGCCGACCAGTTCGTCATCTCCCCCACCGGACGGACCGAAGACATCGCCCGCGCCCGCGCCGCGGGAGACGAAGTCCGCACCGTCATCGCCGGCTACCACTGGTTCACCGACTGGGGCCGCGACACCATGATCTCGCTCGAAGGCTTGACGCTCACCACCGGCCGCGCGACGGAAGCCGGATGGATCCTGCGCACCTTCGCGCAGCATGTTCGCGATGGCCTCATCCCGAACTATTTTCCGGAAGGCGATAAGGAAGGCCTGTACCACACGGCTGACGCAACGCTGTGGTACTTCCACGCCATCGCGCGGTACCTGGATTTCACGCACGACGACGCCACGCTCGAACGCCTGCTGCCGGTGCTGATGGACATCATCCAGCACCATCTGGACGGCACGCGCTTCGGCATCGGCGTCGATCGATCGGACGGGCTGCTGAAACAGGGCGAGGACGGCTACCAGCTCACCTGGATGGACGCCAAGATGGGCGACTGGGTGGTGACGCCGCGCCGCGGTAAGGCGGTCGAGATCAACGCGCTCTGGTACAACGCGCTGCGCCTGATCGAAGGCTGGCTGCGCCGGCAGGACCGCGGGTCGGAAGCGGCTGAAATCAGCGCCCACGCCGAGCAAGCCTACCAGTCATTCAACCGCCGCTTCTGGTACGACGAAGGCGGATACCTGTATGACGTCGTGGACAACGAAGATGTAGGCGATGATCCGTCGTGCCGTCCGAACCAGATCTTTGCCATTTCGCTTCCGCATCCGGTGCTGGAGCGCAGTCGGTGGAAGCCGGTGGTCGAGACCGTTCAGCAAAAGCTGCTCACGCCGGTGGGACTGCGCTCGCTGGCGCCCGGACATCCGGATTACAAAGCACAATACTTCGGCGACCTGCGCTCGCGCGACGCCGCGTACCACCAGGGCACGGTATGGGCGTGGCTCATTGGGCCGTTCATCGATGCGTGGCTGAAACTGCATCCCGACGATCGCGAAGGCGCGCGCCGGTTCCTCGATGGCTTCCACCATCATCTGGGAGAGGCGTGCGCCGGCACCATCAGCGAAGTCTTTGACGCCGAACCGCCGTACACGCCGCGCGGCTGCATCGCGCAGGCGTGGAGCGTGGCGGAAGTGCTGCGGTCCTGGGTGAAGACGTCACACGAAGCCGCCGAAGCAGCCGAGACGATGCACGACGCGGAAGCGATGAGGACGACTTAACCATCGGGCATTCCCGTTTCGGTAGTCGAAAACATTCAGGAATCCGAAGTAACATTCACGTTCAGCTCGTCGCGGTGTCTAATGCAATGAATGGGAAAGAAAGGCCGCAAAATCGTCTTTTGGGCCGTCATGTTGATAGTTGTCTTTGCGGCGTTCTTGAGAATCCGACAGTTTCAGTCGCGCTCGCGAGCTTCCGATGTCATCGCGGTCATGCGCGGCGTCAAAGCGGGAGGTAACGCATGCCAAGAAGTTTCAAAGTTGACATCCCGTTGGCCGAAATACGCGACGGTGCACGGCAACTGCGACCGTGGAGACTTGTTCGCTGAGGTGACTTTCCAGACGCCGCGGCTACCCGCCGGCGCGTATGAAACCTACAACCGCGCACTACGAGTTCTTGTTGGTGCGTATCAGCTTGTTGCCGGCAGATTCGTCCAATTCTCTGCAGAGGTAATTGCTAAAGACGGCGTTGTCCGGCAGACCACGACGTCGTTCATCGAAGTCGTGCCAAATCGAGATCCGACCCAATTCGTACAGACGTTGCAGCAAGCAGTTGTGATCGTACGAAGAATCGACGACATCCTCCCTTCGCGTGAACCGGTAGAGATGTACCAGCAGAGAGTGCATCCGACTCTTCGCGTTTTTCGGGACAGCGGCACGACGAACCTGGACACAGGCGGCCCGTTGTACGATTTCATGCATCTCGGAGTCGAGATTCGCTCCAATGCCTCGCACGAGGATATCAACAGGTTCTTCGCGTTTAACCTGTCCTGCTACACGCGCCTGAAGTCATGTAGCGAACGCGAATTCATGCCAGCTGCCTACGACCAGTTTGAGGCCGATTCGCGCGCACAACGAAATCTAGGCCACTGACCCGAACTACGAACTACGTCCCCGACCTACGCCCTACCACCTACGACCTACCTCTGCGTGATCGCCCTCGCGTTCATCTCCGCTGCGGGGGCGCCACCCTCAAGCGTCTGGGCGATAATCAGTTCCCGCGCTTCCTGCCGGAATGCCGACAGTTTCGACGCGAACACTGCCGATCCGCAAATGCATGCAATGCCGCCGATGGTAATGGTCCACGGCGCGCCGATCTTATGCGCGAGCGCTCCCGCGAAGAATGCGCCGAACGGCGCCATGCCCATGAACATCATCGAGTAAACGGCCATCACGCGCCCGCGTAACTGGTCGGGCACCATGGACTGGATTAGCGTATTGGAAGACGCCATCTGCACCATCAGCGTGAACCCGACGGGCACCAGCAGCAGCGCCGAGAGCCAGAATGTCCTCGACCACGAGAACGCGATCAAGGCCACTCCAAAGCATGTCGACGTGACCGCCACCCACTTTCCAAGCCCTCTCAACCCCTGCTTCGCCGCCAGCGTTAGTGCGCCGATCAGTGCCCCCACGCCGGTCGAGCCCATCAGCAAGCCCAACCCGCGCGCGCCGCCGTGCAGGATCTGGTCGGCGAAGATCGGCATCAGCACGGCGTACGGCATTCCCACGAAGCTGACCAGGCCGAGCAGCAGCAAGAGCGTTTTGATCGGGCCGGTCTCTTTGACAAACCGGAAGCCCTCGAGCATGGTCTCCAGGGCCGACTTTCGGCTTCTGGGCTGTTCGAGCCGCGGCACCTTCATCAGCAGCAGGCCGGTGATCACGGCGATGTAGCTGATCGAGTTGACGGCAAAGCACCAGCCCTCGCCGATCTTTGCCACCAGGATGCCCGCGACCGCCGGGCCGATCACGCGCGCTCCGTTGAACATCGACGAGTTCAGCGCGATGGCGTTCATCAGGTCTTCGCGACCGACCATGTCCATGATGAACGCCTGCCGCGCGGGTATGTCGAACGCGTTCACGACGCCCAGCAGTGCCGCGAGAATAAAGATCTCGGTCACGGTGATGCGGTTCGTCAGCGTGAGCCATGCATAGATCCCCGCCAGCACCATGGCGCAGCTCTGCGTCGCGATGACGAGCCGGTGACGGTTGTAGCGGTCCGCCACGGTGCCCCCGATCGGCGCAAACAGGAAGACAGGTATTTGCGACGCGAATGCTACCGATCCCAACAGGAGCGATGACCCGGTCAGCCGGTACACCAGCCAGGACTCGGCCACCGTCTGCATCCAGGTGCCGATCAGCGAGATCAGTTGTCCGGTAAAGAAGAGCTGGAAGTTGCGATGCCGCAGCGCCCGGACCATCAGCGACGCGCGGCTTTGCTTCGGCTGAGTGGGCGGCGGGACCGGCGGCAGATTGCGTTCGCCTACAGACATTCGGTTGTTGGATGCAAGGACAAGAATTCGATTTTACCGAAGGAGAGGCGTTAGGGCTCACACGAAGGGAACGAAGTACACACGAAGGCCTAATGCCAGTCCTTCGTGAAACCATGGTGTCCTTCGTGTGAACCTTGTTAGCACACCGCGCCAAAGACCTGTGATCGCCGATACTGACCCTGCCGCATCGTCCGTTAACAATGTTTAACAGTACACTTCGCGGCGAATAGCCCTTTCAGGGCTAAAATGCTGTGCCTTGTAATTGCCAGGGAGTACGTGTGAATTTCGCGGAACTGTTTATCAAACGGCCGGTGATGACGACGCTGGCGATGGCGGCGATCCTGCTCTTCGGCTGGATCGGATACCTGTTCCTGCCGGTCAGCGATCTGCCGAGCGTGGACTTCCCCACCCTGGTCGTGAACGCGAACCTCCCCGGCGCCAGCCCGGAGACGATGTCCACCGCGGTCGCGCTTCCGCTCGAGCGGTATTTCTCGACCATCGCCGGTGTGGACTCGATGAGTTCCAGCAGTTCCCTCGGCAATACCAGCATCACCCTGCAATTCACGCTGGACCGCAATATCGACGCGGCCGCGCTCGACGTGCAGTCGATGATCACCCGGGCGGCGCGCGACTTGCCCGCCGACATGCCGGCCCCGCCGTCCTTCCGCAAGGTGAACCCGGCCGACCAGCCCATCCTGCGCATTCTCCTGAGCTCCACGACGCTGAAGCTCTCCGACCTCGATGAGTACGCCGAGACCATGCTGGCGCAGCGCATTTCCATGATCGACGGCGTGGCCCAGGTGGACGTCGGCGGTGGGCAGAAGTATGCCGTCCGCGCCATGCTCGATCCGCGGGCGCTCGCGGCCCGGCAGATCGGGATCAACGAGGTCGTGGATGCCCTGCGTTCCGCGAACTCGAACCAGGCGGTCGGAAATCTCTACGGCGACCGCAAGGCGTACACGCTCGAGACCAACGGCCAACTCATGAACGCCGATGCGTTCCGGCCCGTGATCGTCGCGTACCGCAACGGCGCACCCGTCCGGTTGAGTGACCTCGGCAACGTCATCGACAGCGTCGAAAACGACAAGACCGCCGCCTGGGATGTTACGCCCGACAAAGCGACGCGTTCTATCAGCCTGTCCGTGCAGCGCCAGCCGGGCACGAACACCGTCAAGGTCGTCGACTCCGTTCTCGCGCTCATGGAATCGATGAAGTCGCAGATCCCGCCCTCGGTCCAGGTCGAAGTTCTGTACGACCGTTCGCAGTCGATCCGCGCCTCCGTGGACGACGTCAAGTTCACGCTCAAGCTGACGGTGTTTCTCGTAGTGCTGGTGATCTTCCTTTTCCTGCGCAATCTGTCGGCGACGGTCATTCCCAGCATGGCTCTTCCCATGTCGCTGGTCGGGACCTTCGCCGTCATGTACCTGCTGAACTACAGCGTGGACAACATGTCGATGATGGCGCTCACGCTCTCGGTCGGGTTCGTCGTGGACGACGCCATTGTCATGCTCGAGAACATCGTGCGCCACATGGAGAAGGGAGAGCCGCCATTGCGCGCGGCGCTGATCGGGTCGCGCGAGATCAGCTTCACCATCGTCTCCATGACGCTTTCGCTCGCCGCCGTGTTCATCCCGGTGCTCTTCATGGCGGGTGTGCTGGGACGCGTGCTGCACGAATTCGCCGTCACCATCATGAGCGCCATCCTGGTCTCCGGCGTGGTTTCGCTGAGCCTGACGCCGATGCTGGCCAGCCGCTTCCTGCGCCCGGTCAACGAGGAGAAGCACGGCCGCCTGTACCGCGCGTCGGAAAGCGCGTTCAATGCGCTGCTTCATTTATATGACCGCACGCTCGTCGGCGTGATGCGTTATCGAGCTGTCACCATGGCGGTATCTGTGTTGATCCTGGTCGCGACCGTGTACATGTTCAAGGTCGTCCCCAAGGGGTTCCTGCCCAGCGAAGACACCGGCCAGATCATCGCCCAGACCGAAGCCTCGCAGGATGTTTCGTTCGACCAGCTCGTTCGCCTGCACCTCCAGACCGCAAAGGTCCTGCAAAAGAATCCTTACATCGAGCACTTCAGCGCCTCAACGCGCGGCTCGAACACGGGCATGTTCTTCCTCAAACTGAAGGACCGCAAAGAGCGCCCGCACGTCGATCAGGTGATGCAGTCGCTGCGGCCGCAACTGGCGAAAGTACCGGACCTGCGCGTGTTTATGCAGAACCCGCCGCCCATCCGCATCGGCGGCATGATGACCAAGAGCCAGTACCAGTTCACGCTGCAAGGCCCGGACACCGATGAGCTCTACAGGAGCACGCAGCTCCTGGAAGAAAAGCTGTCGCAGTCGCCGGACCTGGTGGACGTCACCACTGACCTGCAGTTGAAGAACCCGCGCGCGCATATCGACATCAATCGCGATAAGGCTTCGGCCCTCGGCATCAGCGCGAGCGACGTGGAAGACGCACTGTCCAGCGCCTACAGCGCGCGCCAGGTCTCGACCATCATGGCGCCGAACAACGCCTACAAGGTCATCGTCAAAGTCGACGATGAATTCCAGACCGACCCGAACCTGCTGGCGATGCTGCACATCCGCTCCAAGGACGGCCGCATGATCCCGCTCAACGAACTTGCTTCGTTGAAGCAGACTGTCGGGCCGCTCACCGTCAACCACTTCGGGCAGCTGCCGGCGACGACCGTTTCTTTCAGTGTCCGCCCGGGCGTGTCGCTCGGCGACGCGGTCAACCAGGTCAGCGAGACCGCGCGCAGGACGCTTCCCGGCACCATCATCGCCACGTTCCAGGGCACCGCAAAAGAATTCGAAAAATCCCTGACCGGACTGGGCCTGCTGCTGTTGGCTGCGATCCTCGTGATCTACATCGTGCTCGGGATCTTGTACGAGAGCTTCATCCATCCGATCACGATCCTCTCGGGGCTGCCGTCCGCCGGATTCGGCGCGCTGCTGACGCTGATGCTGTTCAAGATGGACCTCGATCTCTATGCCTTCGTCGGCATCATCATGCTCATCGGCATCGTGAAGAAGAACGCCATCATGATGATCGACTTCGCACTGGAGAATCAGCGCAAATCCGGCATGGCGCCGGAAGAAGCGATCTACCAGGGGTGCCTGGTGCGCTTCCGCCCCATCATGATGACCACCATGGCGGCGCTCATGGGCACGCTGCCCATCGCGCTCGGCATGGGCGCCGGATCGGAGTCGCGACGTCCGCTCGGTGTCGCGGTCGTGGGCGGCCTGGTCTTCTCGCAACTGCTGACGCTCTACATCACGCCGGTGGTCTACACCTACATGGAATCGCTGCAGGGCTGGCTGCGCCGCTTCCGCAAGAAACAGGCGCTGACGATCGAAGAGGTCGAACGCGAAGCCAAGCGCGAGGAGCGGGAAGTCCTCGCCGAGACGCGCTAGGGTGCCGAGTCTTGCGTGCCGCGGTGCTAAACTCAGTGGTTTCGCAAATCGCTCCGAGGCTGTCTTTAATATATGACCCGCGAAGAAGTCGTCGCCAAATATAAGAAGTATCTCTTCCCCTCCGTCACCACCTACTTCACTGACCCGCTCGTCACGGACCACGCTTCCATGCAGTACCTGTGGGATTCGGAAGGAATCAAGTACCTCGATTTCTTCGGCGGCATAGTGACCATCTCCGTCGGCCACTGTAACCCGCACGTTACCTCGAAGATCAAGGCGCAGATCGACAAGCTCCAGCACGGATCGACCGTACTGCCGAACGAGGCGCTCGTCGCCATCGCCGAGAAGCTCGCCGAGATCACGCCCGGCGAGATCAGCAAGAGCTACTTCACCAATTCCGGCACCGAAGCGAACGAGACCGCCGTCCAACTGGCGCGAACGCACACGAAGAACTTCGAGATCGTCGCGTTGCGCCACGGCTACAGCGGACGCTCGCAGCTGGCGCAGTCCATCACCGGCATCCAGTCATGGCGCGCCTCGCTGCCCGGTGCCTTCGGCGTGGTGCACGCGCTGAATCCCTACTGCTATCGCTGCCCGTTCGGATTGAAATATCCCGACTGCGGCGTGGCCTGCGCCCACGATGTCGAGAACGTCATCCAGACCGCGACCAGCGGCAGCGTCGCCGGATTCCTCGCGGAGCCGATCCAGGGTCTCGGCGGGTTCATCGTCCCGCCGCCCGAATATTTCAAGATCGTCTTCACAATCATCAAGAAGCATGGCGGTGATTTCATCAGCGACGAGGTCCAGACCGCATGGGGCCGCACCGGCAAGAAATGGTTCGGCATCGAGCACTGGGAGGTCACGCCCGACATCATCACCAGCGCCAAAGGTTTGGGCAACGGCGTGCCCGTCGGCGTGACCATGACCACGCCGGATATCGCGAACAGCTTCAAGGGCCTCCAGATCTCGACTTTTGGCGGCAATCCCGTTACCAGCGTTGCGTGCAAAGCCGTCATCGACGTCATCGAAGAAGATCAGCTCGCCGAGAACGCGCATGAGGTCGGCAACTACTTCCAACAGGGACTGAAGGGATTGCAGGAGAAGCACGCGCTCATCGGAGACGTCCGCGGCATGGGCTTGCTACAGGCGCTCGAACTGGTGAAGGACCGCAAGACCAAGGAACCGGCGCCGCAGGAAACCAACCGTCTGCTCGACGAAGCGCGCAACGCCGGCCTGATCATCGGCAAGGGCGGACTGTATGGCAACGTCATCCGCATGTCCCCGCCGCTCAACATCAGCAAGGCCGACGTGGACGAGGCGATCAAGATGCTGGATACGGCGCTGACCGCGACAAAGTAAGAACGCCACGGATCTGCACGGATTCACACGGATAAATCATAAAAGCCTTATCCGTGAATATCTGTGCAGATGCGTGGCGTAATTTTCTTTGTGTTCCTCCGTGTCCTTTGTGGTGGATGTTTAGATTGGCGTGTAATACGACTCTCCGGCGCACGCCCTGCACAGCGTCTTTCCATCGCGCACGACTTCGCGACGAAAGTTGATTCCCTCGCCGCACTGGGCGCACACGATCCGCTCCGCCTTGTAGCCGGGGAATTCCTCGGGCGGCAAGTCGACGCGCACTTCCTGCACGTCGAACAAATCCTCGTCGTCCATCTCGCGATAGGCCTTCATCTGCTGCGGGTTCTTCTGTAATTCCGGGTACATTCGTTTCGCCAGCGCCTTCGACGACTCCTTCGCCGCGATACGGAACGCCCGCCCGTTGCTGACGTCCACGAAGGTGGCCGCCATCTTCCCCCAATCGCGGAACTTGAGCGCCCTTTTGCCCAGCCGGCAGCCGGTGACGACGCCGATCGCGTCGGTGGCGCAGCGGTCGATCTCGACGAACGTGACCAGCCGCTTGCGATCTTTTCCGCGCGGATCCTCGATGCCAAGCTTTCGTAGCCCGAACATCGCCATGCGCACCCCGAGCACCTGCCCGGCGCACAGATGCCCGTGGGCGACTTCGGCTTCGCGGAGATATTCGTCGAGAGAGTTCATCGTGAGTTGTACGTTGTAAGTTGTACGTTCAAAGTTGCAGATGACGACGACCGAACTTGCAACTTACAACGTACAACCTTCAACTATTTCTCTTCCCCCTCACTCGCATCCACGGCCACATCGGCGGCGTGTCCCTTGATAGCGAAGGTCATCTTCTGTCCCGAGGCCGGCGCGAAGGTCACGCGTGTCGGGCCGCGTTGCCAGTCGGGGGCGCCGCACTCGCTATCGGGAAGGTCGCCGTTGTTTGCCGCGCCGATCTCCCGCCGCAATATCGGCTTCTTCGTCCCGATCTGCGTCACGACAGCGTACAGTTTGGTCGCATCGTCGCTCAGTCCGCAATACGCCGCGTAATCGCGGTACCAGCTCGCGACCGAATAGAACGGATCGAATAGCGGGAGGCCTACCTGGCTGACGCGTCCGGTCTCGCGGTCCACCATGATCCACCCGCCCCGCTGCCACTTCCATTTGTGGTTGGTGCCCTCGTCCGCGGGCAGCCAATCGTTCAACCGGTACGCCCGGCGCACGACGAAGATCCGGTCCGTCACATCGTGCGGCTCGCCCGTCGTAAATTCCTTCAACTTGCCGTCGACGTAGAGCGAGCGGATCTTCAGGTCGATGGATTTGTCTTCACTCGACCCGAGGAACAGCTTCACCGGCAACGGCTTTCCGAAGGTGATGACATGCGGATTCGCGGCCCACGCGCCCGCTGCAAACGCGATTACCAGGCCGATGACAATTAGGTTGCGAAGATTGCGCATGTTCAAAGCCTAGTCCCGTCGTCGACGGCGTGCAACGGTCACCCCCAATGGTACAAAGGGCCTAGCCCTTCAGTTACTTCGGTGCCTAAGGCTCTTTTGTTGTTGCAAGCAACCTTCGCCGCCGTATCCTGCTTCTTCCATCTATGCCTCAGGTTCCCCTGATCAAACGTTCTCCTAAAGTCCTTGTCGTCGATGACCACGTTGACAACGCGTCGCTCATGGCGCATTTATTGCGCTCGCGCGGCTACGAAGTCGAGGTCGCCCATCACGCCGAACAGGCACAGAGGTCCATCGAGGCGCAGGCGCCCGACCTCATCCTGCTCGACGTCATCATGCCCGGGCGCTCCGGCTACGATCTCTGTATCGACCTGAAATCAAAACCGGACACCCGTCTCATCCCCATCGTGATGATGACCGGCCTCAGCGACCGCGAAGACAAGATCCGCGGCATCGAAGCCGGCGCCGACGATTTCCTCAACAAGCCACTTTTCCCCGAAGAACTTTTTGCTCGCGTCAAGTCGCTGATCAAGCTCAAGGAATACACCGACGAACTGGAAGACGCCGAAGGCGTCCTCTGCACGCTGGGTCTCAGCGTTGAGGCACGCGATCCGTACACGGAAGGCCACTGCGAGCGCCTGGCCCAGCTCGCACATGCGCTGGGCAAACAACTCGCTCTTGATGAGGACTCTCTCGTGGCGCTCCGTCGCGGCGGGTTCCTGCACGACCTCGGCAAGATCACCGTCCCCGACGAGATCCTGAAGAAAGGCTCGAACCTGACCGCCGCCGAATGGGAGATCATCAAGCAGCACCCCATCACCGGCGAGATGATCTGCCGCCCTCTGAAGTCGCTTCGCCCGGTTCTGCCCATCATCCGCAGCCACCACGAGCACTGGAACGGCAGCGGCTATCCGGACGGCCTTGCCGGCCAGGAGATCCCCTTGTTGGCACGGATCCTGCAGACGGTGGACGTGTACGATGCGCTCACAACCGAGCGCCCTTACAAGCGTGCGCTGTCACACGAAGAAACGGCGCGCATGATGCGCCGCGAAGCCAAGGCCGGCCTCTGGGATGAATCGCTCGTCGAGGAGTTTCTGAACGTCGTGGCCAAGGCACAAGCTGCGTGAAAGACGTACGTCGTACGTGGTAGGTGGTCGGTCGTAGGTCGGAACGAGAGGACAGCGCCTATACTTGACGACCGACCGCAGCCGGCGTTTTGCAAAAACCTGTACGGGTCGTAGGTCGAGCCGACGTTGAGGGCGCGACCTACGCTCTACCGCCTACGACCTACCTACTTAGCCTCTACGCCGGGACTTGCTTCACCTGTTCCGCCTGCTCTGACGCTTCCTTCTGCTGTCGCTGTGCCGATCGGGGGCCAGCCGAGGGCCGCATCGCGTCGAGCACTTCGTCGGCGATCCGCGTGCCGCGTGCACAACGGGCCAGCAGTGCCAGTCCTAAAAGCGCCGAGATTGAATTGAGCAGTCCCGGTTTTCGGATCCCGCGCAGCACCGCCGCCGCGCCCAATCCGCCCATGACCAGCCGCGTGCCCGGCGCCCAGTTGTCCTGCGCCAGTTCTGGACGGCTGCCCGAACGTACCGACCCGCGAATGATCGACGCAGGCTCCGCGATCATCCCTTCCGCGCGGTGCTCCAGATCGCGCACGCCTTTGTCCATCGACTCGCCGGTGAGCCGCAACAGCCGGACCAGCCGCTGCCGTGCCATCGCCCGCCGCCGGTGCCCGCGGTCTGGATCCAGGGCATACATGACTGCCGCTCCCAGGCTCATGCCCGCGATCATGGACAGGGTCGCGTGGCCGTGCGCCCGCGTACACTCCTGCGACTCGCGAGCGGAGCGCTGATGGCGTTTGTCTTTCATAGGAAACCTCCAGGAGTTACGATGCCGTCGCAGCCGGGAGGGTGGAACTCACCGCTCAGGAAGCGATTGCGCCGCGCGCCCGTTCCAGCGGTACTGCGATCACGCCCCTGCCGTGCTCATACGCCAGCGTCATCTGCGCCGCGCAGCGGTTGCATAGCCAGAAGTATTCGATCTTGTGTGCCGGCTTCTTATTGCCCACGGGTTGCGGCCCGCCCAATCCGCTTTCCATCTGGAACAGGCGGCCATCACGCAGGTAATGGAACGGGGTCGTACAAGAAGGGTTGGCGCATTTGGCGAGCATCTCTAGCTCCTGCAGGGCAGACAAGCTTCACCCGAGGGACGTACTTAATCCGTAGGATGCAGCAACTCAGGAATTCGTTCCCCCTGTGGAAAACTCATTTTGCGCCGGTCCGGCATACTTCGGCGCCCGTCAGCCCGCCAAATCCGCGTACGAGATCAATTCGATCCCCGCCCGCTCGACCGCAGCCCGCGTTTCCGCCGAGGTCAGCCAACGCAACTCTTCTTCCCGTGAGGCGGTCAACTTGCTCAAGCCCGCCAGACCGGAATCCGAATATCCGGGGTGAGTCACCAATTCCCAGGTTCCCTCAGGGATACGCGCCAGCATGTCGCATACCATGCGCTGGTCCACGTGCCCGGTGAGCGCGATTCCGACGGTCCCGTCCGTCGTGGCCATGCCCGCCCGTTCCACCTCGCGGCGGAATTTCAACGCCAGCGTCCGCAACGACTGGACCGCCGTCCACCGCGACAGCGTTCCCCAGCGCCGGAACACGTGCCGGAATCCCACCGCCGATTCCGGCTCGAACGGGTTGCGCACCGCCTTCACACCGCAGTCGGCGGCCGCGCGCAGCAACGCTTTCAATACCGGCGGGAAGACGTGGGTGTGCTTGTGCGTATCGAAGTGCGATACGTTTATCCGCGCTGCCTGGAGTTTACGGATCTGGGCGCTTGCCTCCGCCGTGATTTCGCCGTCGTCCAGGCGTCCGCGCATCGCCATGGAAGCAAACCGGGTAAACCCCGGGCGGAAGCGCTCGCCCTCGGCGAGTGTCGGAAGCTTGTCCGCCGCTAATACGGGATTTAACTGGATCAGGTCGATATGGCAGCCGATCGCCAGATTTGGCGCGTCCGCGGTCGCCACAATGGCATCGTCAAACGCGGCGCCGTTCGCCATCAGGGTCGCCGATGTGACGATCCCCCGCCGGCTCGCCTCCACGATGGCTCGATTGACCCCAGGCGTCAGGCCCAGGTCATCGGCGTTCACGATCAGCCGCTTCACGTCAGCAGTGTAACGTAGCACCGGTGTCTCGCCGGTCACGCGGCTGTCTGTTTCAATCAGTTCGTCGTAAACTATCGGCCGTTCGGAGGTGCTTCATGCCGGCGACAGCGACCAGGAAGTCAACGGCAAAAGAACCGAAGGCGGGCCGTCCGATCATGCCGGCGCTTTACGGCATGGAAAAAGCGAAGAAAGGGACGATGAAATGGTCCGCGGTGGAGAAGAAGCTCGCCGCGTCGCGCAATTACTGGATCTGCACCACTCGCGCCGGCGGACGTCCGCACGCGATGCCGGTCTGGGGGTTCTATCTCGACGGCGCCATCTTTTTTGGTACCGGGCGAGAGACGCTGAAGGCGAAGAATATCGCCAGGAATCCGGATATCGTCATTCACCTCGAGAGCGGCGACGACGCCGTGATCGTCGAGTGCAATGTCGAGGAGCAGCCGCTCACAGATTCAGCCTTCCGCAAGCGGTTGGATAAACTCAGCGTCAAGAAATACAAGATGCCGCTCATGGTCGTGCCGGAATCGGTGCTCTACCGCGCTCGTCCGAGGGTCGTCCTCGCCTGGCGCGAGAAGGACTTCCCCGTGTCCGGGACACGCTGGGAGCTCGACTAGGTGTCAGGCTTCAGGTGTCTGGAAAACCATCGCCTGATACCTGACACCCGAAGCCTGAAACCTGGTGTTAGTTCCAGTGATGCGAATGAGACCAGATCTTCTGGATGTCGAATTTCACGCCGCGACAGAGGTAGATCGGCGCATTCTCCTCTCCCATGCCGAAGCGGTTGTAATGCTGAAAAGTTTCGTACGAGGTGCAGTTGTCGCGCACGTCATCGAGTCCCCACTGGATGACGATCAGGTTCTGGTAAACCTGCGGCGGCGGTCCCCAGTACCAGTGGTTCTGGTGACGTGAATACGCACGTGGCAGGCCGTACTGTGGGCCGAAGAGATTGATGGCGCCCGCTTCGCCATAATTGCCAGCCCAGATTCCAGTGTTCGCGCGCTCGTCAGGCGGCAGCGAGTCGTAAATGCCGGTGACTTCCCGCACCATCTCCGGCCAGCCGAACTGGTCGGCGATCGGCTGCATCAACAGCGACTCATGATGTACTTCGGCTTTGGCGGGCTTGAATCCGATCTTCTCCTGGTACGCGAGCAGCTTCTCCGGCGGAAGCATCCACGTGAATAACGGGAGAAGCGGTACCGTCGCTGCCAGAATCAGCACTACAACAGCCGCGCGAGTCCACGCTGCGCGTTTCGACAGCCAGCGCTCGATCGCGACGGCTCCAGCGGCGAATGCGAGAGGGTAGATGGGGAAGACGTAGTAGTTCTTCGCGTGCGCAACTTCCATCAGCACGAAGAACACGACGAACGTCAGCCCGAGCACGCGCCAGCGCCGTTGCCACACGAGCCAGATCACGCCCGTGAGCCAGACCGGCAACAGGACCGGATGCATGTCGATGATCTGCTCCTTCACGAACGCCAGTGGAGGCAGCACGACGTTCTTGCCTTCGCGCCTGACATTCGCCAGGTCCTCGATGGTCGGGAAGTGATGCCGGATCTGCCAGATGATGTTGGGGAGGAACAGCGCCACCGCTATTCCACCCGCGATCCAGATCCAGCGGCGCGCCAATTCGCGCCGGTGATGGGTTAGAAGCAGAGCGACCGTCACTGCGAAACCAAACGAAAGGGTCGAGTGCTTGTTCTCCAGCCCGATCCCGCACAACAGGCCGAACCACAACCACAGGCGCGAATCGCCTGTACGCAGAAATCGCGCCACTACCCACAGCGCGGTGGTCCAGATCAGCGGCTCGACAGCGTTCATCGTCATGAGGCTGTCCATCGCCAGCACCGACGGGCAGAGCAGGATGGCTAACCCCGCGAGGAATTGCCCGTAGCGGTTCGCGCCCAATTCGCGCGCCAGCAGGACCGTGACCGCGATCAGCGCCGTTCCCGCCAGCGCTGGGATCATGCGAAGTGCCGCGAGCGAACCTCCCATCCACAGCGCGATCTTCGCGTACACCGCGACCAGCGGCGCAGCGTCCACATATCCCCAATCCAGGTGACGAGCCATGTCGAGGTAGTACAGTTCGTCGCGGAAATAGCCGTAGTGACGAAGACTCGTGAACACATGGAGCAGCAGTTTCGCAACGCACAGCGCCAGAACGACTGCTGCCGCCATGCGCGGAAGAGGCCCGGAAACGTTCCGTTCTTGAGTGTTCGTAACCTGATCGGATTGCGTAGCGTTCGGCAAACGAGACATCGCTGCTGACATCCATCACTCCTGCGTTGCGAACTCATTCTGCCGCAATTTCCGTTTCGGGTGATTCGGCGTGGGACAACCGGGCCGAAGGAGGTGACGAAGTACTTGGTGCTTGGTGCTTCGTATTTCAGAGCTTTTCCAGCAGCTCTGCCTGTCGTCCCAGGTAGCGTCGTGTCCACATCAGCAATGCGCCCGACTTGAGCACCACCTTGTACTCGCCGTGGAACCACTTCTGGAGCTCCTTTACCGCGTCCAATCGGACCATCGCCGAGCGGTTGACGCGCACAAACGCGCTGCGGTCGAGGCGTTCTTCCATCGCGTCCATCGTCCCGCGGACCGTGTAGGTCTTCTTTCCGGCGTGAATGAGCAGGTAGTTGCGCTCGCTCTCGAGCCAGTCGATCTCTTCCGGCGAAACGAAGAATGCGCGTTCGCCTTGCTCGACCAGCAACCGCGCCGGTCCGCGCCGCGACCGCTCCACATCGTCCAGCACCTTACGGATTGCTGCCGCCGAATTGTCGTGCTCGCGCGCGTGCTGCTTCGCATCGTTGAGCACCTTCTGGAATCGCGGCTCGTCGAAGGGCTTGAGCAGGTATCCGAAAGCATGGACATCGAAGGCCTGGATCGCGTACTGGTCGAACGCGGTGACGAAGACGACCCGCGGCAATGGCGGTCGCAACTGCTTCACTACCTCGAAGCCATCGAAATCCGGCATTTGCACGTCGAGCAGCAGCAGGTCCGGACGCGCGCGCTGGATGCCTTCGACGGCGTCGCGCCCGTTCGCGGCTTCGCCGACAACTTCGACGTCATCATCAGCGGACAAGAAGCGCAGCAGCTTGCGGCGGGAAGGCGCTTCGTCGTCCACGACAAAAACGCGCAGACGCGGAGTCATGCGCTCGCCTCCGCAATTTTCAACGGGATGCGGACTGTTACGGTCAACCCTCCGCTAGCCTCGTTGTCGAGGCTGAGCGTGTGGCGTTCGCCGTAGAGCGCGGCGAGACGCTCAGCGGTATTCGTCAGCCCAATCCCCTTCTGCCGCTCATCGCACCGGATTCCCGGACCGTTGTCGCTGACCTTCAGCAGTAAGTCGCCTTCGCTGCGTGCGGCCCGAACCGTCACCTGCAACGGTGACGTTCCGGCTGCGTGCCGGATCGAATTTTCGACCAGCGGCTGCAACAGCAGTTGCGGGACCAGCACCTGCGCGACATCGGGATCTATGGCGATCTCGACGCGCAGGTCGCTGCCGAAGCGTTCCTGCATGATGCGCAGGTACATGCGAACGGTCTCGATCTCCTCGTCGAGCGGTACCTGCTGCGCGTTCGGCCGTCGCAAGGTGCGGCGCAACAATTCGCTGAGCTGCGCGAGCATCGCGTCGGCCCGTTTGACGTCCTCGTACATCACCGACGAGATCGTGTTCAGTGCATTGAACAGGAAGTGCGGCTGAAGCTGAAGTTGGAGGTTCTGGAGCTGCGCCTGCGCCAGGCGCGTCTCCATCTCGGCCGAGACGATGCGGCGCTGTCGGAGTTCGCGGTAGTAGTCGGACAGAGTCAGCGCGGCGACGAAAGCTGCATACAGCAGCAGGAAATTGGAGAACTCCATCGGATACCGCCAGCGCATCTCGCCGTAGTCGTATTTGCCCATACCGACAAGAGGCGAAACGACGGCGCGCGAGATCGCCATCAACGACGTGTGACAGATCGAGAGTACGACCGCGATCCCGAGATGGATCGGCGCGATCTTCCACCAATGTTGCTCGCCGAAGCGGAACCTGCGGCTCGCCCACACGATGGCCGGAATCAGCATGAGGAAAGCGAGCACTCCCGTTCCCTCTTCGAGCACGCGTTGCTGGAACATGTGCGCGCGGTCGCGGGCGAGATCGTCGAGGTAGAGGTACCAGAACTTCAGCAGTTCACCGGCGCAGGCGATCAACGCGGCGACCAGCGTGGTGCGCGGAAAACTCGGCGGGACTATGGCGGAGCTCTGCATGGTGTAAGCCTATCGCAGAAGTGAGCGAGCGCGATGCGTCCTTGGGACAAGGGGAGTGAGAACGGGGACGAAGCGGCTTTCGAAAAGGTGGTGCCTCGACAAGAAAAAGCCGCTGGTCCGAGGACCAGCGGCGGAATGGTTCGAAACGAGCCGGTTAGAACGTGAACCGGAAACCGAACTCGGCCGTGAACGAGCGAGGGATGACGGTGCTGGACGGGTTAATGAATCCGGCCGGCTTGCCGAAGGTCGTTCCCTGGTCCTGAATCACGCCATCGAAGTTGTTGCCGTAATTGGCATGATTGAAGAGGTCAAAGGCCTGGAAAGCGAGTTGCAGGTTCGCGCGCTCACCGAACTTGATGTTCTTGGCGAGACGGGCGTCGACATTCCAGAATGGATCGCCACGCAGCGAGTCGTACGGATTGACGTGGCAGTTCCCCGCGTAATAGCACTGAACCGCCGCGAGTCTCGTGGCGCTACTGCTGCTCGAATAGGTGAACATGTCACCACCGCTGTTCGGAACGATCAGCGCACCAGCGGCGCTGCCACCGCTGAAGTTGAGTTGGTTGTAGGACGAACTCGCGTTGTACGGTCTCGCGGAACCGGCTTGCAGGATCGGGGAGAGTTCCAGACCCCAAGGCATGTTCCAGATACCGCTGATGGTGATGTGGTGCCGCTCATCGTTGAACGCCGGACCGAGTTCATACTTGCTGAGCGGGTTCTGCGGATCACGCGGATAGTTGCGGAAGGAACCGCCGCCGCCATCGTACGAGAGTGCGCGGGCCAAGGTGTAGTTGGCGGTCAACCACAGTTTCCGTCCGGCGCGCAGACGATAGCTGACGTTCAAACCATCGTAGCGCGAGCGGTTGATGGATTCGTCGACGCGAACACTGCCCAAAACGGGCAGGCCGGCGGCGGCGAAAGGAGCGTCGAACGGGCGATAGAAGGCGCCGGGCTGGCCGTTCACGGACCGACTCGTGATGTTATTGGGGGTGACGGGAATCTTCGGATCGATGTTGATGGTCTTGTTCTCGTGCAACCCAAGAACGTGAACGTACTCGACTTCGATGGCCGAACTCTGGCTCATGGCCCAGGTATAGCCAGCGTTCCATTCCTCGGTCTCCGGGTTCTTATAACGCGGATCCATGAGGCGTCCCGTCGAACCCGCCGCGGGCGAGGTAGAAGGAGGCGGAACGGTCGGGAACGGATCAACTCCGTAACGCCACTGGTCCAAGGGGATGTTCGTGCCTGGAACCAGATCGGATCCCGAGATGGAGAACACGGTCTGGAAGATGGTGGGGTTGCTTAGCTGCTCCATGAACAGGGGAATGTTCTGGAAGATGTCGCCGTAGTAGAGGCCATACCCGGCGCGGACGACGTGGTTACCTTTGCCGGTAAGGTCATAGGCAAGGCCGACGCGCGGACTGAAGTCATGCTTGTCGTCCTGTGCGACCTTACGAGTCCAGTACGCGGCCAGAGGACTGGCACCGGCGATGGCTTTCAACGCTTGGTACGTACGGCTGTTCTTAATATCGACGCCGCCAACCATGTTGGTATCCATATCCCAACGGAGGCCGAGGTTAAGGGTCAGGCGGGAAGTGGCCTTCCAGTCATCCTGGAAGTAGAGGCCGATCTGCTTGGTGCCGTTCGGGATTGTAAACGCAGGGTCGCCATTCGCGATGCTCATGCTGCCGACCGCGCCGGGGGTAGCGAATTTCTGCGGGTACGTGCCCGCGCCGCAGGAGGCTTTGCCGGCATTCGCACCAACCCCAAGGATGCAGCTCGGGTTGTCGTTGAAATCGACCTCGAGGGTGGGGTTGAACTCGAAGAACCCACCGAGCGTCGGGTTGTAGATGAAGTCGAAGCCCGTCTTCAGGTTGTGCTTGCCGAGGACCTTCGACAGGTCGTCCTTGAACTGCCACTTGCGCTGGAAGGACTGCTGCGGGACGTTGGTGTTGGTGCCGAACTGTGCGCTCGGGAAGGTAACCAGCGGCGCCCGAAGCTTGCTGTCGATGAGGTTGTTCCAGTATGAGAACCCGAACGTGAACTGGTTGACCAGCGTATTCGTGATCTGTGAATTCACCGTCAGGTTCGCGAGCTGCATGTGGTTGACGGTGAAGTTGCCTTCCGTCAAGTCAAAGGTAGCGTTGCTCTGGTCGTTGAGGCTGTTGTTCGCCTGCGTGGTGACCGACAGATATGCCGTGTTGCGCGGATTGATGACGAAGTCCGTGCGGCCGTTGATGCGGTTCTCAAAAAACGGCGTGGGAATGATGGACGACGGTTGTGCGCCCAGCGATGTCACAAGCTGGAGCTCTGACAAAGCGACTGGATCCTCGGCGATCGACGTGTGTTCGCGCTGGCGTTCGATGGCGAAGAACCCGAACCACTTGTCCTTCTTGAACGGCCCGCCGATCGAGCCGCCGAAGAACTGCCGCGAGTACGGCGGATGACTCAGGTCGTATCCTTTCGGGGCGGTGGGATCGGCCAGCTTCTGATCGGCATTCATGGCCTGGTCGCGGAAAAAGCCGAAGCCGGAACCGTGGAACGTGTTGGAGCCAGACTTGGTGATCACGTTGATGGCGGCGCCTTCGGAACGGCCATTGACGGCCGAGAAGCGCTGCGTCGAGATCTGGAATTCCTGCACGGCTTCGGCAGGAAGCTGCATGACCGGGCCACCGACAGTGTTGTCCTTATTATCGATGCCGTTCACGGTGACGTTCACGTTGCGTCCACCCGCACCGTTTACGGAGAGAATCGAGTAGCGGTTCTTGGTCGGGTCGTAGGAGTCCGCCTGCTTAACGCCCGGCGCTAGGAAGGCGAGATCGGCGATGTCGCGGCCGACGAGCGGCAGTTCCTGCACTTCGCGCGGCGTGATGTTCTGGCGCACTTCCGTCTTGGTCTGGTCGACGACGGGCGCCTCGGCGGTGACTTCCACCGTTTCGCTGCTTCCGCCCGGATTCAGGGTGAAATTCTGAGTGCTGGTCGAGTTCACCAGGGTCTCAAGATTGTCGGCTGTGGCGCCGGCAAAGCCGGTCATGCCCACCTTGATCGAATAGCGGCCCGCCGGCAAATTGTCGACACGGTACGTGCCGTCACTTCCGGTCTTCACGGTCCGGCGTACGCCGGTTCCCAGGCTGGTGACCGTGACGTCAGCACCGACTACCGCCGCGCCTGTCTTGTCCACGACCGTACCAGCCACTGAGCTGGTTGCCGTGGCTTGTCCGAACGCGGCTGTTGCTATCAGAGCCACAATCAGCAACACCATGATTGTGCCTAGAGTCCCTTTCATGAACAACCTCCTGTGAGTTGTAGCAATGGGGCCCAAGATTGCGCATCGACTACAATTGGGCAGATTTTGCCAATGTAGGAGCAACTCTGTAACCAAGCTGAAACAAAGTAGACGACTTGTGAATCAGCAAGTTATGTACGGAGCACGGTGTTGTTATACTGAATTCAGGAACTCACGCGACCGGCAGCTCCCAAAATCCATAGCTCGTTTTCAACGCGCCGAGGGCATACTGGCGTGGTTAGGGCACAAAACAAAAAGCCGCCACGAATGGCGGCTTCAGGGCAGTCGGGCGAGTTGGCCGGTTACGAATTCTTGAGATCGTCGTCGGCCTGCTGCTTGGCCTTCTTCTCTTCTGTCTTGGCATTGGCGTCGGGCTTCAGGTCGTGGATGGCCTTGCCGAGGCTTTCCGATCCCGCGCCGGTCATCTTCGCTTTCAGGTCGTCAAACGATATACCGAGATTGTGTGAGACGTGAACGGCGGCGATGCACTGGCCCAGGTTCTTGAATCCGGAGCAGGCCTGCTGCGCGGTCATGCCCTTGGGGAGAAGAGAGTCCAGCTTCTGACTGAGCTTGCTGTCAGTCGCGAGGGCATGATCAGGCGCCTGCTTGCCGGCATCAGTGGGACGATTGGAGGCACCGGTGGTCGAGTGTCCCATGCCCATGTCGTGGCCCATTCCGGCGGCATTTCCCATGCCGGAGCCCGTGCTGGAACCGCCGCCGGCGCCCGCTGGGCGCCCCGCACTCGAGGGCCGGCCCTGCGCCCAAGCGGACAACGCGCAGGCCAGTACAAATACGATCAAACGCTTCATTTGCGCTCTCCTTCGCTAGATTTCCGAGTGGCTACTGATGGGATGCAGGTACTCTGGTGAAGTTGCCTGTTTGCCCCATTTGGGGCAGTAAAACACGCAAACCGCATGAACGTTGCTGACGTCGGTCGTGGCACGAGCGTAATGAAGAATTAAGAAGTCAGAATGAAAAAGGAAAAGCAGATCTTACCGTTCATTCTTCATTCTGACTTCTGACTTGTTATTGCCTGTCGTAGTCTCCGTACCCCGCTTCCTTCCAGGTCTTCGCCTTCTCCTCATCGCGGTTCAGGTACGGAATGCCCTTCACCATCCAGTCCGGCTCGGGCGCGCCCTTGAGGTAGTAATCGAAGAACTGCTGCAGGCGGACGGTGTAGTCCTTCTGGTCCGGACGGCGCCGCAGGCCGTGCGGCTCGCCGTTATACGAGAACATGTACACCTCTTTGCCCAAACGTCGTAATGCGAGGTAATATTCGATGCCCTGGTACCACGGCACGGCGTCATCGGCGTCGTTGTGCAACATCAGCAGCGGCGTGCGGACGCGGTCGGCCATGAAGATGGGTGAGTTCTCGATGAACTTCAGCGGCGCCTGCCACAGCGTCGCGCCGATGCGGCTCTGCGTCTTCTCGTACTGGAACTGGCGTGGCAGGCCGGGTCCCCAGCGGATGCCGTCGTAGGCGCTGATCATGTTCGAGACCGGCGCTCCGGCCGCGGCGGCGCGGAACCGGTTCGTCTGCGTGACCATGTAGGCGATCTGGTATCCGCCCCAACTGTGGCCCTGGATGCCGATGGCCTTCTCGTCGACGAAGCCCATCGCGACCACCGAGTCGATGGCCGGCAGGACGCACTTGAGCGCGCTCTGCCCCGGCTGGCCGACCGTGTAAGCGATATCGGGTTCGAGAATAACGTAGCCGTTACTGGCGTAGAAGCTGGGGATGATGTTGTGGCTCGGGCGCGGCTCCTGGAACTGGTGCAGTCCCTGCGAGAGGCGCTCATAGATGTACACGATCATCGGGTACTTCTTGCCGGGGTCGAAGTTCGCCGGCTTGTAGAGAAGCGCTTTCAGGGGCACTCCGTCGGCGTTGCGATAACGGACGAGTTCGGCCGAGCCCCAGAGCAGTTGCGCCATCTGCGGGTTCGCGTCGCTGACTTTCTTGATGTTCGAGAAATTCGTGTCGCTGACGAGCAGGTCCGGGTATTCGGTAAATGTCTGGCCGGTAAAGAGCAGCGTGTCCGCGTTCCTGGCCTGCACGGGTGAGCTGTAATTGCGCGGCGCGATGATCAGGCGCTCGGGATCCGCCTTGGCGTCGATGCGTACGCGGAAGAAGCCGGAGTCGCGGCGCTCTTTATCCTCAGCACGCAGTAAAAGCGGCTTCGTGGGATCAATCCACTTCGAATCGGGATCGCTGCGCTCGGGGTTGAGACGGACGTAGCGCATCTCGTACTGGAGCTTGCGCCCGAGTCCGCGCGTGAGGTTGACGGCCTCGCTGCCGTCGGGAGTGAAGCGCCAGATGTCGAACTCGTCGTAGAGCAGGACGTACTTGCCATCCTTCGTCCAGCCGCCGGAACCGTAGGCGGGCGGAAGATCGGGCGAGTCGTGTTCCTCGCGCCAGAACTTCACGCCGTCCTTGGTCACCAGCGCGTGGTCTTTCAGATCGGCGGTCGAAGTGGTGTGCCACTCGCTGCCGTTGAACATCAGCACGTACTTTCCGTCGGGCGACCAGGACGCGCGGCCGATATGTTTCTTCCACAACGGCTTGCGTTCGCCGGTGCGCGTATTCACGAGGTACGAATCGACGTAGCGCGTATCGTACTCGATCATGCGGCGATACTCGCGATCGTCGCCGCCGAGCGCCCACAAGCCATCTTCGCTGGGCGTGACCTCGGACATGGTACTGTCCGCAAGCTGCACGAGCTTTTTGTCGGCCAAGTGGTACACGGAAGAATAGGTACGGCGGCGGTCGAGTTCGGCGCGGACCTTCTGCATCGGCTGGATGTAGTCGTCCTTCCAGTGCCAGAGATCGCCATTGACCTTGTCGTCGTCGGGAACGTTCGCCTCGGCATCCTTCTCGGCCGGCGTTGGCGGCGCGGAGCCGAAGAATACGCGCTGGCCGTCGCGCGAGAATGCGACGTTGCCCTTGTCGCTCACCTGGTAGTTCTCGCGAAAGCCCGGCGTTTTGTTCGTGACGAGAGCGACAGCGGCCGGCGTGCTGCGCGACCAGAGGTAGAGAGCGAATTGCGTCGGCGGCTCAGCCTTGCGGGAAGCACGCGCGGGCGCGCCCTGGGCCTGGTAGTCATCATCGTCCGAATCCGCGTCTTCAGCGTCTTTCTTCTCGGCGGGCTTGGACTCCGCCGTTTTCTCGGCGGGGCGCGTGGTGACATCATCCCGATCGGTGAGAAACGCCAGTTGCTTCTGCTTCTCGTCGAAGGTCAGCTTGACGTACTTGCCGCGCCCGCTGACGATCGCAGCCGGCACCTCCTTCATGTCGGGAAACACCGCGTACACGCCGTTCCTGGTTTCGTCCTTTGCCGACACGGCATACACGAAGCCGCTTCCGTCGTTCGCAACGAGATACTCGGTTACATCGGGGAAAGTGAGTTCGTCGCCCGATGCCAGGTTCTTCATCACCAGTTCGCTGCCGTAGTCCTTCTTGCGGGCGGACGTGCGCGACAGTGGCGCGGGCGTCTCGCCTGCAACAACGTCGTCAGCTTTTTTCTCCGGCGCAGCCTTCGGCGGCTCCTTCAGATAAAGGACCGCGCTGCCGGCTTTGGTCGGCACCTGGAAACTCTTCACTCGCTCGACGCGCAGCGCCCTTCCGCTCGCGAGATCCACCATGACCAGGCCGCCCTTGGGCATGTCCTCGGGCTTCGCCTTCGCGCGCTTTGCCTTGTCGACCTCAGCCTTGGTGGCGAAAGTCGAGAACACGACCCATTTGCTGTCGGGCGTGAAGTCGAGCTTGATGCGCACCTGTGGAGGCGGCTCATCTTCCGCGGCGGCGGGATTGGGGCGCGGCGGCTCGGGCTTCTGACCCGCGGGCTGGCGGAATTCTTCGCCGGTCGCCAGGTTGCGAACAACGACTTCACCGTCACCCGCTTGCGGGAACAAGCCGTAGGCGAGGAATTTGCCGTCGGGCGAAAGCTCCTGCGACTGGATGCCTCGCCACGAATCGTAATCTTTGTGTGCCAGCGGACGCTTCTCAGCCCCAGCGTGCGCAACACCGGCGCCCGCTGGGGGCGCCGATTGCGCAGCAGCAGCCAGCGCGATCAGTACACAAGCAAGTAGAAGAGAGCGGCGGAAAGCAGGGTCTCTGAACATGACGGCGGGAGTGTATGACACCACTGAACGCCCGTAAAGACCATGCGCGTGAAGAATTGAAAACGCGGAACCACCAGCGCGACGCCTCGACCGTATTTCTCTCGCGGTGAAGCGTCCCGGCGCGTTATCCTAGAGACACCGTTTTGGATGGCAATCTTCCGCACATATAACTGACGCCCGGTATGGGCGCTTGCCGGTCCCGCGTGGGCGCGGACCAACCCAGGATGAAACGAAATATGAAGGCAGACCTGAAACCTACCAATACTGTCCCGGATTACGAAGAGATCTCCGAGTGGATCGAGGCCTTTGACCAGATCGTGGCGCAGGAAGGCTCTAACGTCGCGTGCGAACTGGTCGAAGCGCTGGTCAACCGCGCGCGCGAGGCCGGCGTCGACGTTCCCGTCCAACTGAATACGCCGTACCAGAACACGATCCCGGCCAACGAGGAACTTCCCTACCCCGGCGACCGCGTGCTCGAGCGCCGCATCAAGAGCCTCGTACGCTGGAACGCCATGGCGATGGTCCACAAGCAGAACAAGAAGGACCCCGGCATCGGCGGGCACATCTCAACGTACTCCTCGCTGGCGACGCTCCTCGAGGTCGGTTTCAACCATTTCTTCCACGCCGCCTACGGCGATCAACCGGGCGACTTCGTTTATTTCCAGGGACACGCGGCTCCTGGCGTCTATGCCCGCGCGTACCTCGTTGGACGCCTCAATGAGCAACACCTGAAGAATTTCCGTCACGAATTGCGTGGCGAGCCGGGACTGTCGTCGTATCCGCACCCGTGGCTGATGCCCGACTTCTGGAAATTCCCGACCGTTTCCATGGGTCTCGGCCCGCTGAACGCGATCTACCAGGCGCGGTTCATGAAGTACCTGGAAAACCGCGATCTCATCCCGCACACGCAGCGCAAGATTTGGGCGTTCCTCGGCGACGGCGAAATGGACGAGCCCGAATCCATGGGCTCTATCACCCTCGGTTCCCGCGAGAAGCTCGACAACCTCATCTTCGTCGTCAACTGCAACCTGCAGCGTCTTGACGGCCCGGTGCGCGGCAACGGCAAGATCGTCAATGAACTGGAAGCGGCGTTCCGCGGCGCCGGATGGAACGTGATCAAGTGCCTGTGGGGCTCCGATTGGGACCCGCTCTTCGCCAAGGACAAGAACGGCCTGCTCCTCAAGCGCATGGAGGAGGTCGTGGACGGCGAACTCCAGAACTTCAAGGTCAAGGGCGGCGCCTATGTCCGGCACAACTTCTTCGGGAAATATCCCGAGTTGCTGAAGCTCGTCGAAGACATGACGGACGACCAGCTCTGGAACCTGCACCGCGGCGGTCACGATCCGCAGAAGGTCTACAACGCGTACAAGCGCGCGGTCGAGCATCGCGGCGGCCCGACCATCATCCTGGCGCAGACGGTTAAGGGATACGGCCTCGGTTCCGCCGAAGCGCGTAACGCCACGCACCAGGAAAAGAAGCTGAGCGACGAGTCCATTCTCTCGTTCCGCAAGCGCTTCGACATTCCGATCTCCGAAGAGGCGGCGAAGGCCGGCGAATTCTACCGTCCCCTGGACGACAGCCCCGAGGTGGTGTACGCGAAGTACCGCCGTAAATCGATGGGCGGCTTCATGATGGTCCGCGAAGTGCCGAAGAACGAATTCAAGACTCCGGCGCTGGATACCTTCGAAGATTTCCTCACCGGCTCCGGCCGTCGAGCGGTATCGACCACGATGGGTTACGTCAGCATGCTGCGCAACCTGATGAAGGACCCCAATATCGGGCGCTTCGTCGTCCCGATCATCCCCGACGAAGGGCGCACTTTCGGCATGGAATCGATCATCCGCCAGGTCGGCATCTACGCCAGCCAGGGACAGCTCTACAACCCGCACGACCAGGACATGCTGCTCTATTACCGCGAAGACAAGGCGGGGCAGATCCTGGAAGAAGGCATCACCGAAGCGGGCTCGATGGCGTCGATGACCGCTGCGGGCACGGCGTACGCGAATTACGGCCTGCCGATGATCCCGTTCTTCACCTTCTATTCGATGTTCGGATTCCAGCGCGTTGGCGACCTCATCTGGGCATTCGCCGATGCGCGCGGAAAGGGATTCATCTGCGGCGGCACCGCCGGACGCACCACGCTGATGGGCGAAGGGCTACAGCACCAGGACGGCCACAGCGTCGTGCTCTCGACCACGGTCCCGACTTGCGCTACCTACGACCCGGCATTCGTGTATGAGGTCGCGGTCATCATCCAGGACGGCATGCGCCGGATGTATGAGAACCACGAAGACCTCTTCTATTACATCCCGCTCTACAACCAGGACTACTCTATGCCGGAGATGCCGAAGGGTTCGCAGGAAGGAATCCTCAAGGGCATCTACAAAATTCGTCCTGCGTTGAAGGGGAAGGCGGCGCTGCAGTTGTTCGGCAGCGGCCCCATCCTGACCGAAGCGCTGCGCGCGCAGGAGATCCTGAGCGAGAAGTACGGCGTGCAAAGCGATGTATGGAGCGTCACCAGCTACAACCAGCTTCGCCGTGACGCGCTGGAGACCGAGCGCTGGAACCGCCTGCATCCGGGAGAAAAAGAGCGCCGGCCGTACATCCTGAATGTGCTCGACAAAGCGGAGGGCCCGATCGTCGCCGCGACCGACTACATGAAGATCGTCCCCGACCAACTGGCGCCCTGGCTGCAAGGACGCCTGATATCGCTGGGCACCGACGGCTTCGGACGCAGCGACAACCGTGACTACCTGCGCAAACACTTCGAAGTCAACGCCGAAGCGATTGCGACGGCAGCGCTGTCACGCCTGGCGCGTGACGGCAAGTTCGACGTCAAGAAAGCGCAGAAGGCGTTTGAGGAACTGGGCATCGACACCGAGAGGCAAGACCCCGTGCACGCATAGTTCCTTTTGGTTGAACACTGTGGCCCCGGCAGCTTTGCCGGGGCCGCGTTGTTTACGGCCGAAAAACTCCCGCTATTGCTCGTTCCACGATGTACCAAATCTCGCCCCACGATGTGGTGGAAATCTTTTCACGCGCGATTAACGTAATCGTCAACTCGCGTTAACACCTTCGCACTACTTTTCCGCAAGTCCCTCTCGTCCGCTATCTAGCGGTCGCAGTCCACGTTGTGAATTTCAAAAGCCGACCCATCAAGGAGTGTGAAGTGCGACGTATTACTTACTCCCTCTCTATATGTGTATCGCTGTTGTTCTTAGTCTTCTTCTTACCGGTGCACCCGTTGCAAGCGCAAACCGCAGCCTCCATCAGCGGCCGCGTCGTCGACAGCGCCGGCGCCGTGCTGCCGGGCGCGCGTGTCACCATTGGCCAGCGTTCGACGGTGTCTGATTCTCTGGGTCAATGGACCGTCCCCAACCTCTCCGCTGGGCCGCAGGAGGTGACCGTCTCCTATGTCGGGTTCGCCCCTTACACCTCGGTTGTGAACTTAGAGGCGGGACAGGCCGCCAAGGTAGAAGCTGTGCTCAAACCTGCGGCTCGCACGGATGACGTCACCGTGTACGCCGAGCGCCAGCACGGCGAAGCCGAGGCGATCAACCGCGAGCGCGCCGCCGACAACATCCTCCAGGTCCTGCCGGCCGAGGTGATCACCAGCCTGCCGAACACGAATGTCGCCGACGCCATCGGCCGCCTCCCCAGCGTTACTCTCGAGCGCGACGAGGGCGAGGGAAAGTACGTCCAGATCCGCGGCACCGAACCGCGCCTGAGCAACGTCACCATCAACGGAATCACTGTCGCATCGCCCGAACAGTCAGGTGTGCGACAGGTAAAACTCGACATCATTCCCGCTGACCTGGTGGAGTCGGTCGAAATCAACAAGACGCTCTCCGCCAATCAAGACGGGGACGCGATTGGCGGGTCGGTGAATCTCGTCACCAAGACCGCCGGCGAATCGCCGACGATCAGTATCGGAGGCATGGGTGGTTACACTCCGATCTTCAACGGCCGCAGCCTCTCGCAATTCGACGGCACCATCGGCAAGCGTTTCGGCGCCAATAAGAAGCTCGGCATTCTTTTCGGCGGCAGCTATGACTGGAACGGCCGCGGCATCAACGACATCGAACCCGCGCCAGTCACCGCCAACTTCAACGGCGTCGATTACGGCACTTACAACACCATGGATCTTCGCGATTACGCGTACTATCGCGCGCGTTACGGCTTCACCGCCTCCGTCGATTACAAGATCAATGACGCTTCCAGCATCTACCTGCGCTCGCTTTACTCTCACTTCAATAACTTCGGCGACCGCTGGTTGTACACGCCCACGATCAACAGCTTCCTCTCGCCGACGCAGGGCGGCCCGGATGGCACGATGGCATCCCAGGCGGAGATCCGCCGTCCTGTAGAAGTGATCGGCAGCCTGCTGGTGGGCGGCAAGCATCAGTACAGCAAGTCATCGTTCACGTGGAACGTTTCTGTCTCCCGCTCCGCGCAGGAGGACCAGGGTTACGGCAACGCCGACTTCGGCGCCAACGATGCCAATGCCCCGATCAATAACGTGCAGTTCGGACTTGGCCTCGCTAATCCGCTGCGCCCGCAGTTTGTCGTCCAGAACGGCGTAAACATCTACGATCCCACCCAGTATTACCTCCAGGACATCAATTTCACTCGCAGCTACGGCGCGCAATTGAACCTGGAAGGCGACGCATCGTATGCGCGCAACTACTCCGTCGGCGGCCACTTCGGCATCATCGAGTTCGGCGGCAAGCTGACCAACGCCCATAAGTTCAACGACGCGCGTTACTCCTGGTACGACGCGAACAGCGACGTGCCCACGCCGCAGCCGCTCCAGATGACGAATTTCGTTAATAACGTCCACGACAACAACTACTACGACGGCAGCTACAAGCTCGGCCCCTTCACCGACTTCAACGCCATCCGCTCGTTCTTCAACTCCTCGCCGAGCCTCTTCGCCTTCAACTTCAACCGTAGCAAGCAGCGCTCGGATCCCAACAATTACGACCTGGTCGAGCGCGTTCCCGCCGGCTACGTCATGAATACCATCGACTTCGGCCGCCTCCACCTCCAGGGCGGACTGCGCTTCGAGGCGACGCAGGAGAACAACCTGGGTTATCTGGTCAAGTTCAACGGTCGCAACTATGTCTCGACCAGCCCGCTGCGCGGCACCTCGTCGGTGATCGACGTCCTGCCCAGCGTGCAGGCGCGCATCCGGCTTTCGCCTGATTCCGCCCTCCGGCTCGTCTATGGACGCGGACTGTCGCGCCCGAACTTCGGCGATCTCGTGCCGTTCATTCACGAGAATGACCGCTCCAACTCCATCAGCGTTGGCAATCCCAACCTGAAGAACGAGCACGCCAACAATTTCGATATTTTGTTTGAACAGTACCTGAAGCCGCTCGGAATGCTGCAGGCGGGGTTTTTCTACAAGCAGATCACCGACCCGCTGGTCAGTGTTCAAACATCCGTCGCGTCGGGCACATACACCGGCTTCCAGCAGATCCAGACAGTGAATGCCGGCAGCGCCCACATTGCCGGCTTTGAGATCAGCTACCAGCAACACCTTGGATTCCTGCCGGGGCGCTTCAGCGGGCTCGGAATCTCGGCGAACTACAGCTACACGAGCTCGGGAACGTCGAACATAACTCCCGGCCGCAGCGACCATCCCGCGCTCGTGCGCCAGGCTCCGAATACCTGGAACATCAGTCCGACCTATGATCGCGGACGGCTCTCGCTGCGCGTCGGCATCTCGCACAACGACGCGAATATCTTCTTTTACAACTATCAGGATGGCGCTCCGCTCGGCCTCAAGGGACCGAACGGCGACAATTACCTGTATGCCCACACCCAGATCGACGCACAAGGCAGCTTCCGCATGTACCGCGGCCTGAAGTTCGTCGCCTACGGCCTGAACTTGACCAACGAAGTGTTCGGCTTCTACCAGGGCAGTCCGCAATGGACGCTCCAACGCGAGTACTACAAGCCGACTTTTGCAGTCGGCTTGCGCTGGACCTCGGGCGCGGAGAGGTAGAAACAAGCTTGGAGTGAAGTGACTGTTGCGTGGCCCACCCTGGCGGCTGTTGCCAGGGTGGGTTTGTTAACAGATGTCCTGATCACGCCCGCGATCACGGTCTGAGCGCGCCGCATCCCAATGTATGTACCGCAATGGGGGTGTTGGCTTGTAACAACAGCTTTCTTTGGTCGCGACGATAAACGCGAAACGATTACGCCCCTTGCGGACGGGACAGTGCTTGCCAGCGCACAGACAACGCGCTAGGTTATAGACGAATGAGCGATTTACGAAATCAAATTGAAACCCTCTCCGTTGCGGAAAAGGTGGAATTGCTCGACGCGGTGTGGGAAAGCTTGGAAGCGAATGCGCTGTTGTCTCTGACGGACGCGCAACGCGCGGAACTAGACAACCGTATCAGGCGGCATGAGCAAAATCCTTCCGATGTAATCCCGTGGGAGCAAGTCAGGGCGGGCCTGTTCAAGAAACCGTGACCCTCCCGGTTGTTTGGATACCAGAGGCCGACGCAGACTTAACAGATGCGCGCAGCTGGTATCGGAACATACGTCCGGAGCTTGGGGACCGCTTTGCGCACGCGGTCGAAGCAACGGTTGAGAGCATCGCCGAGAACCCGTTGCAATTCCCAATCATCCATCGAGGTCTGCGGCGTGCTGGAGTGCGGCGCTTTCCCTACGGAATATTCTTCGAGCTTCAAGAGCACCGTATCGTCGTGATGGCCTGCTTTCACGGCAAACGCAATCCGAAACACTGGCAATCGCGCTAACTTAAGAAACGTCCCTGATACCACGCCGACAGTGCTTTGCTGCATCCGAAAGAATGTAGCTGGCCGGGGGCATCGCTTGGGGCAGACATCGCGACGTCCAAAGACGATCGATCACCGCAAACATCTGCACGAGGTCGCCAGGCGCGACGACGTCGTCAAGCAGGAACTCGATCGTCACAAAGCGCTCCGCATCTTCGCTCTCGGCGGGATGCTGTTGTTCATCGGCTGGATCGCAGTCGCCCTGTTCGAGCCGACGCCCGCGTACCGCCTGTCGGAGCGCGCCGCGTCCCCCGTGACCAGCCCTGAGTTCCTGCGCGAGATCCAGGGGATCACCGGGGCCAAGCTTGGCGACAACACGCGCGTCGAGCCCATCTACAACGGCGAGAACTACTACGAAGCCGAGATCGCCGCGATGCGCGCGGCACAGCACTCCGTCGATCTCGAAGCCTACATCTTCAAGAAGGGTGAGATCGCGAAGCGGGTGATCGACACCTTGGCCGAGCGGGCCCGCGCCGGCGTGAAGGTCAACCTCGTCCTGGACGCGATGGGTGCTCCCGCCACTACCAGGAGTTATTTCAAGCCGCTGCTCGACTCCGGCGGCCACGTGCACTGGTATCACGCCCTGCGCTGGTACAACTGGTTCCGCTTCAACAACCGGACACACCGCGAACTGCTGGTCGTCGATGGCCGCGTCGGATTCGTCGGCGGCGCCGGTTACGCCGATTACTGGTACCACGACATCAAGGACGAAAAGCGCTGGCGCGACAATATGTTTCGCGTCGAGGGCGACGCGGTCTCCAGCCTGCAATCCGTGTTCGTCGAGAACTGGCTGGAAAGCTCCGACGAGATCATCGACGGCCCCGACTACTTCCCTCCTGCAACGCCCGTGCAGGGCGAGCGCGCCATGATCGTCGGGAGCAGCCCGTCGGTGGGCGGCTCGACCAACGCGCGCCTGCTGTTCCAGACGCTCATGTCGGGAGCAGCGAAGAGCATTGATATCGCGTCGCCTTACTTTTTGCCCGACAAGGGCATTCGCGACGAACTGGTCGCCGCGGTGCGCCGGGGCGTGCGCGTCCGCATTCTCACTGTAGGCGAGAAGACCGACCATAAAGTCGTTCGGGCATCCGGTCGAAGCAATTTCGGCGAACTGCTCAAACCGGGAGCCAAGGCGTACGAGTACCAGCCCGCCATGATCCACGAGAAGCTGCTCGTGGTGGATGGCGCGTGGGTCGTCGTCGGCTCGACCAACATGGACACGCGCTCGTTCGGATTGAACGACGAGGTCAACCTGGCAACGTTGAACCCTGCGTTAGCCCAGAACGTGACGGCCCAATACGAAAGAGACCTCAGCCAGTCGCGCGAGATCACGCTCGAGGACTGGAATCACCGCTCCCTCTGGGAACGCGCGGAAGTGTGGCTGGGCGAACTCTGGGTGCGGCAGCAGTAAACGAGCGCGTGAGCATCCTGCGCGCAGTCGGGCGCATAGTGGCTATTTCGCCGGTACCTTTTTCTTCAATTCCTCGAACCAGTTCAGCACGACGTTCATCTCGCCGGGACTCGATTGCGTCTCTTTGTCACGGATGAAGATGAATGCTTTACCGTCCGGCGTGATCGCCCAATCATGGCCGCTGTCAAAATACGGTCCTTCGAAGAGGACGCGCGGAGTGCCTATCTGCAGCGACGGCTTCGTCTGGACCGACACCGCCATGATCCTGGAACTGGTCGCCAGCGTGCGCTCGCGCATGCTCTCCGGATTCGTTCCCATGCGGTAGTAAAGTTCGTGACCGTCGGGAGACCACAACGGATGCCGCCCGCCTCCAGTCGAGACTCGCGTGCGCGGCGATAACGCCGGGAACGGCGCCAAGTACACTTCGTCGCGACCTGACTCGTTCGTGTTGTACGCGATCCACTTCCCGTCCGGCGAAAAGATTGCCCACTCATCGTCGTATGGCGTTTCGAACAGCGGTCGCGTTTTCCGGTCGTCGAGCGAGAACACCCAAACGTCCTCGCCGGTCGTATTGCTCTGGAGGGAGTAGAGGAGGAAACGGCCGTCGGGTGACCAGAACCACGGGTAGCTATCGGCGGTAACAAGCCGTTCCTCGGGTCCGCTGCCGTCCACCGGCTTCCAGAACAGCCCCATCGAGCCATCTTTATACCCGCTGTAAACGATCCGCTTCCCATCCGGAGTCCAGGCGGGATCGCGGTGCTCGACACCGAACGTAAACCGGGAATCGGTGTCGCGCGCGATGTCGTGGATCCAGGTGTCGGTCACCGATCCCTCGACGGTGGTCGCGATGCTGCGGCCGTCCGGCGAGATGGTGAAATCCTCGTAGGCCCGGGGCGCCGCCGTAAGCAGTCGCGCCTTACCGCTCTTGTCGACCATGACGAGTTCGTGTTCGCCGAACGAAAGCCCGCCGCTCACGTACACCAGCGAACCATCCTGGGCGATGCTGAACTGGCCCGCCCCGACGCGCGCGTTTTCGCGAACGCCGTCGACAACGGGTGTTGGCGCGCCTTTCACCTCCACACGGTCCGCGTCGAACGGTACGGCAAACAGCACTCCCGCGCGAACGAAGAGCAGGTGTCCGCTGGGCGCGTAATGCGGGTCGGTGCCCGACTTGACCAACATCTTGCGCCGGCCGGTTTTCAGTTCGACGGCCCAGATGTCCGCCTCGTCGAACGACGGTTCTTCCCCGGTGCGGACGACGAAGAGCAGCGACTTGCCGCCCGGAAGCAGTTCCGGAAACCGATGCTCTGTCTCTTCATTTTTTGGGTCGAGGTGAGTGATAGCTTCCGGCTTCCCGCCAGTATCGGAAACTTTCATCAGGCCACTGCCGCCGCCGAAGTAGATGGTGTCAGCGGCCGCCCAGCAGGCGCCATAAATGCCGAGGTCGCTGCCGACTGCCGCCGTGATCGTGACCGGCGGGCCGCCGGTCGTGGGCACTTTCATCAGCGTGCTGCCGGAGACGAACCCGAGCCATTGCCCATCCGGTGAAAAGAACGGGGTGTGTGCGCCCTCGGTGCCGGAAACCGGGCGCGACGTGACGTCGCTCAGCGATCGCAAGTAGATCCGTGATGCCCCGGCGTGGTGGGCCACAAACGCCAGCTGACTGCCGTCGCGAGACAGGGCAATACCCGGCGGCAGGTACCATGACCCGCCGAGTGACTCTCCGGCCGGCACGTCGACGGCGAACCGCATCACGCGTCCGGGCACGGGCGCAGGGCGGATCCATCGCCACACCGCGCCGACTACGACGGCGAGCGCGATGGCAACGGCGATGGCGACGTACACAGCACGCGAATCGCGGGTCTCACTCGGAGCGACTTGTCCACCGCCCGCCGCGATCCATTGCAGATCCAGCAGGACATCGCGCGCCGACTGCCGGCGTTGCTCGGGATCTTTCGCCAGGCTGGTGCGGATGCAGTGATCGAGCGCGACGGGAGCGGCGGGCTGGATCGCCGACAACGGCTCAGGGTCCTTCTCGAGAATGGCGGTCGCCGTCGAAAGCTGCGATTTCCCTTCGAACGCGCGCCTGCCCGTGGCCATCTCGTAGAGCACCGCGCCCAGCGCGAAGATGTCGCTGCGCGCGTCGGCCTCCTTGCCCTCGATCTGCTCCGGGGACATGTACTGGATGGTGCCCACGATGGCGCCGTGCGTGGTCAGGGGCGAAATCTGCGGGCTGGGCCCATCCATGGTCGCCGCCGCCGAGAGCAAGGGTGCCCCACCCTGACTGGTGTTGGAAGGGTGGGCAACGGCCGCCATCGCCAGAGGCTTCGCCAATCCAAAGTCGAGTAGCTTGGCGCCCCCTTTCGTCAGCATGACATTGGCCGGTTTCAAGTCGCGATGGACAATGCCGGCCCGGTGCGCCCGGTCAAGAGCGTCCGCGATCTGCATCCCGATCTTTAGGAGTTCGGGGACGGGCAGAGGCCCGCGGTGCAGGCGTTCCGCGAGCGTCTGGCCCTCCAGGTACTCCATGACAAGGAAATCGACGCCGTCCTGGTGACCGACGTCGTACAAGGTGCAGATGTGCGGATGGTTGAGCGACGAGATGGTCTTTGCCTCGCGTTCGAGCCGCTGCTTGAGCGCGGCGTTGTCCGAGAGGCTGGCGGGCAGCACCTTGATGGCGACGGTGCGCTCCAGGCGCGTATCGCGGGCGCAATAGACCTCGCCCATTCCACCCGCGCCGAGCGGTCTCACGATTTCATAGGGACCAAGCCGGATTCCGGCAGCCAGAGCCATCTTTTCCCACCCACGAGGATGGCCAGCATTGTACTTCGAAACCACGATTGCCAACCTTATCAGCAGGTACGGCGCTCTTCTTTAGACTTCTTTAGAACTCCGTCAGGACATTCATTCTGTCCCGAGTACAACCTGTTCCCATCGACCGATCCGCAGTGGGGTGACTGCTTCGATCGGCGAGCTCGACCTTTCCTTCATCCGCGATAAGTAACTAAATAGGGAGCGAAGTATGCCGTACCAGATCTCACCCTGGCTGAGGTTCGTCGCCGTGTTCGCCGGTTTCGTGAGCGCTGTTTGCGCCTTCGGGCAACAGGACCCGCTGGAACCCTTACAGATCAACGTGCCGTATCGCTGCGCCGACGGCACCACGTACACCATCACCGCCTGCAAACCGTGGGGACGCGCGGAGGTGTGTACATGGCGCGAGGAGAAGAACGGCCAATTGGTCGTCGAGGCGAACAGCGTCCGCACGCAGATGTATGGACGACTCCGCCCCTGCCCAGTCCAGAAGCAGGCCGCAGGGCAGCAAGGACAATCGGGGCCACTGAATCCCGCGTACTTGTCGGAACTACCGTCACCGGACCGCGTTATGAAGGAGATCCAGGGCAGCGACGCGACCGACACCCTCAACCGCCAGATGGGCGCGATGTTCCAGTTGAGAAGGATGGTCGAGGACGCTGCCGGCCCTCGCCAGTTTCGCGGCATGACGCCCGATGAAGGCCGCCTCATCGGCGAATACAACTACGCTTACGACCGGCTCTCCAAAATGCCCGGCGCTCCGAAGCTCAGTGACTTCGACGTGGACCCGCGCTTTCGCCGTGAGCTGCTGGACCGTTTCCACATGGACCAGGTCCGCGCGCACATAGAACAGTCGGATACGGTGTTTGCGCAACGCCACCAGCAGCGTCTCCAGGCGGAGCAGCAGCAGATGCAGCAGCAGAAAGCCGCGCTCGAACAGCAGCAGGCAAACGATGAGGACAGTCGGCGCGTGCAACGCTGCATCTCGGCGGGCCGCAGTACTTGGGAGTGCACCGGCGACGCGCTGAAGAAAGGCTTCGGCGACCTCATGGGCGTCGTGGACCCGAGCTTCAAGAAGGCCTTCACCGACGAACCGGGACTCCGCTTGAGCGGCATCTGGAAGATCGACGGCTTCACCCTCATCTTTCCCAGTGATTCCGACACCTTCGGCATCGGGTGCTGCGGTTTCGATGTCGGCCCTAACGGCCCTTATACGATCGTCAACACCGGCAGCCAGTTGGAGATACGGCTTTCGACACTTCCCAAGCCGATCACGTTCGTGTTGAAGAATGGCCGGCTGGTCGGCCCGGGCGTTGTGCCGCTTACCGGCAAGGTCCAGACCGGCACCCAACATTGGGTGCGTCACTACGCCGACGGCCGCTCGGAACCGTACACCGTGCCTGTCTACTCCGACCGCACCGCGAACGCCAATGCCGGCAATCTTCCCTTCACCGGCGCCGCGCCCGGTATCGGCGTCGGACAACTCGCGAACCTGGCAATCTTTCACGATACTGAAAAGTCTGTGACCGGTTCCAAGGACTTCAAGGAGCCGCCCGGACTGCGGATGATCGGCAACTTTGAGGGACCATCCGGCTTCAGCGCTGAGTTCAATCGCAAGTCCGTGGTCGTGGGCTGTGGTAACGCCGCCGTCGCTCAGAACTACACCATCGACAACAACGGTGGCCAGGTTTCTGTCCACATCGAGAATGGCGCCGGACCCATCGTCCTGTCGTTGCGTCCGGACATGACCATCTCCGGTCCCGGCCAGGTGCAAGTCTCCGGACGTTCGTTGGTGGGCGTGAACCACACCGGCGATAACAGCCAGCTTGTCTTTCAACCGGTATCGGCAGCCTGCAACGTCGGTACGCTCGCGCTCGCGAATGAGGGTCCGTCGGAGGCGGAACGCGGTGCTGCCGCCGCCCGCGCTTCGATTCCCGGTCCGGTCATGACGAACGGACAATCCGCTGCCTTCGGGTCCAACGGCGCTCTCGCCTCCTCGCCCGCGCCGGGACCAGGCAGCGCCCTGTTGTCGTTGACTGCTTTCGTGCCGCAGGCGGGTGCGCCGAGTCCCCTGGTCGGCCACCACATGATCCTGCTCCATCAGAGTTTCGCCGACATCCTCGCGAAGACCGGATTCACCCCACCTCCCGGGAAGACGATCTTTCAGGCATGGGCCGACTCCTGCTCCCGGCGCGAGCCGCGATGCCAGCAGGCGCTCGCGGCCATCGCCCCCGGCAACGCTGGCGTGGTGACCATCGGTCCCGATGGCAAGGCCAGCTTCCCCGCCGTCCCGCAGGGAACGTACTTCGTCTTCGGCTCCGTGAAATTGAGCGACCATGCGCTGCTTTGGGATTTGAAGGTCGACGCCAGACCCGGAACCCAGACGATCGCGCTGGAACCGCGAAATGCAGTGTCGTTGACGGAATGAAACGTTAGTGGAGCAAAAGCCCTGCCTACCTGCCGCAGGCGCTCAAGTTCATAGCCCGCGACGTAAGAGGCTGTTACGAAACTCACAATGGACCGGGTCAAGTGGAGCAAAAGCCCTGTCTAGCGCCGCAGGCGCGCAAGTTCATAGCCCGGGACGTAAGTCCCGGGACATGTAAGTGGGAAATCTGTCGAGTCCCGTCAGGGACGGCACGAGTTTCGTAACAGTCTGTTGCCTTACCCGGGTTGTTCTTCAATCAGAAATCAGAAATCAGAAATCAGAAATCGAAAATCAAAAATGTCTGGTCAGGCGGGTGGCCCACCCTAGCTGAATTTGCTAGGGTGGGACTCTACGACCAAGGTCGTATTGTTTTCCGCTCACCATTGTGATTAGTTATGCCACCTTGGGCGTCCGGAAGGCAGATGAATCCGATCAGGTTAAATCCTGATCATTCATCGACCGTGTTCCGCGTGAACCTGTACGAGCTCCCGTCGAAGACGACCTACTACTACACCGTGGAATCGATGGATTCCACCGGCAGGACCGACGGAGTTACCAGCCCAATAAAAAAGTTCACCACACAGTAGCTGGGGATCTGCGTCAAGAACTGCTGTGTTGATAAAGGAGTTCCAGAGTGAGGGCGCCGTAGCGCCGGAGGACTCACATGGCTCACACACAACCGCCACTGCAAACGCACACCCGGAGAGAGTTTCTGACAGCCGGGGCATTCACCGGGATCACTCTCGCGACAGGCTCGCGGATCGAAGCGCAAACTTCCGAGCGCTTGACCACGGCCAACGGTGGCACCGATCCCTACCCGATTCCCTGGCTGGACAAGAACGGAAGCCACAACCAGGCCGGACCTAACCTGGAACCCTCACATATCTACCATTTCAAGGGTCGGGTCGCCAGGTCCAGCACCTTCACAGGCGCTGGCACCGACAACGCGGGCAACCGGATCGCATTCGGCAGTCCCACCACCGACTACGGGCTGATGCTGGGCGAGTACTGGGCTGCGCGCGCCGCTCAACAAGGAACCTTTACGCATATATGACTCACTCTGTTTCGGGGACCGGCGGTCCCCGCCAACCAGATCCATGACTTCCATCCTCCAATCGCGCCTTCAGGGCTTTACTGGGTCGTGCCGGTGCCGGCGGGAGGCGTGACCGCCAGTGCGGACGGCAACAGCCTCACCTTGGAGATGAAGGATGTAGCGGTGGTTGATCAGCCACGCTGGCCGGCGATCGACTCCTTGGCCACTCCGGCCCGCATGACCTTCAAGATGGTCTGGAAATCAACCGGAGAGCCGGTGGCTTACAACGACCCCTCGAAACAATTCCGCTTTACCGGCTTTCGCGCCTCGTGCCAGATGGAGGCGCAGGTCGAAGTGCCCTCACTCGGGTTCTCGTGGAAGTCCGACCCGTTGGAGAAGTCGCGAGCCGATTTCGCGATCATCGGCCAGGAGGTGAACGGACGCTACTACAAATAGCGCCTAGTCGTTCTTGGCTGCGGCGGTGGCCCGGCTAAGCCCGCCTTTGGCTTGCCCGGCGCTGTTCTTCAATCAGAAATCAGAAATCGAAAATCAAAAATGTTTTGTCACCCTGACCTGTGACCCAGGTCACATACAAGCTTCTCCCCATTCTTCTAAACTCACCTCGTGACATCGGTGGGTGTAGTGTCTCTCCCCCTCGATGTTGTTCTTTGATAACCTTTGTTGTCGATTCGCTTCCCCCGCGGCGCTCTTGGGACCGCCCTTGGGATTTCTTCGTTTTCCGCGGCTTTTCTCTGGGACGGGGGGAGGGGGCTCTGGGACCCTAAGGTTTACTCAAACGTAAACTTTTCCCTTCTCGGACTCAGTCATCAGCTCTCGGTTTTAGCTAAGAGCTAAGAGCTAGTAGCTAATTTTTGCAATCGTTCCGCCGCTGCGTCCAGCGTCGCGTCTTTCTTGCAGAACGCGAACCGCACCTGATGCGACCCGAGCTTTGCGTCGCGGTAGAAACTCGATCCTGGAACCGTCGCGACTCCGATGTCCTTGACCAGGTATTGCGCGAACTTCACGTCGTCGCCAAAGCCGAACGCCGAGATGTCGGTCATGATGTAGTAAGCGCCGCGCGGAACATAGACCTTGAATCCCGCTTCGCGCAGGACGGGCAACAAGCGATCACGTCGCGCCCGATACGACGATGCGAGCTTCGTGTAGTACTCCTGCGGCAACGACAGCGCCACCGCGCCCGCAGCCTGCAACGGAGCGGCCGCGCCGACGGTCAGGAAGTCATGCACCTTGCGGATCGCGCTCGTCAGCTCCGCCGGAGCAACGGCCCAGCCGACGCGCCATCCGGTCACGCTGTACGTTTTCGACATGCCGTTGATCGTGATCGTCCGCTCGCGCATGCCGTCGAGCGATGCCATCGAGATGTGTTCGGTTCCGTCGTAAAGGATGTGTTCGTAGATCTCGTCGGTGATGGCCAGCGCATCGAACTCGACGCACAGGTCGCGGATGAACTCCAGCTCCGCCCGCGTGAACACCTTACCTGTCGGATTGTTCGGCGTGTTGAGAATGATCGCCTTGGTGTTGCGGTTGAACGCGGCGCGCAGTTCCTGCGGGTCGTAGCGCCAAGTGTCGCTGGTCGCGTCCGGAGGATGAAGCGTCACGTACTTCGGCGTCGCGCCGGAGAGGATCGTGTCCGGACCGTAATTCTCGTAGAACGGCTCGAAGACGACGACCTCGTCGCCGGGATTGGTGATCGCCATCAACGACGCGATCATCGCCTCCGTCGAGCCGCAGCAGACGGTGATGTTCTTCTCGGGATCGACCTCGATTCCCTGCCAGAGCTTCATCTGGCGCGCGATGGCGTCGCGCAGCGGTTTGGCGCCCCAGGTGATCGCGTACTGGTTGATGTCGGCCGCGATCGCTTCCTGCGCGGCGCGCTTGATCTCTTCGGGAGCGGAGAAGTCGGGAAAGCCCTGCGCGAGATTGATAGCGCCATGCAACATCGCCTGGCGCGTCATCTCGCGGATGACGGATTCGGTGAACAGCCCTGCTTTTTCGCTCACGAGCCGCTTCACGCGGGAGGAAGGCACTGTGCTCATGGCGTTCGAGCGTAGCACAGGCGAGCGCTTCACGACTCGAAGCGTAGTGCATCGATCGCCGTCAACATGCTCGCCCGCCGAGCCGGGACGAACCCGAAGAACACGCCGATCAACGTCGAGATGAGGAATGACAACGCGACCGATGTCCACGAGATCGGGAGCGACAGTCCGTGGGGAAGCAGGAAGTGCGTCGAGATCGGGATGAGGATCGCCAGCGCGATGCCGACGATCGCGCCTCCGCCGCTGATGAGGACCGCCTCGAGCAGGAACTGGAATTGGATCTCGGTCCTGGTCGCGCCGACCACCTTGAGGATGCCGATCTCCTGCGTTCGCTGCGAGACGGTCAGCAGCATGATATTCATGATGCCGATGCCGCTGAGCAGCAGCGCGATGGCGGCAATGGCGAGCAGCACCAGGCTGAGCGCATCGGAGATTGTGTATGCGGCCGAGAGCAACGCCTCCAGGTTCTCGACGTTGAATGTCTCACCAGCACGATGGCGCGACTCCAGGCTGCTTCGCACCGCGCCGAGATGCCGCCATCGAAGCTGCCGTAGAAGATGTAACGCTGGCCGTTGTCCTCGACGATCGCCGGATCGATGGTCGCGTGCGCGTATCCCGCGCAGCAGGGCTCGACAACAGGCGTGCTGTAGGCGGCCCATGGTCCGAGCGGGCTGTCGGCGGTGGCGACGAAGATCGCGCTGCCACCCTGTTGCGTGTTCGAGACGGCCCAGCAACAACTCCGGATACAGTGACAATCAACCGGCTACGGAACAATAGTTGGGAATTTCAGCCGAACACCTGCCCTCGCGGCATCGGCTCGCTGTCAAAGGGATGATGGTGGGCCCGCAGGGATTCGAACCCCGGACCAAGGGATTATGAGTCCCCTGCTCTAACCGCTGAGCTACGGGCCCGCCGCATTCATGGTAACCCGGCGCGCGTGGATGGCGAAGCCGTTTAGCTTAAAACCATGTCGATCGCCGGTAGCGGCGGTACTCGTCGCCGAAACGCTCCTCGAGTACGCGTTCCTCGCGGCGGGCGCGCATCACCTGCATGGGAACGAGCACGAGCAGGAATAACAGCAACAGGGGACGCCGTACATAGAGGATCAGTCCGGCGAGGGCGGTGGCGCCGAAGACGTAAACCGGATGACGGATGCGGCTGTAGATCCCATGCGTGACCAGCATTTTCGCCTGCGGCGTGATCGAAAACGCGTTGCCAAGCTGAAAACGCGCGATGGTGAGAAAAAGCAGACCGACCGCGACAAGCACGAGCCCGGAGATACGCATTGCATCCCAGGGCGGGCCGGCAAGTTCGTACAGGATGAGGGCTAGGGCAATGGGCGGGACGATGGTGACGACGAGGGCAGGGCGATCCATAGCGGATTTACGAATCAGACTCCGATGAAGTCTCAGGCGGGCCACGCATCGCCCCACTCCGCCTTGCGGGCCGCGCGGTACAGCGCTTTTTGCGATTTCCCGATCGCCGGTTGTTGCAGGTCTTGCGGCGTGCACAGCGTGAGCTTCACATGTCCGGGATGCTTCAGCGGATGGCGCACGATACGCGCGTCGGGTCTTTGCACTGCCGTTTTGGCGGCGATCAAGTATGAGAATTTTTCGTCTTCGTAGCCCAGTTCCCCGCCCTTCAGTCTGCGGTGCGCCGACGTGCGCTCCAGACGCACGCTGAAATGGCACCAGTCGTTGCGGACGGCGAGCGGGCACTGGTTGTGGTGAGGGCAAGGCGCGGCAATCTGCGCGGAGACACCGATGAGCATGTCGCGTGCGCGCAGGACGTGCGCGAAGCCGGACGTGGTTCCGGGCTCGATGATGATCAGCGCGACATCGGCAAGTTCCCATGCCGAGCGAACGACAGCCATTGCATCTGCGAGTTCGCCGATCGTGTACGAAAGGACGACGGCATCGTGTCGCGGGACCTGCGGCAGATTGCTAAGGTCGCCTGGCATCCACGTCGCGTGCTGCAAGGCGGCGCTGCTGCTCGCCGCCATACGTTCGCCGATTTCAATCAATGAGGCATCGCGTTCAACGGCGGTGAATTTTTCGATGTGCGGCAGAACTTCCGTCGCCGCCCACATCGCGGTACCCGGTCCGGCTCCGAGGTCAAGCAGAGAATGGATCGGCGTGTGGACGCGTAAGACAAGTTCGCGCAGCACGCGGGCAGTGGCGGCGTACGTCGCAGGCATGCGCGTGGCAAGATATGCGGCGCGTTCAGCGGCGTTCGACAGGGCTCCGCCGAATTTGCCGGCGCGGTACCGCTGCGAGATGTCGGACGCCGCACGCGAGAGGGCGCGGGGATCGACCCGCGCAGTCTCTTCCTCGATCGCCGCTTGAAGTGCTTCAGGAAGTCGCATGGGCAAACGGCCATTCGCCGCGACGCGCGGCACGGAACAGATAAATCATGACTCCGACGACGACGATCACCACTACGTAGCGCAATTCCTTCGCGCGATCGTGGAGCACAAACAGGAACCCGACGGTCGCCAGCAATGCGGGCAGCGGATACAGCCACATTCGGAAGGGGCGCGGCAGGTCAGGGCGGCGGCTGCGCAGGATGATCACGCCCACCGACTGGAAGAGGAACTGGAGCGTGATGCGAATGACGACCAGCGCGGCAATCACGTCCTGCAGCTTCAGCGAGCACGCCAGGGCCGCGACCACGCCGAGGGCGAGCAATGACACGTGCGGCATGTGATACCGCGGATGGACGGAGGCAAAGCTGCTGAAGTAGTTGCCGTCCTGCGCGGCGGCGAAGGGCACGCGGGAATATCCGAGCAGCAGCGAGAAAACGGAAGCGAACGCCGTCCACATGATGAGCACGGTCGCGATCACCGCGGCGGTGTGGCCGTAGACGCGCTGCATCAGCATCGATATCACGTACAGGCGCTGGTTCTCGGCAGTGGCGGCGTCGTTCAGTTCGCGCCACGGGATGACGCCGAGAATGCTGATGTTCATCACGATATAAATGCACGCGACTAACACGATCGACAGGATAAGAGCGCGCGGGATGTTCTTGCCCGGGTCCTTGATCTCGCCGCCCAGGAAACAGACGTTGTAGTAGCCCCAGTAATCATAGGCCGCGATGAGCATCGCCGAGCCCATGCCGATGAAGAACTGGTTCGAGAGATGAAACGCGCCCGGCGGGAAATCGAACGCGAGCGCGGCACTGAAGTGCGTCAGGCCTGCAAAGATCACCCAGGCGACGGTACCCATGACGCCGATCCAAAGGAAGTTCGCGATCTTCGCGACGGCGGTGATGCGCCGGTAGAGAAGAAATACAGTCATCACGAGCAAACCGACGGCGACAAACGTAGCAGCCGTGACCGCCACGCGGGCCTCTAACGTGCCGAGCAACGGGATCTGCAACTTCAGATCGCGAGCGGCGAACGTGCGCTCCAGGCCGGGCCAGAGATACGTGGCGTAATTCGCAAGACCCAGCGATCCCGACGCGATCGACAAGGGCGCGCTGAAGGAAAGTTGCCAGATGAAGAGAAACGAGATCAGCCGACCCAGCTTGTTGGGTCCATATATCTGTTGGAGGTAACGATACGACCCGCCGGAGCCCGGCATCGCGGCGCCGAGTTCCGCCCAGACCAGCCCGTCACACAGGGCGAAGAGCGCGCCGAAGATCCATCCCAGCATCGCCTGCGGCCCGCCCATCGCCGCGATGATCAGCGGCATGGTGATGAACGGGCCCACGCCGATCATGTCGATCATGTTCAGCGTGGTCGCGTTGAGCAGTCCGACGCCGCGGACGAGCTCGCGGTCGCCGTCCATCAAGGTTTCGCCTGGGCCGGCGCAGCCGATGCGCTCACCAGGTTCACGAACAACCGCACCGCGCCCGGAACACCGGCCGGGATCTGGCGGAAGAACGCATAGCCGGTGTAGATGTACAGCCCCTTGCCGTAGTGGGCGACCAGCATTCCTCCCTGGCGCGGCGGCTCGCCGGGATCGTTCGACGCGAGCAGCGGCTTGTACCCCGGAGCCCACTGGCTGGCGAAATATAATCCGCGCTCCTGCACCCAGCCACTGAAGTCGCGCGCGCCGATCTGGTTGGGTGTGTGGAAGATCGGGTCGGCGGGATCGAGGATCGTGACCGGCGCCTCTTCGAGCGTAACGCGCTCGTTACTGAGAGTCAGCGGGTGGGGCGCGTAATGGCCGTTGTTGAACACGCCGACCGCCGCCATGTATTGCACCAGCAGCGTCCCGCCGTTGTTCACGTAATCCAGCAGCCGGTGGTTGAACTCGCGAATGTCGTTCCGAACGTCGTACGCGCGAATGCCGACCACGATGGTGTGGAAGCGGCTGAGATCGCCCGACGCCAGCTCCGCCGGCGTGATCATGTGCAGGTTGACGCCGAGTTGCTGGAGCACCGCGGGAATGTCATCTCCGGCGCCCATGATGTAGCCGACCTGCATTTCCTTAGGAACATTCACGTCCACGGCGCTGATGCGCTGCCGCGCCGGGCGGTAGTAATAGAACTCGCCGATGTCGTGGCGGCCAATCGTAATGAAGCCCTCGGTGTAGCTCTTGCCGTCGTACTCGGCGGCGGCGGCGAGGTCGTACGCGCCTTCCTTCAACGGCGGCGGCGTGACGGTGAAACGGAAACCCTTGAATTCACCCTCTCCCGCGAATTGCGCTGGCTGGGACGCAGGCGTGACGCGCCATCCCGCCGGAACCTGCAATTTGACGTTCGCCTGCGCGGCGCCGGCGACGTTGCTGCGCACGCCGACAACGATCTGCGCCGGGCCGTTCGTGTGCGTCGAGACCACCTGCACTGCAGGCTGCAAAGAGACGGACAACGGCGGAGCGACGGCCAGCGGGCGCTGCGTCTGGCCGTAGGTCGGATCTACGTGCTTCGTCTGCACGACGGATTCGATCTCGCCTTCGCTATCACCCGCGACATACGTTGCGCGCGCGTGCAGCGGCCATGGCGGAAGGGGCAGCGTCGCGTACTGCGGCTGGTCGACCTTGTATACGGCCTCCTGCTGGTCATCGCGGTGCCAGTACGGCCGCGTGTACTGCGCGTCCGCGGGAACCGTGACACGGAACTGCGCGGTGGCTGCCTGGTTGGTCTCCAGCTTCGATCCGTCGCTCTTGATCTTTTCAATCTTCCATCCAGCGGGCGCGACGAGTTCGATGTTGCGCACCTCGATCGGCTGCTTGCTGCGGTTGTAGAACCGCGCCGTCGCGGTAAAGGTCTGCCCTGGAACCGCCAGTTGAATCGTCTCTTCCTGGCGGAAGAAACCGAAACCAACCTGCGGATTCGGAGAATCCACGGATGCAAGCAGGGTGGCGCCCAGTGCAAGATTCACCGCGTCCGCGAACTGTTTTTCCTTCTCGCGAAGTTCGCCGAGTACTTCGGCCTTCGCAGCGGGAGCGATCGTCAGCGGCTCGAGTTGGCGGGCTGCATCGCGCACCTGCTTCAATGCCGCGATGAGCATCGCCGCAATGGTGGAACCGTCGTTCAGATGAAACTCGGCCGCGGCTTGCTCCGCCAGTTTGTCGGCGCGATCCAACGCCGGCCGCAAAAACGGCGCTTTGGATTCGTCGCTTCCGAGGCGCGCGGCGAGCCCGGGCAGCGTTTCGTCGATGCCGCCGAAGAAATCGGTTTCATTCGGCCGCGGACCGATCGTCGATTCCGCCAGCTTGTAAGTGCGGAAGATATCGCCCGGCGCGACATAGAATCCGCCGACGCCCTGCGACGACTGGTACTTCAATCCCTCGGTCGAAAACTGAGCGTAGGACATGCCGAGTACGGGCGAGTAGTCGCCGACGTCCAGCTTGAGGGTTGCCTCGTTCTGCGGCGTGTTGCCGATGTACAGCTTTTTCGCCTGCCACGGCAGGAGTCCTTCGCGAATCTGCTCGGGAAAACGATTGGGATCGGCGGCAGCCTTGAATGCTTCGCGTGAGAGGATGCCGGCAGCCTGGTGATTACCGTGGCCGTCGCGAGCGCTGCCGTCGAAACGCGAAACGATCACGTCCGGGCGGAAGGTGCGGATCTCGCGCACAATGTCGGCGAGCGCCGTGTCGTGTCCGCCCCATTTCTGGAAGCTCTCGTCAGCGGTCTTGGAGAAACCGAAGTCCACGACGCGCGTGAAGCGCTGCTCGACGCCGTAGAAGCGGTCGGCTTCCATCAGTTCGAGCGTGCGGAGGACTCCGAGTTCGTCGAATAGTTCCGAGCCGAACTTGTTCTGGCCGCCTTCACCGCGGTTGAGCGTCTGCATGATCGTGCGAACGCCACGCCCGCGCGCCTCGTAGACGAGCATGGAGCCATCGTCGTCGTCGGGATGCGCGGTGGTGTGCAGCAGGCGGGCGGTGGTGCGCAACCGCGGCAGCACCTGCGCCAGCCCGGAGGAACCGAGGTCCTGCGGCGGAATGTCCTGGGCAAATGCCGCGCCACAAACCAGCGCGACCACAAAGAAGGCAACAAGGCACACCGCGAACTTCCGGATTCGACGCTCCATCCTCACTCCTGGTGAACTGAGAAGTATAAAGAAGATGAGCTTCGGCAGGGGAAAGTCGCGGAAACTGGCTCATGGCACATGGCTCAGGGCGCCATGCTCAAGGCACGAGCCAGTCATAAGTTCATCGACGAAATCATGCAAGAGCCATGCGCCTTGCGCCATCCGCCATGCGCCGGGTCATCTCGGCGTCCAGGTGCGCCCGGCGTCCTCCGTGACCCAGGTCCTGTTGGACGCGGTGGTCACGTACCCGGTGCTCTGGGTGGGGAAACTAACGCTGGTGATCGCGTCGGACACCCACATGCCTTCCATGCCCACTTTCACGCGCGACCAGGTGCGGCCCGAGTCGGTGCTGTGGAAGAGCGCGCCTGCGGTACCGCCGGCCCACAGATCTCCGTTGTTCGACGAAATCGACCGGAATGTCACTCCGGGATCGATGTCGACCTTCCCCCACGTGACGCCGTCGGCAGAACGCTCGACCGCACCGTCCGACGAAACGCGCCAACGTGTGGAAGAGGCCGGAGTCCGCTTCTTTGACAGCGCTCCCACCACACCGCCGGCAGCGCCTGCGCGCATCCGGCCAACAACAGGCGCTTCTTCTGCCGTGACGCTCACGGTCTCTGCGGCGGCACTCGGATGGAGCGTCATGTTCTGCGCCACCATGCCGTTCACATCCAGATCGTTCGTCTTCGTCGTTTGCATTCCCGCTGCAGTAACCTCGACGGAGTACACACCGGGCGTGACTGCAGGAAATCGGTACGCGCCCATCGCATCCGTTCGCACCGACTCGGAGGTATTCGTCTTCGTGTTCGTGATCGTGACCAGCGCATCGGGAACCACAGCGCCGCTCGGGTCGGTAACGCGGCCGGAGATCACGCCAGCGGCCGGGCGCATTGTCTTGGCCACTTCCTTGCGCGCTGTAGGAGGAGGCGGTGGCGGTGGAGCGGGAGCCATTTGAGCTTGATCACGCGCCATCTGCGATTGGGGAGCTGCCCCGGGCACCTGAGCCGGCCCGGCCTGTGCCATTTGCGACTGCGGCTCGCTCGACTGGTAGTGGTTCTGGACGGTATTTGCCGCCGTATTCGCTGCCGTTCCTGCCTGCCCGCCGACGAGAGCGCCCTGTGCGATTCCGGCGTCGGCGAGAGCGGAGTCCTTACGTCCTGGCGCCTCTTGCTTCGTCGCCAGCCCATCGAGCGACTTGGATTTTGATTCCTCGAGGGGCTTCGCCAGGTCGCGGGTCATTGACGGCGCGACGGGCGCAGGTGTACCGGCAGCGAACTTGTCGTGTTCGTCCGCCTGAGAAAGTTGCGCGTGTGACTTCGGCTGATGTATCGCCACTGCCGGTTCGTTACGCTTCGATCCCAGCCGATCTGCCTTGCTGCCCGTCGCCGCATTGGATTGCACTTCCTGAGAACTCGTTCCAGCCTCGGGAGCCTTCACGGTCGATGTGGTTGGCTGTGGCGCAATCGCGACATCGTACCCCTGTCGCTTTTCCAACAGCACCGACACCGCCGCTCCGACTACGATGACCGTCGCCGCAACCGCCGTCCAGCGCAGCACCGGCCACCGAAACCAGGACTTCGCGGGCGCCGCCACCTCCGCCGGTTCCCGCTGTTCCGGCGCGGCCAGAGACACGAGGTCGCGGCAAGCCGGACACGCCGACAGATGCAGGAGCACACGTTCGCGCTCTTGCCCGGCGAGGGCCTGCTCGGCGAACGCGGTCAGCAGGTCGGCATCGGGATGTTCGCCCGCCGTCTGCGCTTGCATGCGCCTCCGCACGGATTCAGGGATCTGGCTCACTGCTTTCGTCCTTTACTCAAGAACGGCGCACTTGTCGTATCTTGCGCCAATCGCGCGCGAACATCCACTCGCAGGTCGCGGACATCGGCATCGAGCGCCTCCTGCGCCTGGCGGCGGCTCATACCCTGCCCGACCAATTCCTCCGTGATCTTCTTGCGTAGCGTCGCCGTCAACTTTTCGACCTTGCGACTGATGGTCGACTCATGGACTCCCAGCGTGCGCGCGACCTCCGCCAGGGTCCTTCCGTCGAGAAAATAAGACGCGAGTATGTACCGCTCTTCCCCGCCCAGTGATGCCAACGCGGCATCCGTCGCTGCGTCGAGCCGCGGATCGGCAACTGGCGGAGGATCGTCGGCGACAGCCGCGAACTGCGCCCCGTCCTCTTCATGCTCCTCGAGACTGACTGTCCCCTTCTGCGAGCGGTAGCGATTTACGAATTCCTGCGCCAGCACAGTCCGCAGCCAGCCCTCGAGCGAGCCACGTCCGTAGTAAGAAGAGAGCTTCGAGACTCTTTCGCCTTCACGGGTCTTCGTGCCGTACAGGTCGGCATAGAGAGAATCCGCCAGCTCGCGGCCGGTGGCCTCATCCCTCGTGATAGCACGGGCGGCATCGAACAGCCGCTCGCGATACCGGGTCAGGAATTCTTCCCAGGCTTTTTCCGATCCCGCCGCGCAGGCACGCGCCAGCGCCAGTTCCTCGACGCGCAAGGTCGCCAGGAGTTCCGCGACCTGCTGAGCATCGCCTTCCGGCAGATACTTGCGGGCGACCTGCTCGAGCGCGGCAATGAAATCGGCGTGCGGCAGTCCGTACTTTTCGGCCGCACTGCGCGCGTAGAGTTCGGCGGCGAGTGACTCCACTCCCGCGAGGATCGCGCGCGGCCCCGATGCCTGTGTCCCACCCATGCTCAAGACGGGCGAATCGTACCAGATTGCGAAGCCGCTCGCCGCCGGAGATTTTTTCTGCAAGCCCACGCTGCACTCGCGTTCTTTCCTCGGGAGCGATGGATGATCCGCTCCCCTCGGAAGGAGAACGCCCATGTCGCGTAAGCTTGCAGGCCTTTTTCTACTCTGCGTGACGCCGTTGCTGGCCGTCGCCGGCGAAGTCTCGCGTTACAAGGTACTCGCGCCTATCAGCCAGGGACGCCTGACCGTGTTCCCGGTCGTCGCAGCCAGTGCGCGCGATGCCTCGTGGTTCCTCACTCTCGACGAGGGCGTCCGCTCGGGTGAAGTCGTCGTCACCGAGGCCGGGCAGCTCCCGATGATGATCCGCCGACCGCAGATGCGTCCGCCGGTGCGTGGGCCGCAGGTCAACAACCTGGTGCTGCTGAACAATTCCGATCGCCCGCTCCTTCTACTGGCAGGCGAGATCGTCACCGGCGGTAAGCAGGACCGCGTTATCGCCAAGGACCGAATTGTCATGCCGCACAGCGACCCGATCGACCTCAACGTATTCTGCGTCGAGCCCGGGCGTTGGACCGGCGCCAGCAACGAATTCGTCAGCATGGGCGCACAGATGGCACAGCCCAAAGTGCGCAAAGAAGCCATGGCAGATAAAGACCAGCAGAAAGTCTGGGAATCGGTGCGTTCCAGCAACGCCGAAACCGTCGAGGTCGTGGCCGCCGCGCCGGCGATCAATACCAGTTCATCGAGCGTGAGTGCAACCGTTGCCCCGAGCGGTTTACCGGCGGCCTTGGGTGGCACGACGTCATACGCAAAGGTCATGAGCAATAAGTCCGTGCAGCACGAGGTAGACAAAATCGCCGAGCCGATCACGCGCGAGTACAAAAGCCTGATGGCGGAATTGCGCGCCAAGAACGCCGTCGGAGTGGTCGCGGCCGTTAATGGGCAGATCGTTTGGGCCGACATCTTCGCCAGCCCGCAGTTGCTCGAACGCTACTGGCCCAAGCTGGTGCGCTCCTACGCCGCGGAGGCGATGACCGTGCGCGCAGCTTACGGCAAGACAGACGTTTCGGCGGCGCAGGCGTTCGTGGACGCGCTCGACGGAAAACGCGAAGTATCCGAGACCGAACCCGGCGTGTTCCGCCAGAGCGAGATCACCGGCGACGGGTATCGAGTCTTCGAACTCACCTCGCTGCTGCCGAAGACCGGCTTCGAGGTGCACATCGCGAAGATGGTGCAGTGAAAAGGCAGTTGTAAGTTACAAGTTGTAAGTTCGAAGCTCGGCAGTCCGATCTGCAACTTGCAACTTACAACTTTCAACTTACAACTGCTTTCCAGCGCATCTTTTTCCAGCTCCCGACCTCTAATCTCGTCAGGAGGCGATCATGTCGGATTTGGCGAGCAAAACCTGCGTTCCCTGCCGTGGAGGCGTGCCTGCGCTGAAAGGCGCGGAACTGGAAAATTTGAAGAAGCAATTGCCTGGATGGGAGGTCGTCAGCGAGCATCATCTTCATCGCCGTTTCGACTTCCCCGACTTCGTCCAGGCGCTCGCCTTCGTGAACAAAGTCGGAGAACTCGCCGAGCAGCAGGGGCACCACCCGGACATCCTGCTGACCTGGGGCAAAGTCGAGATCACTATCTGGACGCACAAGGTGGACGGTTTGACGGAGAGCGACTTCATCCTCGCCGCGAAGATCGACCAGTTGCGCTAGAACGTATTCCGTATTCCGTATTCAGTATTCCGACCGAAGACTTCATCCGGCAGACCTGCATACTAAATACGAAATACGGAATACGTGTTTACACGTGCCCGTTCCCACCGGCCTTGCGCCGGGCCTTCACCGCGCGCCGCAAGCCGGGCAGGACTTTTTCGTAGTACTCGATCAACGCCGTCATTCGCTCCGGCTCCGAGCGCGACGCGAGCAGCTTCTGTTTCATGTCGAGGTCGAACGGCATGGCCGCCGCGATCGTCAGGGTTAGCTGCTTGTCGTCCGCGTCCGGCAGTTCGGGGTTGGCGCCCATCAGTTCCAGCATCTCCCGTTGCATCTCCAGCAGTCGGGCGACGTCCGCTTCCGGGGGCCGCTCCGGCTCATCGACGATGTACAGCACCTCCGCGCGCAGGTAGGTCTTGGCCATGTCGACCTGCATGATCTCGAAGCGCTTGCGGCCTTCCGTGACGATGTCCATGCGGCCGTCTTCGTATTGCTTGGCAACGGCGACGATCTCCGCCGTACACCCCACCTGCTCGATGCCGTTTTCCCGTGCCCGCACCACGCCGAACGGCTCGCGGACGTCGAGCAAGTCGCGGATCATCTCCTTGTACCGCGGCTCGAAGATGTGCAGCGGCAGGGGCGCATCGGGGAACAACACCACGTCGAGCGGAAACAGGGCCAGCAATTTGCTCACGCGGAAATTGTAACGCGCCCAATCGCAGGCATTTTGTTAGTAAGGCGTTTCTTCGCTTCCGCGTAGTACGATGAACGAAAGGGCGTTTGACCTGCGCCCTACGCCCTAAGCCCTCGATGCGCGTTCTCCTCATCTCGACCTACGAACTCGGACGGCAGCCATTCGGGCTCGCTTCGCCCGCCGCATGGCTCCGTCGCGCCGGCTTTCAGGTCGAGTGCGCCGACACGACACAGCACAAGCTCAGCGAATCGGCCGTCATGTGCGCCGACGTCGTGGGCTTCTACCTCCCGATGCACACGGCCACGCGCATCTCGCTCCCGCTGATCTCGCGCGTACGGGAGATCCATCCCTCGGCCCGGATCGCGGCGTACGGACTATACGCACCATTGAATGAAACGCTGCTGCGATCGCTCGGCGCCGATTTCGTGGTCGGTGGAGAATTTGAGAGCGCGCTGGTGGATTTCGTGGGCTCGGTCAGCAGTAGTCAGCCTGCTGCTTCGGCGGCCGTGCGCCTCGACAAACTCGAGTTTCTCCTGCCCGAACGCACGTCGCTCCCGCCGCTGCGCCAGTACGCACGGCTCGCCATGCCCGACGGCCACGAGCGCACCTGCGGATACACCGAGGCGTCGCGCGGCTGCAAGCACCTGTGCCGCCACTGCCCCATCGTGCCGGTTTACGGAGGCAAGTTCCGCGTTGTGCAGCCGGAGATCGTGCTGGCCGATATCCGCCAGCAGGTCGCGGCTGGCGCCGAACACATCACCTTCGGCGATCCCGATTTCTTCAACGGCCCAACGCACGCGCTGGCCATCGTACGTGCCCTACACCAGGAATTCCCGCACGTCAGCTATGACGTGACCATCAAAGTCGAGCACCTGCTGAAGCACGCCGACGCGCTCCCGGTATTACGGGACACAGGTTGCGCGTTCGTCACCAGCGCGGTCGAGTCGGTCGATGATCGTGTGCTCACTCTGCTGCGCAAGGGCCACACGCGCGCCGATTTTCTCTGCGTGGTCGACACGTTCCGTAACGTCGGCCTGACGCTCGCGCCCACGTTCGTTGCCTTCATGCCGCAAACGACTCTGGACGGCTACCTCGACCTGCTGGACACCATCGACAGGCTCGGCCTGGTGGAGAACGTCGCGCCGGTGCAGTGGAGCTTGCGCTTGCTGATCACCTCCGGTTCGCCTCTGGCCGAGCTTCCGGAATTCCGCGAACACATCCGGGGATTCGACGAAGCCGCGCTCTGTTATCGGTGGGCACATCCCGACCCGCGCGTTGACCGGCTGCAGCAAGCCATCGACAAGCGCGTGCAGTACATGATGAAGGAGCAATTCAGCCGCCGGCAGATCTTCGAGAACGTCCGCGCACTCGCGTCAAATGCTGCGAGCGACAATCTCGATCTCCCTCTGCCCGATGCTCCCGCTATCGCCGCACGCGCCACTATCCCTTATCTGACTGAGCCCTGGTACTGTTGAGCGGAACCCACCACGGGACAGTTGGTCCCGTTCTAATCACATAAGAATCCACAAAGTGAAACTTTTGCCGGGGCTTGGTATCTAGAATAGTAGCCACAAAGGTGGGGTGTCTTCCATGCTCATCAAGAAGCCGTCGGATATTCGTTCGTCCGAAATCACCAGCAAGTCCTTATACCTGGACCGTCGCAAGTTCCTGGCTGGCGCCGCCGCTTTAGCCGCCGCTGCCGCGCTGCCCATCGATGCGTTCGCGAATGACAAGATCCCGAACCTCGGTAAGAGCAGCTTCAGCACCTCGGAGAAGCAGACGCCCTTCAAGGACATCACGAACTACAACAATTTTTACGAATTCTCGACCGACAAGTACGAGCCCGCCGGGCTATCGAAGAACTTCCGCACGCGTCCATGGACGGTGAAGATCGACGGCGATGTTCAGAAACCGAAGACGCTCGACTTCGACGCGCTCATGAAACTCGCGCCGCAGGAAGAGCGCGTGTACCGGCATCGCTGCGTCGAAGGCTGGTCGATGGTCATACCCTGGGCGGGATATTCGCTGAGCAATCTGCTCAAACAGGTCGAACCGCTGGGTAAGGCGAAATTCGTGGAGTTCACTTCCATCGCCGACGCCAGCCAGATGCCGGGCATCTCGCAGCGCGTTCTCGACTGGCCCTACCGCGAAGGCCTGCGTCTCGACGAAGCCATGCACCCGCTGACCATGGTGGTCTTCGGTCTCTACGGCGAATTGCTGCCGAACCAGGACGGCGCACCCATCCGGATCCACGTGCCGTGGAAATATGGTTTCAAGAGCGCGAAATCCATCGTGCGCATACGCTTCACTTCGTCGCAGCCGAGCACGGCTTGGAACACGCAGGCGCCGAACGAATACGGTTTTTATTCGAATGTGAATCCGCACGTCGATCATCCGCGCTGGAGCCAGGCGAAGGAGCGCCGCATCGGCGAGTTCTTCAAGCGCGAAACGATTATGTTCAACGGCTACGGCGACCAGGTCGCCTCGATGTACAACGGGATGGATTTGAAGAAGAATTACTGAGAAACAGTTGTAAGTTGCAAGTTGTAAGTTCGAAATTCAGCCAGGCTTACAACTTGCAACTTACAACTTACAACTGCCTTGAAACTGAAACTGCTCAAAGTCGCAGTCTTCTTCGCCGCGCTGATTCCGCTCGGGCTGCTGGGCCTCAAAGCGTACCAGGGAAATCTCGGCGCCAATCCTATCGAGGTCATCACGCACTCGACCGGCGACTGGACCATCCGCTTCCTGCTGATCACGCTGTCGATCACGCCGCTGCGCCGCATCACAGGCTGGCAGGGCTGGATCCGCTTTCGCCGCATGCTCGGGCTGTTCGCATTCTTCTACGGACTGCTCCACCTCACGACGTGGCTCTGGCTCGACAAGTTTTTCGATGTCCACGAGATGATCGCCGACATCTACAAGCGCCGCTTTATTACGGTTGGAATGGCCGCGTTGCTGCTGATGATGCCGCTGGCGCTGACGTCGACCAAGGGATGGATACGGCGGCTGGGCAAGCGTTGGACGAAATTGCACCGGCTGATCTACGTCAGCGCGATCCTGGGCGTGATCCACTACTGGTGGCTGGTCAAGGCCGACATCAGCAAGCCGGCGCAATACGCGGCCATTCTCGCCGTCCTCCTGGGGATACGTGTGGTGATCGCGGTCCGTAAGCGCTCGCAGGCACCAGCCGTGCCGGTCCGCCCACAGAGCGTCGCCGCTGATTAAGGCTTCTCGGCTTCCGCAGCCAGTTCCGCTTTTCGCTTAGCGGCCTCGCGTGCGTACCGATCCAGAAATCCGCGGACCAGGAACAGCTCGAAGTCGGTCCGCAGCAGATCATTGCGGAAGTAGCCGCGGGCGATAGCGCTCAGGCGTTCGGCGCCGAGGTCGAAGATCTCCTGCGCGATCCCCATCGGCACTAAGTCGTTCCATCGCGCCTGGTACACAAAATCTCCCAGCACGAGCATCTTCCGATCTTTTTGCTTCCACTCGTCCATGCCGCGGAGAATCTCCTGGAGGTGGTAATAACCTGGTTCCATCTGTCGGCGCAGAACGACGTTCATTAGGCGGATGTAATCGTCAGGATCGTCAGGCGGGTTGCGGCGCATCTGGCGGAGCGCCGTGTCGATCACCTGCCCGAGACACCGGCTGTCGATCTTCTCCGATACTCCCACCGCGACATGGAACACCGTATCGCGGGGCGAGCTGTCCACCACGCGTACTCCCGCTGTGCAACCGCTCTTCCCGGCCGTGTGTAGGGCGGCACGAATCGCCTCCTGCGCACGCAAACGCTTGTATTCTCCCGGCTTGACGGCGCGCTCCTCCGCGGTCATGGTGTCGAAGATCCCCAGCGCGCGCACAGGCCCGCCGCTGTCGCTGTCCACGTCTTCTTTTTCCGCCTTCTCTGCCGCCGAAACTTTCAGCTTGTACCGTGAGACGGGGCTTTTCGATTGGCCGGCCGCCGACAGGTACTCGTCGGAGGTATGTGGATTGCTTCGCTGCACTACCTGCGTATCGGCGGCAAGGACTGGGTCTGAGCCCGTCGTGCACTGTACCGACACTGCGGTGACGGCCTGCGCCAATTCCGTCCCCGGATTTGGCTGCAGGAAACCGGATTGAGCAAGATCGCAGCGCTCGTCCTGGCTCATCCAGTTACTATCGCTGAGAGCGCGGATATATGTCGCCGAGACCTGCCTCGCCCACTCATCCGGTGCGTTAGTTGCCGCTGCGGAGGCCAACACCCCTGCGAACGCCAGGAGTTCATCCGCCTGTCTGCTATTGCTTGCCTGTGCGAGTGCCCGGCCGAAAAGCTGCTCGGCTTCCTCCGGCATTTGTGGTCTGAGACTGCGGATTCCGTCCACAATGGCCGATGTGATCCCATATGGCAGGGCTTCGGAGATCACGCGCGACAACTCAGCAGGTCCTTCTGTCTGCGCGGCGCGCACCAGGCCGTCGGCTATGTGGGCCGCCGCAGTCGGACCCTCTTGATCTTCCTCGCGAGCGGCGGACTTGATTACGTCTTTCAGTCGCTCGCGCAGGTTCGGATCCAGCGGGGCGACGATCGCGAGAATCCGCTGCGCCGACTCCAGCCTATTCTCACGAGCTTCCTCGGACTCCTGCGACGCGAGCGTGACCTCATCGACCGCGGGATACACCCAATGCTCGGCTGTTGCGCGGTCCTGCTTCCACCAGGCGGCGCCGAGCGTCGCCAGACCGATCGCGTGCAAGTCATGACGCGTACGCCACGATTGCGACTCCAGGTCTGCCGAGACTCGCTGCGCCGGATACAGCCACAGGTCCTCAGGGGGTACCGGCTTGGGCTTGGGCGCTGAGTCCGTTTTTTTTGTATTAGGGTCCGACTGTTCTGGTGGTTTGTTCGGAGGCGCGAGTGGGGCCTGGAGAGTCGCACTGGGAGGCGCCGGTATCGACGTTTGGGCCGGCGCACTCGCGGCTAAAACTATAAACGCGAGCGTTAGCGGCACTTCCACTCGACACCGCATAGCGTAACTCCGGCGTGCATTTTACACCCGCCGGATGACCTTGCAATGCCTTGTGCCTTACTCGTACCTCAGCGCCTGCACCGGGTCGAGCTTCGCCGCGCGCGATGCGGGATACATTCCTGAAACCAAGCTGACCACGATGGAGAACGTGATCGCGCCCGCGACCAGCCACCACGGCACCGCCCAGAAGGTCTCGGTGGGCATCTGCTGGCGGCGCAGGTAAATGTTCGTTCCGCCGTTGATCACCTGCCCGATCGTCCACCCGAACAGCACGCCGACGATCCCGCCCATCAATCCCATCACGCCCGCTTCGGCAAAGAACAATTTTTTGATGTCTGTATCCGCCGCGCCGATCGCCTTCATGATCCCGATCTCGCGACGCCGCTCCAGGATGGCCATGATCAGCGTGTTCACGATCCCCAGCAGCGCCACCGCCAGCGCCAGGCTGCCGAAGATGCCGAGGAATAAATCCAGGATGGTAAAGAACCGCCGCAGGCTGCGCGCAGCATCGAGCAGCGAGAAGGTGGACCAGTTCATCTTCTTGATATCGTCTTCGACCGGCTGCACGTGCGCCGGATCGTCGACGCGCGCGGTCAACGCCATGTACACGCGCCCGCGATAACTCGAGCGCACCATCTCGCGCAGGTCCGACCCGAGCATGACGTTCAGCTTCTCGGCCATTCCCAGCGGCACGAACACCGCCGCGCGGCCCACCCGCATGCCCGCTTCCGGATCGTGTTGCGTGATGCCGGCGATCCGCAGCGCCCTCGTTTTGCGCGTCACGGAAAATCCTGACGCGACCAGTTCATCGACCGCATTACCGCCGCCGGACTGACCAGGACCGCTGCTGTCGCCGGCCCCGCCACGCTCGGCGTAACGGATCGTAAGTTCCTTGCCGATCAGCGAGTCCGGATTGTCGGCCAGGGTCTTGGCAAATTCGTCCTGCAGGATCGCTTCGTCCGCATCGCCCGACGAAAAGAATTTCCCGTGCAGGTTCTCGAATGCCTCGCGATCTTTCGCCGACGGCGGCAAGCTCGACACCTGCGTGAACTGCGGCTTTGCGCCCGCACTGACCTCCGCCATGAACCGCAGGTCGGGATAGACCTCGAGCACGTGCGGGACCTTCGCGATCTGCTCGCGCGCGCTGTCGTCGAGCGGCGGCGATGGTTTATCGTCCTGCGCAGCCTGCCGCCGGCGCGGCCCGCCAAATTCGCCCATCTCGCGCGACGACACGATCACCGTATTGAAGAGTCCCGAGCGTGCCAGCCTCCGATTCGCCATTTGTTGCAATCCGATTCCCAGCGACAGCATTGCCACCAGCGACGCCACGCCCACTGCGATTCCAACCGTGGTCAGCGAATTGCGCAGCACCGATTCGCGCAAGTTCCGCGCCGCGAGTTCGACTACATCGTTCGCCTTCACTGCGCACCCCCACTGCTTGCCCCACCCTGAATCGTGCTGGAAGCGTGGGCAGCGGTATCGCCGACCAGATGTCCGTCGGCCAGCGCGAGCAACCTCTTCGCGTACCGCTCCGCCAGCGCACGTTCGTGCGTCACCAGCAGTACCGTCATGCCCGACGCGTGAAATTCCTCCAGGAACCGCATCACTTCTTCACCCGTTTTGCTGTCGAGGTTTCCTGTCGGCTCGTCGGCCAGCAGCAACGACGGCCGGTTGACCAGCGAGCGCGCAATCGACGCTCTCTGCTGCTCGCCGCCCGACAACTCGCTTGGCCGATGCTCCATCCGCCCGGCCAGCCCGACTCGCGTGAGCGCTTCCTTGGCTCGCGCCGTCCGTTCGCCGCGCTCGACCTCCGCGAACCGCATCGGCAGTTCGACGTTCTCCAGCAAGGTCATCGTGGGCACAAGGTTGAAAGATTGAAAGACCATCCCGACCGTATGCCGGCGATAGCGTGCCAGCTCTTCGCCATTCAACGCGCTCAGTTCGCGGCCCATCACCTGGAGCGTGCCGCTGCTCGAGCGGTCCAGGCCGCCGATCAGGTTCAACAGCGTGGATTTACCCGAGCCAGAGGCGCCGAGCAGGGCCACGAATTCTCCGCCGGCGATCTCGAGGGACACCCGGTCCACCGCGCGGATCGTGCTCTCGCCCATCCGGTACTCGCGGCTCAACTCGCGCGCCAGCACCGCCGCTGCAATATTGTTGTCAGCCATTGCGCTGATATTAAATGATGGCCGATTCGGGGATTGTGAAGACGTGTAAATGATGGTTATTGGTAGTTGGTTCTTGGTTATTGGTGTCGATCGCCAGTCGCCAACAACCGATGACCAAGTACCAACAACCAATTACCAGGTAGCTTTTCCAATCGACAATCAGCAATCGGCAATCGACAATCGTCCTTCCATGTCCACGACCCCTGCGCCTGCCCTCCGCCGCACCCTCGGCCTCTGGGACCTCATCTTCATCGGCATCGTCATCATCCAACCGATCGCGCCCATGGGCGTGTACGGCGTCATCAGCAACCGCGCCGGCGGACACGTCGTCACCACCATCCTCATCGCCATGGTCGCTATGCTCTTCACGGCCATCAGCTACGGCCGCATGGCGCGCGTCTACCCCAGTGCCGGCTCCGCGTACACCTACGTCAGCCAGGAGATCCACCCGGCGCTCGGATACCTGACCGGCTGGGCCATGGTCATGGACTACGTTCTGAACCCGCTCATCTGCACCGTCATCTGCGGCAAACTCACGCAGAACATCATTCCGCTTCCCTACTGGGCACTGGCTGTCTTCTTCGCCGCGTTCTTCTCCGGCGTGAACCTGCTCGGCGTGAAGACGTCCGCGCGCATCAACGAAGTACTGGCGCTCGGCATGATGGTCGTCGTTGTAATCTTCTTCGTCTTCGTCGGCCGCACCATCTACGGGCTCCACGAATTCGGCGCCGGATACTTCACGCGGCCTTTCTACGACCCGCAGACATTCCGGTGGGGCGGCGTCTTCGGCGGGACGTCGATCGCGGTGCTGACCTACATCGGGTTCGACGGCATTTCTACCTTATCGGAAGAGGTCGAAAATCCGCGCCGGAATATCCTGCTCGCGACCGTGCTGACCTGCGTTGTGATCGGCATTCTGTCAGCGCTGGAGGTGTATGCCGCGCAACTCGTGTGGAGTTCGCAACAGTTCGATCCGGCGAAGATCGAAAGTGCCTTCCCACTCGTCGCGCAACGCGCCGGCGGCTTCTTCCTCTTCCACCTGCTGAACTTCACCATCCTGATCGCGAATATCGGCTCCGGCATGGGCGCGCAACTCGCCGCCGCCCGGCTGCTCTTTGGCATGGGCCGCTCCAACGCTCTGCCGCGCAGCTTCTTCGGACAGGTCGATAGCGCCCGCCTCATTCCGCGCAATAACGTCCTCCTCATCGGGCTCGTCGCGCTTGGTGGTGCGATGCTCATCAGCTACGAGCGTGGCGCCGAATTGCTGAACTTCGGCGCGCTCATCGCCTTCATGGGCGTGAATCTGGCGGCGCTGGTGCGCTATTACCTTCGTGGCCAACGGACCGCCGGCAACCTGGTCCCACCTGTGCTCGGATTTCTGATCTGCGCCCTGCTGTGGTGGAACCTGAGCCTGCCCGCAAAGAAACTGGGCGTGGTGTGGCTTGCGTCCGGCATCGCCTACGGCGCGTGGCGCACGCGAGGATTCAGGCGAGAACTGGTGCGCTTCGACGCGGAAGAATCGTAATTGGTTGTTCGTACTTGGTACTTGGTACTTGGTTGGTTGTTCGTGGAGGTCAACTCGCAACCTCTGGTCGCCGATCACCAATTACCAATTACCAAGTACCAAGTACCAATTACCAATTACCAATTACGAATTACTGCCTTACCGCAATATTCTTCCCCTCCACGTTCCAACCCTCGACCCTCACCGTCCCCGCCCCGCGCAACTGCCGGGCCGCTACTCGCGCCGTGATCTCCCGCTTCTCACCCGGGAGCAGCGATACGTAATTGTCATCCCACAGCACCGGCAGCACGTCCGTTCCGTCTTCGCCGAGCAACCGCACCCGAACCATGAATGCGAGGCTCTTCGACGGATTCGCCAGTAACACGCGTGTGATTCTCTCTTGTGCCTCTACGCGTGTTGTTGCTGTGACGTCGACACTCACTTTTGGGAGATCGTTCAGCGCCTTGTAATCCGCGTGCTGCGTCACGGGCGTGAGGTAGTAATTCGTCTTCGACCAGTCCAGCACGTCTGGCTGTGTGGAGAGCCAGTAGAAATTCGAACTGACCAGCTTGCCCGCGCTGTCCGTCATCGACAAGCGAAGGAAGTACGTCGTTGAGAGCCCCTCGATCGCCGGAATCGTCAGCGCCCGCGCCACGCCGTCGTCCTCGACGTCCACGTTCACCGTCCTGGTGAACTTCTGCGTCAGGTCGAGGTTGTAAACCGTCGCCGTGACCTTCAAACCGCGGAACACCTGGTACAGGTTGTTGACCACCACCACCGATGCGTCGTCGTAGGAATACTGCACGTGCAGCGGCTCGTTCGCCTTGCGCGTGCCGAAGTACCCTCCCGCCGGCATCAGGTACCAGTCGTACAAGTGCCAGATCATCGACGGCCACGCGTTGTTCAGCATCCACTGGATCACTCCGGTCGATGTGTACTTGTTGCGCCCGAACGCCTCGAACATCGCGCGCTCGCCGTCGTAGGCCAGCGCCTGCGATTTCAGCGCGTAGTCCTCGACGCTGCTCGCCTCGCCGTAACGCGCGTTCATCGCCGCCGTGAACACGTCGAGTGTCTTGAATTTTCCAAGCCCGCAGTGGAACCGCCACACGTCATCGATCGGCCACAGGTGCTCCTGCCCGAGCGTCGCGCGCAGACTCTCGACCGGCGGAACCGCAGGCCCGGGGCTGGTCTCGGTGTTGAAGCCGTACGCGCCGCCGTACCTGTCCTTGTCAGCCAGCCAGTACGACGGCGGCACCCACTCGTAGGGCCCGGTCATCTTCACGCCGCTCGCGCCGCTCACCGTCGTCGGCTTCGAAGTCGCGGACGACACAATCGGGTTCGGCCAATTCAATTCCTTCTCGATCGCCAGGTATCCGCTCTCGACCTCCGCGGGCGGCGGATTATCGCTTCCGTTAAGCCACATCAGCACGCTCGGATGATTGCGCAGCCGCAGGATCTGGGTGCGCAGCGATTCGTTGGCGACCGCGCGAGTCTCGTCCGTCCACTTCGGCCACTGCTCCCACATGTCGCAGCAGCACCAGCCCGCCATGACGAGAATCCCCATGCGGTCGGCCTGCTCGAAGAAGTGGTCGGTCTCGATCTTGCCCTCCAGCCGCACGGTGTTCAGGTTCATCTGCCGGACGTAACGCAACTCGTCGTCGATGCGCTCGTCGCTCGCATTCAGCAGCATGTCCGGTGCCCAGCCCGCCCCGCGGATCAGAATGTTGCGGCCATTGATCTTGAATTGCCGGTAACCCTTGTCGTTCAGCTCGCTGGTGATCTTCCGGATGCCGAAGGTGACTAACTGCGCGTCCGAGCCGCGGCCGTTGAGATCGAACGTAACTGTTGCCGTGTAGAGGTTTTGAACACCTAGCGGTGCTGGCCACCACACTTGCGGGTGCTTGATAGCGAGCTCCGGGAATTGGTCGGGAGCGAAAGTAACGACCTTTTTTGTGTTTGGGGCAATCTCAACTGTCTGACGAATCAGGATGGGCCCAATCGCGACTTGCGCTATTCCCTTTTGCGGGTGGTCGGTCACGTTGCGCAATTCTGTCGTGACAGTCAGGTTGGCGGTCTTCAGGTCCGGGACACTTAGGTCGCTCATGACCTGTGTATTCCGCACCGACACTGGCCCACTGAAGCTCAGCCACACCTCGCGCCACAGACCCATGTTCTTGTCGGGCGGCGCGGGACTCCAATCTACCCAGTTGATCCCAAGGTCCGTCTCTGTCGGCGGGAACACTTCGACCGCAAGCACATTCTTGCCCTGCTTTAAATTCCCGCTGACGTTGTAGTCGAACGCCCTCCACGTCCCAGCCGCATCGTTCGCATCGGCGATCTGTTTGCCGTTGATCCAGATGTTCGCCCGGTAGTTGATCCCGTCGAAGTGCAGCCACTTCTGCTCAGTGGGTGGCCCACCCAAGCCGGTTTTGCTTGGGTGGGTATCAAACTCCACCCGATACCACCACGAGCACTTGAAGGGGCTGTCATCCGCCATCGGCTGAACGGCGAACATCGTCCCGATCGGATTTACGCCGGGTATCTGCCGCAGGTTCGTCCCGTAATGAGGTTCGGGATACACCTTGTCCGCCACCAGGTTCGCCAGCACGCCACCCGGCACGGTCGCCTTGTACCAGCCTTCCGGCTTGAATTGTGCGCTGGAAATGACGTCGCCCTTCTCCGCGACCTTGCAGGATGACTGGATCTGCCAGCCGGACTTCAACGCCAGCGATCCCGGCGTGGGCGACGCAAACGAAACAACAGAAGACATCACAATGAATGCCGCGACCAAAAGTCGCACAATGGGCCTCCGCGAGACCCATCACTATAACGTGTCAAATCACCTCTGCGTTCTCTGCCTCTCTGCGTCCTCTGCGCTGGTGTTTTTCCGCTCATCACACATGTGTGTGACAAAATCGCAATTCTCTTGACCCGGCCCATTTCGAGAGCAACGATGTATGTACCGCGGCCAGCCGCGGAAGGAGTTGTGTCTTCCCGGCTCCTTGGCTCTTTGAAAACGCACGCGGCCCCGATCGTAGGTTAACCAGATAGTAATTTTCTGCCGTCGTTAACTCCCGCTCAGGTTACCTGCGGATACTTGGGTTACCCATGGGTTACCCAGATAACCCAATACACGCTCTAAGCCATTCATCTTCGTGGCTTTAGCTTCCAGCGCACTGGGTAGGCAGGGGGAGGGGGGTGGGGTTGACGAGGTAGTAAAACTCAGCTCCGGTGCTTCGCCGATTCCTCGCCTTGGAGACGCAGCAACTCGGCGCTGAACTCGACTGCATACGTATCGGGATCCTTGAGTCGCCGGAACCGTTCGGGTAGGCGCGACAGTTGCTCTTTCGCGTACCGCTGGACGTCCGGCAGAGAAGGTGGAGCAGTCAGACGCTTGCCATTCCGCATGACGCAGACCTGCAAAGGCACCGCTGCCACGCGGTCTTCGCCCTGGCACGCGATGAGGTCATGATCGAACTGCCCATCCCGCGTGAAGCGGTACACCTGCTTGGCTCCCGGAAACGTGTCCTTATGTCCGCTCAGCTTGATGGCGTACGTGTGCTCGCCCGCGTCCTCCAACTCGACCAGCTTGTACACGCCGCTCAGCGCCGGCGCATCGTACGAAGTCGCCAGCTCCGTCCCGACGCCGAATGCGTCGATGGGCGCGCTCTTCGACACCAGCTCCGCGATCGAATACTCGTTCAGGTCTCCGCTCGCGAAGATCGTCGTATCTTGCAGGCCGCCCGCGTCCAGCCGCTTTCGTACCTCGCGCGCGACCTCCGCCAGGTCGCCGCTGTCGATGCGCACGCCCTTGGGCCGTAATCCGCTCGCGACGATCCGGTCGATCGCCGCCAGCGTGTCGTACGTATCCACCAGCAGCGTGGAATGTTCGGGGAAAATGCGCTCGAACTCGAGAAAGCTCTCCGCCTCGTCCGGGAAGGCCATGATGAACGAGTGCGCCAGCGTGCCAAACACTGGGATCCCGAACCGCATGCCGGCCTCAACATTCGACGTTCCCATGCACCCGCCGATATAAGCTGCACGCGCCGCCAGCACACCCGACTCCGGCCCGTGCGCGCGCCGCGTGCCGAATTCCACCACGCTTCTTCCCTGCGCGGCCTGGGTGATGCGCGCCGCTTTTGTCGCCACCAGCGTCTGGAAGCAAATCTGCGACAGCAGATACGTCTCGACGATCTGCGCTTCGATGATCGGCGCCGTCACGCGGAGGATCGGCTCGTTCGGAAACGCGACTGTTCCTTCCGGCATGGCCCAGACTTCCCCGGTGAATCGAAACTGCTCGAGGTAGTTGAAGAAGTCGTCCGACACGCCCTTGAATACCGGCTGCTTGATCAGGTACGAGATCTGTTCCGGCGTGAAGCGGAGGTTCTGCAGGTACTCGAGCGCCTGATCCAGTCCGGCGGTGAGAAGGAACGAGCGGTTCGGCGGAAGCCTTCTCGCGAACAGCTCGAATGTCGCCGTCGGACGCACGCCGCTGTCGAAGTACGCGGCTGCCATCGTCAATTCGTAGAGGTCTGTATTCAGCGCTGAGTGCACGCAGATTCGATGCTGGAAACATGTATTCCGTATTTCGTATTCCGTATCTCGCCCAGACACTGTCAACGACACAGACCGGAATACAGGATACGGAATACGGAATACGAAAAAAGGGCCAGCCGTTTCGGCCAGCCCTTGAGCCTTGCTCCTTGAGCCTTGAGCCTACTCCTCGTCCTCGTCCTGTGAACCGGAAGAGGCCGCGGTGGCGCCGCTCGCGGAACCCGTCTTGATCTCGATCGGGTTGCCGGCGAACAGCGTCGTAGCGCCTTTCTCGGAGGCCACCTTGTTGAAGCCCGGGATGTCGGTCTTCAGCATGGCGTTGAATTCCTCGAGGTGCTTGTCGAGTTCGGCCTTCACCTCGTTCATCTCTTCGACGACCATCGGCGACGGCGCCTGGTTGAAGCCGAAGCTGACCTGCCGGTACACGCCTTCCAGTTTGTCGCTGAAGCGCGCGAGCGCATGCAGACGGCCGGCCGCATCATCCCTCAACTGCAGGTTGTACAGCCTCTCCTGGTAGCCGGTCAGTTTGCGCGACAGGTCCCGCGCCTGCTGGATCACCGGACGGAACGCCGCGTTCTGTGCCTGCGCTGCGTCATCCGCATCTTCCGGAGCCAGCACTCGCTGCACCGTCGTGAGCTGCGTCTTCAGCATCTCCGCCCGGTTCAGCGACTCGCGGAACGCCGTCACCCATCCGCGGACTTCCAGCGCCGCCTTCAACTGTGCCTTGGCCTCGTTCTCGTCGTACGGGAAGCGCGGGTCCGGCTTCAGTTCGAAGGTCTGCGTCTGCGTGTCCTTGCCGACCGTGAACACGACCTTGTACTGGCCGGGGATCGCCTGCGGTCCGCCGCCTCCGAAGAAGGCCGCGAACTCGCTCTCGCCTTCGCGTTGCGCCGCGAGTTGCAGACGCGGAGCGTCGTTGTAGCGGAGGTTCCACTCGGCACGGTTGATGCCTTTCTTAGCCGGACCGTACATCGTGCGCACCAACTGGCCGGTGCTGTCGTAGATCTGGATCTTCACCGGAGTGCGTCCTGCCGCTCCGCCGAAGCCGCCAGGTCCGCCTCCCGGCCCGCCGCGTCCGCCGCCACCACCACCGCCGCCGCGACCAGCAAAGGCTTCTCCACCCGGACCGCCGGTACCGCGCATGCCGCCCTCGGGTTCAAGGTCCTTGCTCAGGTAGTAAGTGAAGACCGCGCCGCTCGGCGGATTCGGTGTCGAGAAGTCGCCGAGGCTCCCGCCCCGCTTGTTCCACATATGCCACTTCACCGGCGCCAGCATCGGGAACAACTGGAAGTCCTTCTTCGCGACGTCAGCCGTGTATTCCTCCAACGGCGTGATGTCGTCCAGGATGAACAACCCGCGCCCGTGCGTCGCGACCAGCAGGTCGTGCGTGGCCTTCTCGTACTTGAGGTCGTAGATCGACACCGTCGGGAAGTTGCTCTTGATCGGAGTCCACGTATCGCCATCGTTCATCGAGTAGAACAGGCCGGTATCGGTGCCGAGCACCAGCATGCCCTTGTGGTTCGGGTTCTCGCGGACGACGCGCGCCGGATCGTTCTCCGGCAGTCCCTTGTTGATCGCGGTCCACGTCTTGCCGCCGTCATGGGTCTTGAAGACGTACGGCTTGTTGTTGTCGAGCTCGTGATAATCGAACGCCGCGTACGCCGTGTCCGGCGAGAACGGCGAGACTTCGATCTGCTGCAAGCGTCCCCACTCCGGAATGCCCTTCGGGGTGACGGTCGCCCAAGTCTTGCCGCCGTCCTTCGTAACCGAGATGACGCCGTCGTCGCTGCCGGTCCAGATCACCTTCTCGTCCTGCGGATAGATCGCCATCGACAGCAGCGCGTCGAACGTCTCGGCGCCGCTCAGGTCGAGTTCCACCAATCCGCCGCTCGACTGCTGCTTGCTCTTGTCGTTGCGGGTCAGGTCCCCCGAGATAGCGGTCCAGTTCTTTCCCGCGTCGGTGGACTTGAACAGCACGTTGCCGCCGATGTACACGGTCTTCGGGTCGGTCGGCGATACCGCGATCGGGCTCGTCCAGTTGAACCGGTATTTCAAATCCGCGGGCGCCAAGTCTTCCACGCCGTGCAGGTACGGCCGGATGCCCTGCGACATCCCGTCCTTGTAATTCAGCCGTTGGATGCTTCCGTTCTGGGAACTCGCGTAGATGAGGTCGCTCTTATTTCCGGCCGGCACGATGTATTCGCCGTCGCCGCCGGTGGCGGTGAACCACTCCAGCCCGCTGATCCCGCCGCGCGCCAGCGTGTTCGAAGGTCCGCACCAACCATTGTTGTCCTGCAGGCCGCCGCAGAGCATGTACGGACGCTCGCCGTCGGTCGCGACCATGTAGAACTGCTCGATCGGCAGATTGTCCAGGAAGCGGAAAGTCTTGCCGGCGTCGTGCGACACGTAAACGCCGCCGTCGTTGCCTTCGATGATGCGGGCCGGGTCCTTGGGGTCGATCCAGATGGCGTGATTATCCACGTGCACGCCGCGTGCGATGATGCTGGAGGTCTTACCGCCGTCGAACGATTCGAGGATATTGAACGAGAGGATGAAGAGGTGGTTCTCGCTGTCGGGAGCGACGGTGAGCTTGGTGAAGTAGAAGCCGCGGTAGATCAGCTTCGTGTCGCCGCTGACCAGCTTCCAATGGTCGCCGAGATCGGTGGTGTCATAGAGGCCGCCATGCTGCTTGGCGTTGACCAGCGCGTACACGTGGCTGTTGTTGGTCGGCGCGATGGCGAGGCCGATGCGGCCCACCACGCCCTTGGGCAGGCCTTCGGTGAGCTTCTTCCAGGTGCTGCCGCCGTCGTTCGAGCGGAAGATGCCGGAGTTCTCGCCTCCGTTGCTGAGCATCCACGACTGGCGCGTGAACTCCCACATGCCTGCGAAGAGCACGAGCGGGTTCGAGGGGTCCATGACGAGGTCGATGGCGCCGGTCTTGTCGTTAACGAACAGCACCTTCTCCCAGCTCTTGCCACCGTTCATGGTGCGGTAAACACCGCGATCCGGGTTCGGGCCCCAGATGTGACCGAGCACACCGACATAGACGATATCGGGGTTGGTGGGGTTCACGATGACCTGCGAGATCGCGCCCGCGTTCTCCAGTCCCATCGCCTTCCAGCTCAGCCCGCCGTCCGGCGAGAAGAAGACGCCTTTCCCGGTAATGACATCGTTGCGCGGGTTGTATTCGCCCGTCCCCACCCAGACCAGGTTGGGGTTCGACGGCGCGACCGCAATGGCGCCGATGGAGGCCGTCGGCTGCTTCTCGAACACCGGCTTCCAGCTCAGGCCGCCGTCGATGGTCTTCCACACGCCGCCGCCGCCGGCGCCGATGTAATAAACGTTCGGGTTACCGGGTATTCCGGCCACGGCTGCGACGCGCCCGCCGCCCACCGCCGGCCCGAGATTCCGGAACTTGACGTTCTCAAATACGTCCTTGGTTTCCGTGGAGGCCGTACCGCTCTGAGCCATCATCGTGACCGGGACTGCCGCCAGTGTCGCGGCGACCATCGCCTTTTGCGCCAGCGATTTCCAATTCATGCGCCTGCTCCTGTAGTGATCTTGAAAGTCTTCGCCCGCGGACGGACTGCCCGCACGTCGATTTGCCTGCGGTTTCCCACTCGAAAATCTAAAATCGAAAAATTGTTCTGCGGTGTGATTCAAGCCTATCGCAAGCTCCAGCAGGTTGCCAAACCACGCTCCGGAAGAACACCGCCGGGCTGCTGATACTATGTTTCCCCGGCCCCGAAGTCTATAGAAACACTGTAAAGATAGGTAAAAAGGCGGGGTCCGGTGTCCGGAATCCGGGGCGCGGCATTCGGATATCGGGACGTCTGGTCATAACAACGGAGCAACGATTGAGAACGACTGCCAAGGCACTTATAGCTTTCCTGCTCTTTTCTCTTCTTGCGGTCGCGCAACAGCAGCCGCAGAAGGTCGTCTTCTCCCCCGAATCTCTCGTTGACATGAAAAAGCTCCAGACCGCCGTCCTCTCCGACGACTACGCCTGGAACGAGCTCGCGCACCTGACCGACAACATCGGTCCCCGCATTTCCGGAAGCGCGCAGGCGAATGCCGCCGCCGAATACGTCGCCGCCGAAATGCGCAAACTCGGCCTGGAAGTCACACTCGAGAAGGTCACCGTTCCCCATTGGGTACGCGGCCAGGAGACCGGCGAACTCGTCGAGTATCCCGGTATGGCGCCGGGCACGCGCCAGAAAGTCATGGTCACAGCGCTCGGCACCAGCGTCGCCACTCCCGGCGACGGTCTCACTGCCGATGTTGTGGTCGTCCACAATATGGACGAGCTCCAGGCGCTGGGCCGCGAGAAGGTGGCCGGCAAGATCGTTGTCTTCAATTATCCCTACGACGAGCAGCTCGCGCGGCAGGGTTTGGGACTCGCTGCTTATGGCAAATCTGTCATGTATCGCGCAATCGGCGCCTCGGCTGCCGCCCGTCTCGGAGCTGTGGCATCGCTGAACCGCTCCTCCGGCGGCGCCGACTATCGCCTGCCTCATACCGGCCTGAACGTCTACGCCTCCGACGCCCCGAAGATCCCCGCCGGCAGCATCACCGCCGAAGACGCCATGCTCGTCGATCGCCTGGTCCGGCAAGGCCGCGTGCGCATGCACCTGACGCTCACGCCGCAGACGCTCGACCCGACCACCGGCTACAACGTCATTGCGGACCTCAAGGGCAGCGAGCACCCCGAACAGGTCGTGATCGTCTCCGGCCATCTCGACTCATGGGACCTCGGCACCGGCGCGATCGACGACGGCGCGGGAGTGGTCGCCTCGATGGAGACCGTCAAAGCCATCAAGCAGCTTGGACTCACTCCCAAGCGCACCATCCGCATGATCGCCTGGGTGGACGAGGAGCTCGGCGGCACCGGCGGACGTCAGTACCTGGCCGACCACATGAACGATCTCGCGAACCACTTCGCCGCCATCGAGACCGATCTCGGCGCCGGACACCCGGTCGGCATCAACGCTAACGGCCCGCCCGAATTGCTCGCGTTGCTTCAACCTGTCGGCAAAGTCCTTGGCAGCCAGGGTGCGTCACTGGTGCAGGCGGGAGGCGGCGGCTCCGATATCGGTCCGTTGATGCAGAAGGGCGTGACTGGCTTCAGCCCCATCCAGGACATCCGCACGTATTTTCACTACCACCACACCCCGGCCGACACGCTCGACAAAGTCGACCCGCAGTTGCTGCGCGAGAATTCGTCGGTCATCGCGGTTTTAGCGTTCGCGTTGGCGGTCATCCCGCAGGACCTGCCCAAGTTTCCGCCCGGCCAGGGGCCAATACGCGAGTAGTCGCACGCTCGCGTCCTGCCGCAGCCGATCGCGCGGTGTGCATGTAGCGCGGGCGTCCCTCCTGCCACTCCATGCTCAGCGAGCACGCTGGCCGGCGAGACGCCCGCGTTACGTCCTTATTATTTTTATTCCGCCGCCCGCCGGCGCGCCAGTCCTAGCTCCGCAACCTGTTCCGGCGCGGGCAATGAGATCCGGAAGATCGACCCCGTATTCCCCGACGTGGCGGTGCGCACTCGGATCGCTCCCTTGTGCTTTTGCACGATGCCCTGCGACACCCACAACCCCAGACCGCTTCCGTTTTTTGACTTTGTCGTGAAGAACGGCTGGAAGATGCGCGGCATCACGTCGGCTGGGATTCCCGGACCGCTGTCGCAGATGGTGAGTATCAACCTCTCCTGGCCGTCCACGCGGCTTGCTCGGCTCCGGATATGGATCCAGCCGCCGGGGCGTGAAGCTTCGATCGCGTTTTCGATGATGTTGTCGAACACTTGCCGCAGTTCTCCCGGAAATCCGTACGCACCGTGACTTCCTTGGCGGCGATCTTACGCTGCTTGGTCTTCACCACCTGCTCGATGCTCTCAGCCACGTCCACGTCGCCGGAGGCCTTCGACTCCCGGTGGAAGCTCAGCACCTGGCGCGTGATCTCCCCGGCCCGCTGCACTTCGTTCAGCAGCATGTCGGCAAAGCCGCGCAGGTCGGCAGGCAGGGCACCGTGCTGCGCGATCAGGTAAGTCAGGTTCATGATCGATTCGAGCGGGTTGTTCACCTCGTGGGCCAGCGTAGCGGCCATCCGGCCCATCGCGGCCAACCGCTCCCGTTCCAGGAGAAGCGACTCCGCCCTCTTTCGGTCGCTAATATCGCGCACGATCTTCGACGCCCCGATCACCTTGCCTTCCGCGTTGCGGATGGGCGACACCGTCAGCGAGATGTCGAATAACTCGCCGTTCTTCTTGACGCGGCGCGTCTCGAAGTGGTCGACTCTTTCCCCTGCCCGAAGCTTCTGGATGATCACGGGTTCCTCGTGGTACAGCTCGGGCGGCAGCAGCCGTAACACCGAGTGGCCGATGATCTCCTCCGGCTTGTACCCGAACAGCCGCTCCGCCGACGCGTTCCAGCTCGTGATGATACCGTCGAGGGTCTTGGAGATGATCGCGTCGTCCGATGACTCCACGATCGCGGCCAGCATCAGCCGATCGTTTTCGAACGCGCGCCGCTCCGAAATGTCGCGCGCGATCTTCGACGCTCCGATCACTCTCCCCTTAGCATCGCGGATGGGCGAGGTAGTCAGCGAGACGGCGATCCGTTGCCCGTTCTTGTGCAGCCTCTCCGTCTCGTAGTGCTCGATGCGATCGCCGGCCCGGATCTTCCCCAGGATAACGGGCTCTTCGTGTTGCAGGTCCGGTGGAATGATGGTCAGAATCGAGCGGCCGATCGCCTCTTTTGCCGTGTAGCCGAACATCCGCTCCGCCGCGGCATTCCAGTCGGTGACAACTCCGTTCAGGTCCTTGGCGATGATGGCGTCGTCGGAAGACTCGATGATGGCAGCCAGGCGCGCATGGACGGCGCTTTCCCTCTGGCGCCTCCCAACATCGCGCGCCACCGTCGCCGTTCCGATCAAATGGCCCCGTTGGTCGCGGATGGGAGAGATGGACAGAGACACTTCTACATTCCGGCCACCTTTCGCCAGGCGTACCGTCTCGTAATGACTGACGCGCTCGCCGGCGCGCAAGCTCTCCAGCAACTGCCCCATTTCGTTATGAAGTGGCGGAGGAACGAGTACCAGCACGGACTGGCCAATGATCTCCTGGGCCTCGTAGCCCAGCATCTCGGTTGCCGCCGTGTTCCAGGTGTTGATGGTCCCCGATTCGTCGGTTCCGAAAATCGCATCTTCGGAGCTATCGACGATCGCGGCCAGACGTAACATCAATTCTTCGGGATTAAGAGTCCTAAAATGCATTTTCCCCACGGATCGTACGCAGCAGATAGCGGCTGTTTCGAGGTCCCGGTCAGGAGCAGAGTCCACCCTCGGTCGTTCCGGACACCAGATTGCGTTTCGAGTAAGATTGCGCTCTGCACGTTGATGGCTGTTTACCCCACTAAGGTTGTATCTAAGAGTACGAAGTACTGAGTACCGAGTACCGACGCGCATGCTCGGGGCTCATGACGCAGCTCTTCTAACCAAAGTAGAAAGCACTGAGTACCGGTACCGAGTGGACTGATTCGAATCCATTCTCGGTACTCGGTACTCAGTACTCGGTACTTTTCTTAAGGCCACGAACCCACGCCTTCCTGCCATCACAATCAGTAGCACGTTGTGTAAAGCAGCAACCAACCTGCAGGAGGCCCATCATGCGCAAACACTTCCCACTGTGCTTGACGTTGGCCGCGCTCGCGCTCTGGTGCGCCACCGCGATTGCGCAGACCACGGCGATCCAGATCACGAAAGCTCCCACGGCCAACGCCGCCCCGGCTGAGGGCAGCCGGGCTACAGCGACGATTGAGTGGTCTACGAACGTACCCGCCGGCTCGACGGTCCTGTATGGCACCGACGCGAATAAGCTCGACCAGACGGCGCAAGAGTCGTGGGGCGGGACCAATCACAAAGTCCAGCTCAACAACCTGCAACCGAACACCACTTACTACTATCAGGTGAAGTCGGGCGAGGCGCTCGGCAGCGGCAGCGGCATCTCCAGCCCGGTCGCGAGCTTCAAGACCGGAGCCAACGGCCAGGCGAGCCAGAGTGACCGGCGGAGCGCCGGCGCTACGGGCGCGCCGACGCAGCAGCCGAGCGGCAAGTCCGAGACGAACGTGTCGCTGGTCGCCGGCCCCATCCCGCAGCGGGTGGCAGACACCACCGCACGCATCTGGTGGGAGACCAACACACCTTCTTCGACGATCCTGATGTACGGCACCGACGCGAACAAGATGTCGCAAAAGAAAGAGGCGCCCTGGGGCCAGCAGAGCCATGCCGTCGACCTGAATGGATTGCAGCCTGGAGCGACCTACTATTTCCAGGTCGTCACCTCCGACGGCCGCACGCTCGATAAAGGCAGCTTCCGGACCGCGAACGCGCAGGCCGCGCAGCAGAAGTTCCAGATCACGCACGGCCCGGTCATCGAGCAGATTGCTCCGGATTCGGTCGTGGTCGCGTGGACGACGAGCGCGCCCTCTAGTTCCGTGGTGATGTACGGAAGCGATCCGTCGAACCTGAACCAGAAGGCGGAGGCGGCGTGGGGACAGCAGACGCACCGCGTGAACATCCGCAACCTGTCGCCGAGCACGAAGTACTACTTCCAGGTGCAGACCGGACAGGCGCAGGGCACGGGCGAGTCCGTGACCAGTGCTGTCTTCCCGGTCACCACGGAAGCAGCCGGCCAGCAGGCGCGGAACTTCAATACGAAGTGAAGACGGTAATTGGTAATTGGTAATTGGTAATCGGGATGGAGTTCCGATTACCGCTTACTGATTACCGATCACCTCTCCTGCGCCTTCGGCGGCGCGCGTGACGTAGATCTCGGGCTTGCGGCCGGTAGCGCGCTCGTACTCGCGCGCGATGTGATCGCGGAAGCGGTCGACAGCATCGTCGCGCACCAGGTTCACGGTGCAGCCGCCGAAGCCGCCGCCGGTCATGCGCGCACCGATGGCGCCGTCAACCTGGTTCGCCAGCTCGACCATGATATCGAGTTCGCGGCAACTGACCTCGAAGTCGTCGCGCAAGCTGCGATGCGACTCGGCCATGAGACTGCCGATGCGAGCGCGGTCGTCGGCGCGCAGCGCCTCGGCAAACTCGCCGACGCGTGTGTTCTCGGCGATCACGTGCCGCGCGCGCTTGCGTTCGCCCTCGGTCAATGCGTGCTCCTGGCGCTGAAAGTCGGGAAGGCTGACGTCGCGTAGCACGCTTACGCCCATCTTGCGCGCGGCATCTTCGCACTGTCGCCGCCGCTGGTTGTATTCGCCGCCGGCGATGGCGTGACGCACCATGGTGTTGCAGGCGACGATGCTGAGGCCCTCAGGTATCGGCACCAGTTGGAACTCGAGCGAGCGGCAATCGAGCATGAGCGCATGGCCGGCGCGTCCGTTGCAGGCGATGAACTGGTCCATGATGCCGCAACGTGCGCCAACGAAGCTGTTCTCTGCGCGCTGGCACACCAGAGCGACATCGTTGCGGCCCGCGTGCTTGCCTGCCATCGCAAGCAGGGCGAGCGCGGTAGCGACCTCGATCGCCGCCGATGAACTCAGCCCCGAGCCGAGCGGCACTGAGCCCGTAATCTCCAGGTTGGTTCCAGGAACGTCGAGGCCGATGCGCTGGAGTTCCACGGCGACACCGGCGATGTAGTCGCTCCAGTGTTGGCGCCGTTGCGCCGACACGACCGCGATCTCCTCAGTGGTTCCGTAGTTATCGGAATGGACGCGCAGCTTGCGGTCGGCGCCGGGAGCAGCGGCGACGTAGGTAGCGAACTCGATTGCCACCGGCATGACGAAGCCGTCGCTGTAGTCGGTATGTTCGCCGATGAGGTTCACGCGCCCCGGCGCGCGGAACACACGCGGCTCACCGCCAAACCGCTCCCGAAAGCTGGCCCGCAACTGCTCGACAGTCATCGGAACAGCATACCAGCGCAAAAAAAGACCCCCCGTATTCGAGGGTCTGCAGCGGTAAACAGCTACTCGTTAGAAATGCCACTCCAAGGTCGCTGCGACGTAGTGCACGCGATACGACGGCTGGTCCGCACCCAGGAACAGGTAACGGGCCGCAGCGGTATCACCAACGACGGAGAACGGGTAGAACGGGCTCGGCGTACCCACCGGGAACGCCGTGTTGGTGAGCAGGATGGGCGCCGTGCAGCCCGGAACGGAGTTCGTGACCGGAGGTCCGTTCGGGATCGGGCTGACGCAACCCATGTACGGTGTCATGGCCGAAGTCTGGTAATCGCGGTTGTCCCACTGCTGGAAGCGATATTCGAACTTTGGCATGAGGTTCCTGGTCAGCTTGAACTTGAAGATGGCCACAACCTCATGCAGACGGTTGGTCGTCTCCGGGTACGGTACGGCCGCGTTGGTTCCGGTGAGCAGGAACTTGTTCGGGCCGGTGGCGAGCGTAATGTCGCCCAGCGGCCGGGTGTTCACGTTGCCTTTGCCCGCCGAGAGCGAATAGTACGTGGTGAAATACACCTTCTTGCCGAGATAGAGATCTGTGCCCGCGCTCCAGACGTCGACCTTGTCGTCAGCGGTGCTCCCCCAGTCGTTGTTCGCACTATCGCAAGGACTGGTGCTGCTGGAACAGTTCGACGGAACCAGCGTACCGTCGGGAATCGTCGCCGCGCCCGGCACACGGTAACGCGAGACCATGCGCTTGTGGTTGAACTCGCGCGAGTACTCGGCGAAGAACGAGACCTCCTTGGACAGTGAGAAATCGGCGTCAACGCCGAAGTTGTTGCTCATGTCCTTCAGTACCCCGTAGACGTAATACGGGCTTGTCGTACCGGCGAGGAAATTCAGCGGTGTCGGGCTGTTGACGCCGCCACGACGGTTGTAGTTGTCCTGGGTGGTACCGGCGAACGCGGTGAAGGTAAGCCGGTCGGTCGCATCCCATGAGGCTTGCGCGTCAAGGCGATTGCGGGTGCGCGCGGCTTCGTCGAAACGGCGGAGGTCGCCCTCTATCTCGGTAAGGCCCCCGGTGATGTTAGCAACGGCGTCGTCGAAGTACCTTTCTGGATCCCGGACCGCGTAACGGTAGGAAACGCGGAACGACAAGTCCTTGTTCGGGACGAGGTCGAGCGAGCTGATGAACGAGTTCTCGAGCGAGTGCGACACGTCGCGATGGCTGCGATCCATCACGTCGCCAACGTAGCCGGCCTTGAACGAGCTCTTCTTCCAAAAGTAGTAGTTGCCGGTGGCCTCGAAGGTCTTGCGGTTATATGCGAAAGGCGTGTTCTGTTCCGGCGCCGCCAGGTTCGGGGCGCTGAAATCGCCTTGCACGGGCGTGAAACTGCGCACGGGCGTGTCGTTGATGTAGTCGTAGTCGCGGAACCCGGCTTTGAACTGAATGTGCTTCAGCAGGTTCGCCACCAGGGTGTAGTTCATGGCCAGCGTAGTCTTCTTGCCATTGAGCCTCGCGGACGGCAAGGGACCCTCGAACGCCTCGAGGATCGTGTTGCTCGTGTACGGCAGGAAGGCATCGTTCTGACGCAACCAGCCGGGATTGATGCTGGCCATCAGGTGGATCCTCTTGTTGAGTCCGTACGCGCCGGCGACTGTGAGATAGTGCGCCGTGTTGTCGGGATAAAGAGACAGCCTTCCGGTAGCCGGTCCCTGCGTAGCCGCCGTGCAGTTTGGGGAAGGCGCAACGCAGTCGGTGGTGCGGAACGGATTGTCGAAAGTGACGCTGGTGGTCTGGTTGTCGAAGAAGGACCCGAGATAGTTGAGCTGAACGCCCCAGCTCTCGCGCCCGTACTCGGTGCCGGCGCGGAAGTTGGTGGTGAAGTAGTTGATCGGTTCGGGTATCTCGACGCCGAAGCCGCCGGTGATTGCAGCGCTGGGACTGGAATTGAAGATCGAGCCCAGCGGCCGCGTACCACTCATGTGCTGCCGGTAGACCGAAGTCCACACCGTCCATTGTGCGGTCGGGTTGTAACTGGCAAGGAAGTCACCCGCGCGGCGCTCCAACTCCGGCGTGATGAATTGCTCTCCCTGGACGATCTGCGTCTGGACGATGCTGGGCAAAGTGGTCAGGGCAACCGAACCCTGTAGTGAGGAACGAAGGAACGGCGAGATCGTGTACACGCCCGGAGCGGTGGTCGTGAATAGCGTGCGCGTCGTGTTGGTGAATATGTGCGGGATCTCGTCAAAGCGGAACAGGACCTTGTATACGCCCCATTGGCCGCCCGTCGCGAGATAGCTCTGGTCCCTGTAGACGGAGCTGCGGGTCTGGAAAGAGACGTAGTTTTTGGAACCGAGGAAGTCCTCGATCTCAACCCGGCCGCGGCGAATGAAGAAGCCGTCGCGGATGTCGCGGTACTCGTTATATTTGGAGTTTTGTACGCCGAGCCTGAACGGCAGGTCGGGACGGCCATACTCGTCGCCCCAGAACTGGCGGGCGCCGAATTCGACCATGCCACGCTCGGGTTTCGCCTCGGCATTCTCCGACGCAGGTTTTTGGGTGGTTGCCGGTTTGCTGTTGTCCTGCGCACGACCGAGGGTCGCGAACAGCAGGAGCGCCAGCGTGAGCACGATAGCGTAGTTCGTATTCTTCATCGCCGTTTCTCCTCTCCTCAGCGCAGGAAAAAGTTGCCCGACGGATGGTTCGATCCGTGGATCTCGACGTGGCAGTTGGTGCAGCCACGGTTGAAGTTCTTGATCGACTGCAGCGGCTGCGCTTGCGTTGGGTGGCGGCTTGTGACGTGGCACGAATCGCACACGCGAGGCATGCGGACCTTCAGCAGTTGCGGGTTGTTGCTGCCGTGGGGCTCGTGGCAGTTGGCGCAGTTTTCCATCACCGGCGGGTGCTCCCACAGGAAGGGACCGCGCCGCTCGGTGTGGCAGCTGAAGCAGTTTTCGTTGACGCTGGCCTGAATCAACTGGCTCGGATTCGGGCTGCCGTGCGGATTGTGGCAACTGGTGCAAGTCACCTTGCCCTCGCGGTAAGGCATGTGCGAGGAGCGCTGCAATTGCGCGCGCCGCATCTGGTGGCATTGCAGGCAGAGTTCCGGCTGCGGCCTCTTGATCCCCGCGTTAGTGGTCAGCGGAGCGAGATAGCGGGCGTCGGAAGAGAGTCTCTGCTGGTCGAGTTTCTCCGCCACACTGCCGTAGTGGACGGTGTGGCAATCGATGCAGGCGATGGCGCGCGACTGGTGCGGGCTGCCGGCCCAAAAAAGGCGGTTGCCCTTGGAGTGGCACGACAGGCAAGCAGAATTCTGCTCCTCCACCGTGTTCTTCGCGTCCTTGGTGAAACGGACGGGGATCGTGTCTTTTCCGCCGCCGGCATCAACGTGCGCCTTGCCCGGGCCGTGGCACGATTCGCATCCGCGCTGCTCAAGCGGTGTACGCGGATGAGCGAGCATGACCTTACCCATCGGCGTGTCCTTGAAGCGGCGATTTTGCTCGTCGTGGCAGGTGATACAAGTGTCGCTGCCGACGTAGTCCCCGTCCGGTTTCGGCGCGGGCGCGGCCGGCTTCGCTTGCTGACCACTCGCGTAAGCGCCGGGCACAACGCCCGAGATGCGGAAAGCGCCGTTTCCGGGAAGCAGCAGGGCGGCGGCGGTGATGGTAAGTACGAGGATGAGTACGTTTCGGAACCTCATAGATTTCGCCTCGGCCAGTCTCCTCGATCGAAGATGGTGGAGCAGTTCCCAAAATGGAACGCCGTCATCCTGAATCGGGAATGAACGTTGCTGCTGTGATTTACGTCACACCTACCTGTGTTCCGGAACACGTGGAGCTGAGACATGGGCGGGAGGAGCACGACTGCCGCTTCGAGCGAGGAGCGCAGCAAGTAGGAACCCGGACACTTGGCCTCCGTCAACGATCGGGATCCAGTGTGGAAGGGTTATGGCAACGATTCCGGGGGCGCTCCCGGCGCCGCACCCCAGTGCGGCGTAACGGCACCGATAATAGTAGCGCTGACTTTATGTAGCCAGTACGGGATGCGGCACCGCGACGACGGCCCTAGTGGTGGACGGCAGCCATCTTGTCGGGCTCGTGGCGATACTTGAATGCTACGGGGAAGATAATGCCCAGCACGAGAGCATAGGCCGCGAACGTGAACCAGATACTCTGCCAGTCTTTGACGCCATTGACGGTGAAGTGATCGACGACCATGCCGCTGAAGGTGCCGCCGAGGAAAGCGCCGATGCCGTTGGTCATCAGCATGAACAGGCCCTGGGCACTGGCGCGGATCTTGATGTCGACTTCCTGCTCGACAAAGAGCGAGCCCGAGATGTTGAAGAAGTCAAAGGCCATTCCGTAGACGATCATCGAGAGGACAAGCAGGTAAAGGCGGCTGCCCGGGTTGCCGATGCCGAACAGGCCGAAGCGGAAGACCCATGCGAACATGCTCATCAGCATCACGCGCTTGATGCCGAAGCGGCGCAGGAAGAACGGGATGGTGAGAATGAACAGCGTCTCGGAGATCTGCGATATGGAGAGCAGAAGATTCGGGTGCTGCACGCCGAACGATCCCGGGTAGAGCCCCTTGAAGTCGTCGAGGAAGGCGCCGCCGAATGCGTTGGTGATCTGGAGAGCGGCGCCGAGAAGCATGGCGAAGATGAGGAAGACGAGCATACGCTTGTCCTTGAAGAGGACGAACGCGTCGAGGCCCATGGCGGAGGCGAGAGAACGCTTGTGGCCGGCGCCGCGCGGCGGACACGCGGGCAGTGTGAAGGCGTAGATACCGAGCGCGAGCGCCGATGCCGCGCTGATCTGAAGTTGGAGCGGGCTCTTGGTCCAGCCCATCAGGTCGGTCCCCCACATCGCGATGATGAAGCCGATCGTCCCCCAGACGCGGATGGGCGGGAAATCCTTCACGACGTCGAAACCCTTCTGCTCGAGGATGTCGTAGGAAACGGTGTTGTTGAGGGCGATGGTGGGCATGTAGACCATCGCGTTCAGCAGCATGATGACGTAGAGCGTCTTGAAATCATGGATGGTCGAAGCCCAGAAGAGAAGGCCGGCGCCCACGATGTGGCAGACGCCAAACACACGCTCCGCGTTCATCCAGCGATCGGCGATGATGCCCATCACGGCGGGCATAAATAGCGACGCGACGCCCATGGTGGCGTACACGCTTCCGACCTGGCCTCCCGTGAAATGGAGGGTCACGATCATGTAGCCGCCAAGGGAGATAAGCCAGGCGCCCCAAACGAAGAATTCCAGGAAATTCAGAATGACCAGGCGGAATTTGATGGACATGTAGGAGGCTTTATACCATTTTCGATTTTTGATTTTCGATTTTTGATTGGGCCCTCCCAGGCAAAAGCAGATAGGGTGGGCGACCCCACCCACCGTTCCAAAACCGGTCAGGGTAGGGCACCCGGTGGGCTACAATCTCGGACATTCACCGAGATCATTCATGCAAACGGCAGAAGTAGTCATCATCGGCGGCGGGATCGTCGGATCGAGCATCGCTTATCACCTTACGTCCAGCGGTTGTACGAACGTCCTGATCCTCGAGCGCGAATCGCACCAGGGCAAGGGGTCCACCGGAAAATCGATGGGCGGTGTGCGGGCGCAATTTGCGACCGACGTAAACATCCAGATGTCGCTCTACTCCATCCCGTTCTACGCGGAGTTCCAGGAGCGTGTGGGCGAGGAGTGCGGGTATCGTCCGCAGGGATATCTCTTCCTGGCGACAAAGCCATCGCATCTCGATTACCTGCGCGTGAACCAGGAGCGGCAGAAGAAGCTCGGGCTGAAGAATGTGTCGATGATCTCGGGCGACGACATACGGCGCGAGTTCCCCCTGCTGCGCGGCGACGACATCCAAGGCGGATCGTTCTGCTCGACCGACGGATTCGTCGATCCGTACCTGGCGATGACCGGATTCACTGCGTACGCGACGCAGCACGGAGCGACGGTCTGGAAGAATTGCGAGGCTACCGCCATCCACGCGAACGGGTCGGTGTCGGGACTGGAGACTTCGCGCGGGCCGGTGTCAACGCGAGTCGTGGTGAACGCGGCTGGGCCGTGGGCAGCACAGGTCGCGAAGATGGCGGGAGTCGATCTCCCGGTGCAGCCGCTGCGGCGGATGCTGGTGCCGTCGGAACCGTTCGCTGATTATCCCCATAGCGCGCCGATGACGATCGATATGACGAACGGATTTCACTTCCGGCCGGAGGCGTTGGGATTCCTGCTGGCGTGGAACGATCCGGAAGAGAAGCCGTCGTTCAATACCGATTTCGAGCCGGGGTTCATCGAGAAAGTGCTGACGCGCGCCGCCGACCGCGTGCCGTGCTTCGAGCGGCTGGCGGTGAATCCGAAGCGAGCGTGGGCGGGGCTGTACGAGATGACGCCGGACCACCACGGCATCCTCGGCAAATCGCCGGTCGAGGGCTTCTATCTCGCGAACGGATTCAGCGGGCACGGCGTCATGCATTCGCCGGCGACGGGGAAGATTCTCAGTGACCTGATCCTGCGCGGCACGACGGACGTGCTGGACGTAAGCCTCTTCAGCCTGGAGCGCTTCACGACCGGGAAGCTGCTGCACGAGACGGCGCTGCTGTGAAAAACGGCTTTCGGCTCTCGGCTTTCGGCTTTCGGCGAGTTCTCCTCATCATCGTCGTTACACTCACAACGTCCGCATCGGCGCAGATGCTGCAAAGGGCTATGGACCGGGCCATGGCCGGTCGTTCAGGCGGCGCGGTGGCGATCTCGGTCGAGTCGGCGAAGGTGCTCGCGATCTATCGGCCACAGGTGGTAGCGCGACGATTGGCACGGCCGGGATCGGCGATCAAGCCGTTCGTGCTTTTGGAACTGCTACGGTCGACGAAAGTGTCGGCCGACACGGAGTGGGCGTGCCGGCGTCACGTGCAGGTTGGAAGCCACAACCTCGATTGCCAACACGTGCGGACCGTGGAAGCGATGGACGCCGAACGCGCACTGGCGTACTCATGCAACTCGTATTTCACGGAGATGGCGGCGCGGCTCGAACCGGCTGAACTGCAAGCGGGGCTGCGGCAAGCGGGCTTCAGCGCGCCCAATCACATCATGAGCAACGCGGCCGCAGGGTACGTGCGCCTGCCGAATGGCCTGACCATGCTGCAGTTGGAGGCGGTGGGAGAGGACGGCATCGTAACGACGCCGTTGGAGGTGGCTGCGGCGTACCGCCTGCTCGCGGCGCAGCCACAATCTCAAGAGAAAGCACTACAAACGGTGTTCGCGGGATTGCGCGGCGCGGTGACGTACGGAACAGCCCAGGGCGCACAGGTGGACGGGATCGACGTCGCGGGAAAGACGGGGACATCCAGCGCGGAAGAAGGGACGTGGACGCACGCGTGGTTCGCGGGGTTCGCGCCGGCAGAGAAGCCGGAAGTCGTGATCGTGGTCTTTCTCGAGAGAGGGCACGGAAGCGAGGCGGCGGAAATCGCAGGACGGGTATTAAGGGCGCGGGGGCGGCGATGAGGCGTGTGGCGTTATTCGTTCTGCTTCTCGCCGGCATTACGGCGCATGGCGAGGACCTGCGCGTACGGCTGTTTTCGGCCACGCCGCCGGCGGAGATCGAGGTCGTGCCGCAGCACGCGACGCTGCGGGCCTGCGCAGAATGCAAACCCCGAAGCTTCGACACGCCTATGAAGATCGCCGCTGCGGGGAGCGTCGTGCGTTACGGGAATGCGCATTCGGCGTCGTTGCTGATCGGCGGCAGCTATCGACTGCGTGCGAACGGCACGACGACGATGGACTTCGCTGCGCCACTCGACATCCGCAGCGACCGCGGAAAGCTGAAAGTCATCGCGCGGCTGCCGGTGGAGGAATATGTGGCGCTGGCGGTCGGCGGCGAAGCGGGAGGAATCAAGGCACCCGAGGCGCTGAAGGCGATCGCGGTGGCGATCCGCACGTATGCCGTCAAATTCAGGGGGCGGCATTCCAGTGAAGGATTCGATGTTTGCGACAGCACGCATTGCCAGGTGCTGCGACTCGGCGAAGCCAATGCTGCGTGGCGCGCTGCCGCGGAAGCAACCGAAGGCGAACTGCTGTGGTACCAGGGCGAGCCAGTGTATGCGTATCACCACGCCAGTTGCGGAGGAATGCTGGAAGACGGACGCATCATGCTGGGGCGCTCGATTCCCTACCTTCGTCAGCAGGTCGACGACGTGTGCCCGGCGGGCTCGGAGTGGGATGCGCAGATCGACAAGACGGACCTTCGACGCGCGCTCGTGGAAGCTGGATTTCATTTGGGCAAGAGCGACGGCATCGCCGTCACAGACCGCGATCGCTCCGGTCGCGCGCAGCGGCTGACGGTTGCGGGGGCCCCGGTGGATGCGACGTCGTTTCGCATGGCGGTCGGGCGCGAGTTGGGGTGGAACAAAGTACGCAGCGAGCTGTACGACGTCAGCGACCAAGGTGAGTCGGTGATCTTTCACGGGCGCGGACGCGGGCACGGAGTGGGGCTATGCCAGACGGGCGCGGAGCTGCGAGCGCAACGGGGATCGGATTATCGGGAGATCCTCGCGTTCTATTACCCCGGGACGACGCTTGGCGTGACAGCCAAGGGACTGCGTTGGATGTGGTTCGCGGGCGAGCGGATCGAGTTGCAGACGACGAGCGAACAGGACAAGGCGCTCATCGCAACCGGCGAGCGAGTGCTGCGCGAAAGCGAGAGGCGAACGGGGTGGAGGGTGGACGAAAAGCCGAGCTTGCGCGTATATCCGACAGTCGGAACATTTCGCGATTCGACGGGAGAGCCGGGGTGGGTCGCGGCGAGCACGGTGGGACGGGTGATCCGGTTGCAACCGCCCTCGGTACTACGGACGAAGGGCGCGCTCGATGCGACGTTGCGGCATGAACTGCTGCACATGATGGTAGAGGAGCGTGTTCGTGCGGGGACACCTCTGTGGTTTCGAGAGGGATTGGTGTTGTGGCTCACCGGCGCCCACCCTTACAAAACCGCTCACCGTAGGGCACCCGAGTTGGAGGAGAAGTTTGAGCAGCCGAAGAGCGCGGAAGAGTTGAAGGGCGCGTATGCACAAGCTGCAGCGAGAGTGGCGGCGTTGGTGAAGAAGCACGGTGAAACGGCGGTCCTGGGGTGGGTTAAGGACGGCCTGCCGAAAAACGTCTTGACTATCTTCAGCAGGTACACGTACTCGGCGCCGTGGTTGAAGTAGGTCTGGAAGATGGCAACGCGGTCGTCGTGATATTCGCGGCGGGTGAACCAGCGCGTCCACCAAGCGGGCGCGTTGCCCTTGAGCTGGTAAAGCTCATCCTTCTCGATCAACTCTGCCCCGGCCGGGATCGGGTCTTCGATGAGCATGTACTTCCATTCGGAGCCGGTGACGGTGAGGCGCACTGCCACTACGTCACCTGCTTGCAGCGGGCCGCTGACGCGCGCCATGTCGTACACGATCTTGTTGTCCTGACGCGTCGGCGATAGCTTGTAGTACTCGCGCGCAAGGTTGAGCGAGAAGCTGCCCTGGTTGACGAGGCGTTTCTCGTCCGACCAGTAATCGGCGCGCGCGGACCAGTAGAGGCGTCCATTGCCCTTCTTGCGCACGACGATGTGGTTCGCGTCGGCAAGTTGCGAGGCATCAAGGTGGATGACCGGCCGCTCGACTGCCAGCGCGTCGGCGGGCGTGAAGCGCTTCGTCAGCACGACCTTGCCGTTGAGTTCAACGTCGACGGAGTAATCGGGCTTCAGTTCGCCGCTCTGCTTCAGGTAGTCGGTCATGCCGTAGATAACGAACGCAGTCTGCTTCGTCGATTCCCACCACCAGCCTTCGTCGCGATGAGTCACCAGGTACACGGCGGCCTTGGGCAGCAGCGGACTGTCCGGACGCACGTGGCTGAGGAACTTCAGGATGTAGGCCGTGGCTTCCGGTGTGATGTCGTCGGTGAAATCGAGCATGGGATCGCGGCGCTGCTCCCACCACGCTTCCTGGTCGTTCGACTTGGCCGCGCGTTCGATCTGGGGCGCGAGATCGTTAGCACGTGCGTCGTGCGCATCGAGCATCGCAAGACCGAGAAGCGCGGCGCCATAAGGCGAGAGATCGTTGCGCTGGTCCCAAACGGCGGAGATGGCGTTGTTGTCACCTGCCTCGGCGAGCGCATACGCCATGTACGCTCGCAGGTCGGGAATTATTTTCGGATCGCTCTTGAATTTCGCAGACAGCCACGCCCGCGCCTTGGCGAGAACGTCGTCTTTCACGTCGTATCCGGCGCGCTTGGCTTCGCTTAGACCGGCGAGCACGTAGGCGGTCATGAAGACGTGGCTCTCGTCCGTCTGCCACCAGCCCCAGCCGCCGTCGTCGTGTTGGAACGTGTAGAGGCGCTCGATCCCGGCGCGGATCTTCTTCTGCAACTCGGCGTCGTCGAGGTTGGTCTTGAGCCCGAGTTCCTTCACCGCCTGTGCCACCACGATGTTGGGCAGGAAGCTGGACATCGTCTGCTCGGTACAGCCGTACGGGTATGACGTGAGGTATTCCAGCGCGCCGAAGATCGCGCCCGCAATACTGGGCGTCACGCTCAACTCCAGCTTGCGCGAGGTCTGCTCGGCAGCGGTTGGAAAGGCGATGGTGGCGTCGTTCTGAGTACTGCCGTCGCCGATCGAGCCGGATTTCGCGATCGCCTGCTTGACGCCGTAAGGCTCGACAGGAAGCGTGATCTCCATCGCGTCGGACTCGACGGTGGTAAGGGCCTTCGCCAGCAGTGTCGCGCTTGCGACCTTTTGCGCCTTCACGCGCCAGTTCACCGTGACCTCGCCGCGGCTTGGGACTTGAACCTCACGCGTAGCGCCGTCGATCACCGTGAGACCCTTCACGTCGAGCGAGACGCGCGCCGTCTTGCCGTCGGTCAGATAGTTATGGACGAGAACGCCGATGGTGACCTCGTCGTCGTGCCGGAAGAAGCGCGGCACGGCGAGACGCACCATGACGTTCTTGCGCACGATGACCTTCTCGACGTCGCTGCCGACCTTCGAATCTTTCGTGATGCCGCGGGCGGTAGCGCGCCAGGCAGTAAGCGCGTCGGGGAAATCGAAACGCACCTGCGCCGTGCCGGACGCGTCGGTCTTCACGTCGGCCACCCAGTACGCGGTATCCGGGAACGCCTTCCGGACTTTCGGCTGGACGAGGCGCTCGGGCTTGATCTGCGCCAGTGCGCGCGAGCGCCGGACGTCGGTCAACTGCATCTGCTTGTGGCCGGCCTCGCCGTGGAAGTAGTAGGTCAGCGAAGACTCGGTGCCGACCGTGTTGTAAGTCGTGCCGTAGAACTGCTTGAGGATGTCCGTAGTAGCGTCGGGATGAATGCTGTAAATGGCTTCGTCGACGACGCCGAGACTGAATTCCGCCGCGACCGGCTTGCCGCTATTGTCGGCGGCCTTAATGGTGTAACTTGCCGCCTCGCCGGGTTGATACTGCGGTTTCGAGGGCTGGACCTGCACTTGAAGCTTTTGCGCGTCGGGTGGGACGGAGACGCTCTTGGCTCCCTGGTGCGCTTCGTTATCGCGCAGGAACACGGCACTGATAAAAAAGTTCGGCGAGTACGCCGGCACGATCGGGATATCAACGGTGACGCTGCTGCCAGTGACAGTGACAACGCGTCGCGAATAGAGGTCGCCGCCTTCGGTCGTCAGCAGGACGTGCGCCGGACCGCCGGTCAGGACGAGAACATGCGCGGTGTCGCCCGGCTTGTATTTCTTCTGGTCCGGGATGATCTTGACCTGCGCGCTCTGCGGCCACGACCAGCTTTCGGCATTGCTGGTCACCCAAAGCCAGGTGCGATTCTCGACCTGCCGATTCTCGGGAGTTTTCGCGCGTGCGGTGACAACAAACCATCCGGCCTTCGCCGTCGGAACCGTCACCACCGCGTGACCACTGGCGTCCGTGCGGCCGGAGGTAGTAAATACCGTGTTCTTCGGCTGCTGGTATCGCTCCTCGCTGACTTCGAGATCGAATGCGGTCGCGACGGGCTTCTTGTCGTAATCCAGCGCATCGATGGCGATCTGCGCTTGCCCGCCCGCCTGGAACACGTAGCTGTTGGGCCGTACCTGCAGAAAGAAGCTGCCGTAAGTCCCGAGGACGTAGCCGTGGCCCGTGATCTCGCGATTTGACGGGTCGGTGACGCGGGCCTCGATGCGGTAGGTGAAATCGTACTTCTGCGGATTGACTGTGGTGGGGATCTCGATCTTCAGCCGGCCATCCTCGTCGAGCACGCCGGTCTTCTCGGTCTCCTGCTCAGCCCCGTAAGGCGCAGCCTCCTCGCCCTCCTGGTCGGCTCCGCTCTCGCCTTCGTCGCCGCTCTGCGCCTGGTCCTCGTCGGCCTCGTAATCCCAGGCCCAGTAGCGCCATTTGTGCAGGACGTACGTGACTTTCGCACCAGCGACGGGTTCGCCGAAGAAATAGCGCGCTTCGATGGTGGCACGGATCGGATCGCCCTGCAGCACGCGCTTGGATTCGGGCGTGATGCGGACGTCGTACTCGGGCTTCTTGTACTCCTCGATGTAGAACGAACCAGTGCCGCGGACCTGATCGCTCGAGACTTCCAGTTGATAGTTGCCAAGCGAGGCATCCGGCGGGACGACGTATTCGCCCTTGATAGTGCCGAAATCCGCCGAGGGCGCCGCCTTTGAGCGCGCAACGACCTTGTATGTGGCGTCACGGACTTCGACGGTCAGCGGCTTCGTGGGCGGGAGTTGATACACCCCACGCTGACGCGAGCGAGCAATGATCTTGTAATGGACAGTGTCGCCGGGTCGATACACGGGCCGATCGGTGTAAACGTAGCCGGTCAATGACGCGTCGGAGTCCGAGCGCAACCAGTATGTGCCGGGCGTGTTGACGGCGAAATCACCTTTGACCTGTGCCGTGACCGTGACTGCGTCCGGTTTCTGCTCGGGGATGGTCGTCTCGACGAGGCCATCAGCGTCGGTGTTCAGGCTCGCCGGTTTGGAACCCTTCTCCCAGACTAGCACCTGGGCATCAGCGATCGGAGCGCCCGTCTTACGGTCGGCCACAAAAACAAGCACGCGACCGGAGGAGGTCTTGGTCACCACCGCGATCTCGTTGATCATCACGACGGTGTAGGCGCGCAGTTTGCCGTTGGTCGCTTCCACCAGGTACACGCCCGTGTCGGTGACCGGAACCTGCACTGTCGCCGCTTCCCACGCTTGCTTTTGCGCTACCGATTCGCGCCACGTCGCGACCAGTTGCTGACGATTCAGCACAGGAACCTGCGCGTACGTGTCCCCCTTCTGGACGGGAACACGGTTGCGGTTGAGCATCCAATCGCGGATCTGCGTGCGTGCCTGGGGCGTGAACTGCGCTCGGAAGAAGTCGCGGAAGCTCGCCCACACGCCATGCTTCCAGGCATGAAAGTTCTCGATCCAATTCGTGATGTGCGGCACTTGGGGAGCGCGACCGCCGAAGCTGTGCGCATCGGCGATGGTCTCGAAGAACTTAACGGGATCGTTCACGCGATAGACGCGGAATTCGAGAACCTTGATGTTGTGGCCCCATACGCTGATCGTGGGCTTCTGCCCGGGCGCCCAGGTGCGGTTCGTCGAGAGCGAGAAATAAGCGCCTACTTCCGGCTCGTCCTGAGCGAACGTCGCAGACGACAACATCAATAGCGCGAGAAGGACCGCGAGGAAGCGCTTCATTGGCCGCCTCGCAGGATGTTCCAGCGATAGACACCGAGGAACGCCGGGTTCTGCGGCACCGGACGCCAGCGCGGATACGGATGCTGGAGCAGTTCGCGCACGGGAACGCGTCGGATCTCGCCGGGACCGTTCGCGTCGGGACCGGTATGATAGACGACCCAATCGTCCTCACCGCCTGTGAGTTGGCTCGGCCCGATGTAGATCATCGCGTGATACGGCATGCGCTGGTCGGGCTGGCGATAGAACAGAAGATCGCCGGGGCGGGCACGCCGAATGTCGCGCGAAACAAAATGCGTGTTGAAGGTGCGAAGCGCCTCGGCATCTGCAAACTGGGCGAATGCGCCGCCGGAAGCATCTTCACGCGCGAGGCCACCGGCGCGGACACGAAACAGTCCGGCGCCGAGCGGAGTGCGCGGATACGCGTATTTCGCGATCGCCGGCATCGGCGGAACATGCGTCAGGCGCAAATCGGAAGCCCATGCGGCATCGTGGGCACGAAGCGTCTCGCGGTAGGCGTAGCGAATGAGAGCGGCGCAGTCCTTGACCTCAGCCGGCGGGCGCGCGGAGAAATATGCCGACTCGGCAAGGAAGGTGAACCACGAGCGGAAGGCGAGACGGTCGGCGCCGTCGTCGAGGCGAAGGAAGTCGGGCGTGCCGTCGCCAAAGCTGTCGGTCCACGCGATTGCCGGACGAGCTTCGGCCGTGGGAACAGCGCGCACGCGCGGCCGGAAAACCGCAATACCGGCAACAGCCAGCAACACGCCGGCAAACACACACAGCGTCAGGCGCGTGCTCGAAGTAAGCTTCATTGGAAAAGTGCGGCGACGAATTATAGCGCCACACTATCGCCAATGAGCCTTACTAAAGGCACGCGCCCGGCGAGTTCGCGTCAGGCCGCGTGGCCCAGCGAAGCGTTTTCGGACCGCTCGCCGGAGATGAGGCGATCGAGGGAGAACGCACCAGAACCACGGATGATGATCGCCAGCGTGATCGCCAGCACCAGCAGGTGATATTCGAATCCTTCGCCACGCTGGTTGCCGGCCCAGTTCATGAACAGGCCGTTCTTCGCGTGCACGGCGGCGATCGCGACCAGCATGTTGACCGAGATGCCGAATGCCGCGACCCGTCCGAGCAGTCCGAAGATCAGCCCGAGGCTTCCGAAGAACTCAGCCGCAATGGCCAGGAACGCGAGCGGAGCGGGAATGCCCGAAGCGGTGAAAAAGTGCATGGTGCCGGCATAGGCATAACCGCCGAACCAGCCCAGCATCTTTTGCGCGCCATGGGCGAAGAAGATGACGCCAAGGACGAGGCGCATCAGGGTGATCAGGCGGTCATTGGGCGTGCGAAATAACTTGCGGATCATGAGTGTTCTCCTTTATTCGGTCCAACGGCTAAAGGCGTTCTAAATCGGGCGCTCGAGCGACAGCAATACACGTCACGCCATGTCGAACAGCAGGATCTCGGCGGGCGAATCGGACGCGCCGGCGATCTCGAGCGTCGCTTCGTTCTGGATGCCCGCTCCATCGCCCTGGCGAAGTTCCCTGCCGTTGACGACGACCGCGCCGTGCGCGACCTGTATCCACGCTTTGCGCTCGGGCGCGAGTTGGTGCTTCATCGCCTTGCCTTTTTCGGGCATCGAGGCGTACACCCGCGCGTCCTGGTGGATCGTGACCGAGCCCTCGGCCCCGTCGGGCGATGCGACCAGGCGCAGCCGGTTCAACTTCTCCGCCGCCGGGTACTCCTTCTGCTCGTACGAGGGCGGGAATCCGTCGCCGCTGGGCATGATCCAGATCTGGAGCAGGTGCAGCGGCTGCGTGTCCGAGCTGTTGAACTCGCTGTGACGCACGCCGGTGCCGGCGCTCATGCGTTGGACTTCGCCCGGACGCATGGTCGAGCCGTTCCCCATGCTGTCCTTGTGCGACAGTTCGCCCTCGAGGACGTAAGTGATGATCTCCATGTCGCGATGCGGGTGAGTCGGGAAACCCATCGCCGGCGCGACACGGTCTTCGTTAATGACGCGCAGCGGGCCGAAGCTCATGTGGCGCGGGTCCCAGTAATCGGCAAAGGAAAACGTGTGATAAGTGTCGAGCCAGCCGTGGTCGGCATGGCCCCTTTCGTGAGCAGGTCGGATGGTGATCATGGTCGTTGCCTCAGTAACAAACAATTAGATACTTCAACATTGAAATAGATTCATTCGATGTTGAAGTACCTCGAATGCGCTTCTACGTCCTTCGGAGTACGAGCTTTAGAGGGAGTGCGATCTACTCGGAGGGCGTGACCTTGCCCAACTTGCGGCAGAGCGCGGCCAGTTGTTCCTGCTCGCGGGGGGTGAGGCGGTCCATGGCCTCGGAGATACGGGCGGCGTGCTCGGGAAAGACGCGGGAGATCAGTTCACGGCCGCGGGGCGTGATCTCGGCGGTGATGTAGCGGCGGTCCTTTTCGCCGGCGATCCGTTTGGCAAGTCCGCGCTTCTCCAGGTTGTCGAGCACCATGGTCAGGTTGCCGGCGGTGCGGAGGATCTTGCCTGCGAGTTCCCTCAGGCACATGGGGCCGAGGTGATAGAGCGCCTCGAGGACGGCGAACTGGCTGCCGGTAAGTCCGTGCTCGCTGAGGCGGCGGCTGGATTCGGTCGAGACCGTATTGCCCGCGCGGATCAGTTTGATGTACGCATCGAGCGCGCGCTTCTCGCGGGGGGAGCCTTGGTGGTGCGTCGGCATGCTTCAATGTTAAAGCAAACTCGCACCGACGGGAAGACGCCTTTAACGTAGAGACGCGGTTCTAAGGAAATTACTCGGCGGCGTGGTGACGGATATCGAAGCCGCGCACCCAGAAGATGACGTCTTCCGCCATATTGGTGGCGTGGTCGGCCATGCGTTCGAGGTTGCGCGCGATGAGCAGGGTGTCCAGCGCGGGCTGAATGTATGCAGGGTCGCGCTTCATCTGCTCGACCATGGCAAGTTCGACCTCGCGCTTCATGCGGTCGACCTCGTTGTCGCGTAGCAGGACGCGCTGCGCCAGGTCGGCGTCGGCGTGAATGAAGGCTTCAAGGGCCTCGCGGATCATGCCGGCGGCGAGAGTCCCCATAAGGGGGATGTCGGCGGGCAACTCCGCAACCGGAGAAGCCAGTTCGTCAAGCACGCGCTGAGCGATGTTGACTGCCTGGTCTCCGACGCGTTCCAGGTCGCCATTGATCTTGATGACGGCGAGGATGAAGCGCAGGTCAGAGGCCATCGGCTGCTGCATGGCAAGCAGGTCGAGGGCGAGTTCATCGATCTCGCGCTCGGAGATGTTGATGGCGTTCTCGGTCTCGAACACGGCATCGCAGCGGCTCGCGTCGTGGTGGCGGTACGCGGCGATCGCCTGGTCCACCGAGCGCTCGGCCAGCCCGCCCATGCGCAGCAACTTCTCTTTGAGTTCGTCGAGACCTTCGATGAAACGCGTGCGCATTATCCGAACCTGCCCGTGATGTAGTCCTCAGTCCGCTTGTCCGATGGGTTGGTGAATATCTTCTCAGTCTTATCGTATTCGACGAGGTCGCCCAACAGAAAAAAGCCAGTATGGCTGGACACGCGCGCCGCCTGCTGCATGTTGTGAGTGACGATAACGACGGTGTACTGCGTCTTTAATGTGTAGATGAGCTCTTCGATCTTGCTGGTCGAGATCGGGTCCAGCGCCGAAGCCGGCTCATCCATGAGCAAGACCTCTGGTTCGACGGCGAGAGCGCGCGCGATGCAGAGTCGCTGCTGCTGTCCGCCGGAGAGGCTCGCTCCCGACTTCTTCTTCATCACGTCCTTCACTTCTTCCCACAGGGCCGAGTGCTTGAGAGAACGTTCCACGACTTCGTCGAGACGCTGGCGGTTACGGACACCGTTCAGTTTCAGGCCGGCGGCGACGTTGTCGTAGATCGACATGGTCGGAAACGGGTTCGGCTTCTGGAAAACCATCCCGATGCGGCGACGCACCTCGACCGCGGGGGTGTTCTTTCCGTAGATGTCGATGGAACCGATATGGATGCTGCCTTTGACCGTGGCGCCCGGGATGGTCTCGTGCATGCGATTGATGCAGCGGACGAAGGTGGACTTGCCGCAACCGGAGGGGCCGATGATCGCGGTGACGCCGCGATGACCGATGTCCATGTTGATGCCGTGCAGCGCCTCGTGAGTACCGAAGTAGGCGCGCAGGTCGCGGACCTCGATACCGGTCCCCGGTGCAGCAGGCACCGACGGGGCCGCGGGCGGTCTCGAGTTCGCAAGGTCCCCCAAGTTGTGGGCCGCCATATTCCCCAAGATCGGCGCTCCTTACCGTCGAGGCTAACAACGTTTTGTTACAGGATGATTACAGGCTCGAAAAAGGCCTACTGGGCGACCGATTCTCTCGCCAGGGGGAGCACGAATGAGAAGGTGGCGCCGTGCCCGAGTTCGCTCGCGGCATGGATCGATCCACCATGGGCCCTGACGATGTGCTTGACGATCGCAAGTCCCAGGCCGGTTCCGCCCGCCTCCCGGGAACGGGCCTTGTCGACGCGGTAGAAACGTTCGAACAGCCGCGGCAAATGCTCACTCGCGATTCCCGGGCCGAAGTCGCGGATATAGAACTCCAGACCTTCCTCGTGGTTCCGGGTGCCGATCTCGATCACCTGTCCTGAGCCGCCGTACTTCACGGCGTTGTCGAGAAGGTTGGAAAACACCTGGTGGATGGCGTCGTCATCGGCAAGGACGCAGGTATCGAACTGCGCATGGACTTTGAGGGTGATGCTGGCCGCGCCGGGATTGGCCCGGAACGTCTCCTCGGCGTCCGTGAGCAGCTCAGACGCGCGGACGGGCCGGATCGAGAACTGTTGTTCGCCCGACTCCACTCGCGCGAGGACCAGCAGGTCTTCGGTGAGCCGCGCCATCCGGTTCGCATTCTTTCGTACGATCTCGAGGAATTCACGGGGCGCAGGACGTTCTTCGGTGTCGAGCAGGGTCTCGGTATAGCCCTGGATGGAGGTGAGCGGCGTTCGCAGCTCATGCGACACGTTGGCGATGAAGTCGCGGCGGGTCTTTTCCAGTCTCTCGACATCGCTGACGTCGTGCAGGACGACCACGGCGCCGTCTCCGGGCATGGGACCGACGAAGACGTCGAAGTTGCGCCCGGACACCAGGGATCGGGCTTTGTGCACCGCACCGGTCACGAACGCGGCCTCCACAGCTTCGAGAAGGCCCGGATCGCGAAAGGCCTCGATCAACACCGAACCGGTGCCCACGCGAGCTAAACGCCGCACGGGATCGTTGGCCCACTGCACGCGCCGTTCCCGAGAGACAACAAACACCGGGTCCTGCATGCTGTTGAGAACGGCTTCCAACTGGCGATGGCTGGTTTCCAGCTCGGCAAAGCTGTCCTCGAGTTTGCGTGCGGTTTGGTCGAGCGCAGCGGCAACCTGGGCGATCTCGTCCGTTGAGGCCTCATCGACACGAGCGGTCAGGTCCCCGGTCGAGATGCGGCTGGCAAAGGAAACGATGCGCCGGAGCCGGCGCGCCATGAAGTGTGCGATCAGTGCCGCGAGGATGGTCGCCAATCCCAACGAGATGCTCGACGCCGCGAGCAGATGCAGGCGCACGCTGTGCGACATCTTCTGGATGGAATCGAGCGGGTACGCGAGACGCACCGCGCCACCTTTTACCGGCGCGGCGACATAAAGGAACCGGTTGCCGGCAGTATCGCTGGTGCGCGTGGAACTTCCGATCTGCCCATGAAGCGCGGCGACAAATTCCGGGCGGGTGGCATGATTCTCCATCTGCGCCGGATTCGCGCGCGTATCCGCAAGTACCAGCCCCGAAGAATCGATGATCGTGACCCGCGCATTCACGAAGTCGCCGTACTGGCGTGCGAGTTCGGCGATAGGCCGCTGGCGCTCGTACGGGGCCCCCAGCGAGCCGGCCCTTGGCTCGATGGGGTGCTCGTTCTCGACTTTATCGGCAAGGGCGCGGACCTTCTGCACGAGGCCGGTATGTATCTCCTCGAAGAGCGAGTCCTCCCAGACCTTTCGGACACTCAGGTCGAACGCCAGCGTAGCGACAACGATCACGGCGACGAAGGCAGACAGCAGCTTCGCGAAGATGCGGCTTCTCACTTCGGCACCTCGAAGCGATAACCCGCGCCGCGGACGGTCCGCAGAAACTCGGGATCATCAGGATTCGTCTCTATTTTTTCCCTGACGCGGCGCACGTACACGTCGACCGACCGGGGCGTCACAAAGCGCGTGTCCTGCCATACCGCATCGAGCAATTGGTCGCGGGTGAATACGCGTCCCGAGTGGCGGGCGAGGTATTCCAGCAGACGGAACTCGGTGGCCGTCATGCTCACCGGCTGGCCACTGACCGTCACGGTCATGGACGAAGTGTTGATCTCGAGGTTGCGCGCCCGCACGATGGCGGCAGCAAGGGGCGAATCGAAGCGCCGCAGCACGGCCTTGACCCGGGCCAACAGTTCGCGGGGGCTGAACGGCTTGGTTACATAATCGTCGGCGCCAAGTTCAAACCCGACGACCCGGTCCGTCTCGGCGGTCTTGGCCGTAAGGAAGATGACCGGCACCTGTGCCAGCGCCGGGGACTTGCGGATGCGGCGGCAAATGTCGAAGCCGTCGCCATCCGGGACCATGACGTCGAGCAGGAAAAGCGACGGTGGCGATTTCTCGGCTTGCGGGATGACTTGTCCCGCGCCGGGGAACCAGTGAGTGGCATACCCGGCGGCCTCGAGGTGGTGCCGCACCAGTCGCGCGATATCGGCGTCGTCCTCGACGATGAACACGGATTGCCGCATACAAGCCATTCTAGCGAAGCCAGTGTTACAGGATGGTTACAGAGGTGATTAAGGCGAAAAAATGGGCGCCGTTGCCACCGTGTACTAGCCAGGTTTGCCTGGCCAACGGCGAACGGCGCCCGAGGCGATTGCGAGACGGAAACTTCCTGCGCTGGAAAATAACTGCCGGCAGCTCTCGCCGAACAAAAAAGTTGATTTTGTTCCGGAATCCGGAATCCGCCTGGATCGGCAACGGCGGAGGCGCCACGCGCGCGCGCCTGCGTACGGGAGCGAGCGTTTCGAGGCACATGCTCCCAAGCCAGTAATAATGCGGGTCAAACGGTGGTCTCCAACGGCGGTGAAGGGTCGAATTACCGGCATCGTTACGCTTTGGCCTTGTACCAGCGTCAAGCCCGCTACACGCACAAACGGGGGCAAAAACTATCAGAAATTCCGGATTCCGGAAAATCCCAAAACCGATGCACCACGGTTTCCACAGATGAACACGATCAAAACCGTTTTCATTCATCCGTGTCGATCCGTGATATCCGTGGTTAATTCTTGTGGGAATCCTAGGCGGTTTCTGTCGGGGCCAACTCGTCGCCGCCGCGATGGTGTTTGCGGGGCAAGAGGCCGCGGACGATCACGTAGAGGATCGGGATGATAAACAGGTTGAGCAGGGTCGAAACGATCATTCCGCCAAACACGGTGGTGCCGACCGAGTGACGGCCGGCGGAACCGGCGCCGGTGGCGAAGACCAGCGGCAGCACGCCGAGGATGAAGGCGAAGGAGGTCATGAGGATCGGGCGGAGGCGGAGCCGGGCCGCTTCCGTCGCGGCTTCGAACAGCTCCGCGCCCCGGTCCTGCAGTTGCTCCGCGAATTCGACGATCAGGATGGAGTTCTTGCTGGCGAGCCCGATCAGCATCAGCAAACCGACCTGGGCGTACACGTCGTCGTTGAGGCCCCGGAGTCCCTGCGCGCCCAGTCCGCCGAGCACGGCCATCGGCACCGCGAGCAGGATGATGAAGGGCAGGACAAAGCTCTCGTATTGCGCCGACAGCGTCAGGTAGACGACCAGCAGTCCGAGTCCAAACAGGAGGAGCGACTGGCCTCCGGACTGGATCTCTTCCAGCGCCAGGCCGGTCCACTCGAAGCTGTAGCCGGAGGGGAGCGTCTTGGCGGCGACGTCCTGCATGGCGGCGATGGCCTGCCCGGAGCTGTAACCCGGGGCGGCGCTGCCGTTGATCTCCGCCGCGCGAAAGATGTCGTAGTGGCTGATGACCTGCGCGGTCGTGCCCTCGGTGACCTTGACCACGTTATCGAGCGGCACCATCTGCTCCGAGGCGGAGCGCACGTAGAACTCACGGAGGTCGCGGGGCTGGTTGCGGAAGCCGTTGTCGGCCTGGACGTAGACGCGGTAGGAGCGGTTGTTGAAATCGAAGTCGTTGACGTACTGCGAGGCCATGAACACCTGCAGGGCGGAGGTGACCTGGGAGATGGGGATGCCGAGGCTCCTGGCTTTTTCGCGGTCGATATCGACCAGGAACTGGGGGTCGCGGGCGGTATAGCTGCTGAAGATGCCGCGCAGCTCGGGCCTGCGGTTGGCTTCGGCGTTGAAGCGGCGGAGGACGGATTCCATGTCGGCGAGGGAGCCGCCGGCTTTCTGCTGCAATTCGAACTGGAAGCCGCCGAACTGGCTCAGTCCCTGGATGGCGGGCGGGAGGAACGGGATGACGATGGCGTCGGTGATGGCGGCGAACTGCGGCCGCATGCCGTTGACGATCCCTTCTACGCTGTGCTCCGGGCCGTGGCGCTCGTCGATGTTGCGGACGTTGACGAACACCAGCCCGACGTTCGCGCCGCCGCCGCTAAAGCTGAAGCCGGGGACGGCGAACGCTCCGACGCAATCCGGATTCTTCAGGATGATCCCGGTCACCTTGTCGGCAACGCTGCTGGTGTAGTCGAGCGACGCACCCGGCGGCGCCTGGATATTGACGATGAAGTAGCCCATGTCCTCGTCGGGAACGAAGCTGGTGGGCACCTTGCGATACACCACGTATGTCAAGCCGAGACCGATCAGGAACACCGCCACCGTGGCCATGCGCTGCCGCTCGAGGACGTGCAGGACCCGAACGTAGCCCGCCGTGCCGTGCTTCAGCGCCCAATTGACCGCGCCGAAAATCGGGTTATGTTTGGCGCGGGCGGGTCGCAACAGCAACGCCGACAGCGCCGGCGTAAGCGTCAGCGCATTGAATGCCGAAAGCGCGATCGAGAACGCGATCGTCAGCGCGAACTGCTGGTACATCCGCCCCGTGGTGCCGGGAAACAACGATACCGGCAGGAATACGGCGATCAGCACCAGCGACGTGGCGATCACCGCGCCGGTCACCTCGCCCATCGCCACTTCGGAGGCGCGGCGGGCGTCCGCGATCCCCTCCTCCATGTGGCGCTCGACGTTCTCGATCACCACGATGGCGTCGTCCACCACCAGACCGGTGGCGAGGGTAATGCCGAACAGCGTCAGCGTGTTGATCGAGAACCCGAACAACTTGATGAACGCGAACGTTCCGACGAGCGATACCGGAATCGTGATCGCCGGGATGAGCGTGCTGCGCCAGCTTTGCAGGAAGAAGAAGATGACCAGGATGACGATGACGATCGCCTCGGCCTGCGTCTTCAGCACCTCGTGGATGGAGTCGGAAACGGCCGTCGTGGTGTCGAACGCGACCGCATACTGGAGCCCCGGCGGGAAGGATGTCGACAGCCGCGCCAGTTCCTGCCGGACCAGCCTGTCCACATCCAGGGCATTCGCGTTCGTAAGTTGCTGGACGCCGAGTCCCATAGCGCGGTGCCCGTTGAATTTCAGGTTCGACGCATAGGTCTCAGCCCCCAGTTCCGCGCGCCCGACATCGCGCAGTTGCACCAGGCCGCCGGGAACGTTCTTCAGGATGATGCGCTCGAACTCGGCGGGATCGCGCAAACGCCCGGCCACGCGCACGCTGATCTGGAACTGCTGGTCGCCGCTCGATGGAGGTTGACCCACCGCACCCGCCGCCACCTGGACGTTCTGTTCACTGAGTGCGCTGATCACATCCTGGGCGGTCAAGCCGCGCTTCGCCAACTTCAGCGGGTCGAGCCACAGGCGCATCGCGTACTTGCGTTCGCCGAAGATGATCACGTTTCCGACGCCCGGAACACGTTTCAGTGCGTCGACAACGTTCACGTCGAGATAATTGCTGATGAACAGCGGGTCGTACTTGTCCCCTTCCGAATAGAACCCGGCGGCTATCACGAACGATCCGGAATTTTTCGTGATGGTCACGCCCGTGGCTTGCACCTCACCGGGCAGGCGCGCGATCGCAGTGGAGGCACGGTTCTGGACGTCGACAGCGGCGATGTCGAGGTTACGATCGAGATCAAAAGTGGCGGTGATCGACGAGGAGCCGCTGTTGGTGCTCGTCGATTGGATATACCGCATACCCTCGGCGCCGTTGACAGCCTCTTCGAGCAATGTCGTGACGCTCGTCTCGACTGCCTGTGAGTTCGCCCCGGTGTAGAACGCCGACAGAGTCACCTGCGGGGGCGCCAGTTGCGGGAACTGCGCGATCGGCAAGGTCGGAATGGAGACGGCGCCCGCGAGGATGATGAGCAGCGAGCACACTGTCGCAAACACCGGCCGGCGAATGAAGAAGTTGACGAACACTAGGACCTCGCCCGGGGTCCCCAGCGATACCGACTTTGGCTCGCTGGGGTGGTCGCCGCCTCCGTTGCATTGACCGGCATGCCGTCGGCGAGCATCTGCGTACCCGATACGACGACCTTATCGCCCGCGCTAATCCCGTTCATCACGACGTAATCGTTGCCGATGACCTGCCCGAGCTGGATCGGGCGTTGGCGCGCGACATCCTTCCCGTTCTGCGCTTCAATGACATACGCAAACGCCTGCGAGCCCAACATGGTGACGGCGGTGACGGGGATGGTCGGCGCGTTGAGTTGCTTCCAGTACACGCGCGCGTGCACTTCCTCCTGGTTGCGGAAACGGCCGTCGGCATTCGGGACGATGGCCTTGACCAGCAAAAGCTGTGTCTGCGGGTCGACGCGCGGCGAAACGAAACTGATGGTCGTGTCGACGGGTGGGCGGCCATCACTGGCGACGATCGCCACTTTCATCCCCAGTTTCGTCGATGTAGCGGACTCGGCCGGGACATAAATGTATGCTTCGAGGTGCCCGCCGTGCGTGACGCTGGTCAGGACGGTCTGCGCGGTCACGCGATCACCGACATGGACAGGGATGTCTCCAACAATGCCATCCACGGGGGCGCTGACAATGAAGTAATGGAGCTGCGCCTCCTGCTCGCGGATGGCGGCTTTGATCGCGTTCACGTTCGCCAGCGCCGACTCATAGGCGGCCTGCGCCTGGTCGAGTTGCTGGCGCGCAATGATGCCCTCCTTGTAAAGACCCTGCGTGCGTTGGAGTTCCTGCCGCGCCAGTGCGAGTGCCGCCTCGCTCGCCCGGAGGTTCGCTTGCGTCGCCTGCACGGTCGCCTGCTGCTTGACCGGGTTGATCTCGAGCAACGGGGTCCCTGCCGCCACGTGCTGACCGGCATGAACGAAGATCTTCGTGACCTGTCCTTCCACATCGGGCTGGAGCAGCGACGAATCGCGGGAGACGAGGGTGGCGAGGTAGTCGGTGAATTCGCCGACGGGTCGAGCTTTCACCGTCTGAAACTTGACGGCAGCCGCCTGCGTGCCGGGGCGTTGAGGGCCAGCCAGCGGATCGGAAGTGCATCCGGCGGCGAGCAGGATGACGGCGATGGCCGCGAGCTTAAGACCGGCAGGCGCGCTTCGAGCGTCTTTCATGACCGTTAACCAGGAATGCCAAAACTCATCAGATTACCAGAGTGAGGCATAGGGCGTAGGGCTCAGGGCGTGGGGCAGGTGTCGCCAGGCAAGCCTGGTTAGTACAGCTGCTGCTGGTAGAATGGAGAAAAGCCCAGTCGAGACAACATGATCCATTTTCCTGTCCCCGAAGCCCTTACTTTTGACGACGTACTCCTCCTGCCCGGACGGTCCGACGTGGTACCGGCCACGGTCAACACCCAGACGCGGCTCACCCGCAACATCACGCTCAACATCCCCGTCCTCAGCTCCGCGATGGACACGGTCACCGAGGCCGCGATGGCCATCGCCATGGCCCAGCAGGGCGGCATGGGCATCATCCACCGCAACCTGACCATCGAGCAGCAGGCCGGCGAAGTCGACAAGGTCAAGCGCTCCGAGAGCGGCATGATCGTCGACCCCATCACCATGTCGCCCGACGAAAAGGTGAGCGACGCGCTGGAAGTCATGAAGCGCTACAGAATCTCCGGCGTCCCCATCACCAAGAACCGCAAGCTCGTCGGCATCCTCACCAACCGCGACCTGCGCTTCGAGACCCGCACCGACGTCCCCATCAGCAAGGTGATGACCAAAGACAACCTCATCACCGTACCCGTCGGCACCACGCTGGAACAGGCCGAGCAGATCCTGCACAAGCATCGGGTCGAAAAGCTGCTCGTCGTCGACGATAAGTACATCCTGAAGGGCCTGATCACGGTCAAGGACATCCAGAAGAAGCTGAAGTACCCGAATGCGGCCAAGGACGCGCAGGGACGGCTGCGGGTGGGGGCGGCGATCGGCGCCACCGGCGACTTCCTGGAGCGCGCGCAGGAACTGGTCAAGAACAAGGTGGACCTGCTCTGCCTGGATAGCGCGCACGGCCACTCCACGCGCGTGTTGGACGCGGTGCGGCTGGTGAAGCAGAGGTTTCCGGCGGTGGACGTGATGGCCGGGAACGTCGCCACGTTCGACGGCGCCTGCGAGCTGGCGAAGTGCGGGGCGGACGCGATCAAGGTGGGCATCGGCCCGGGATCGATCTGCACCACGCGCATCGTGACCGGCGCCGGCGTCCCGCAGATCACCGCGATCGCGGAAGCGTACCGGGCGGTCAAGGATGCGCAGGTGCCGATCGTCGCCGATGGCGGCATCAAGTACTCGGGCGACGTCACCAAGGCGCTGGCCGCGGGCGCCAGCGTGTGCATGATGGGATCGCTGTTCGCCGGCACCGACGAGAGTCCCGGCGAAACCATCCTCTACCAGGGACGGACGTTCAAGACGTACCGTGGCATGGGGTCGCTGGCGGCCATGGCGCAAGGCAGCGGCGAGCGCTACTTCCAGGCGACGGACGAAGAGTCGTCGGCGGCGTCGGCGGCAAACTCCGGAGGAGAAACCGAAAACGGCGGCGGCAACCGGCTGGCGAAACTGGTTCCGGAAGGCATCGAGGGGCGCGTGCCGTATCGCGGGCCGCTGTCGATGATCGTCTATCAACTTGTCGGCGGGCTGCGCTCGGGCATGGGCTACTGCGGAGCGGGCACGATCCCGGAACTGCAACAGAAAGCGCGCTTCGTTCGCGTCACCAGCGCCGGCGTACGGGAGAGTCACGTGCATGACGTGACCGTGACCCGCGAAGCGCCGAACTACCGCGTCGAATAATGAACACACCTGTCCGCCGAGCCTGGGCGCTGTCCCTGCTGTGGATCGCCGTCATTGTGCTGGAATCGTTCGCGGGATCGTTCGAAAACACCGGCAAGGTGATCTACCCGATGCTTCACTTCCTCTTCCCCGGCATGAAGCTCGTCACGATGGTGCAGGTCCACGCCTTTCTCCGCAAACTCGGACACTTCACCGGCTACTGCATCCTCAGCCTGACGCTCTATCGCTCCTGGTGGGTAACGCTGGCGTCGAGAGCGGCGCCCGAACGGCTGTCATGGCATGACATGCTCCACGCATGGCGGGGATACGCGGTCGTTTTGGCGCTGTTGGCAACGCTGGTCGTCGCTGGACTCGACGAGTTTCACCAGTCGTTGACGCCGGGCCGGACAGGCCGGGTGGCCGACGTCGCACTGGACGAAGCAGGCGGCGTCCTTGCCCAGGCGCTGATCGTGATCGTTGGTTCCGCTGCGCGGCCGGGTAGAAAACGAAAAAGCAGTCCGCGACCGGAGCCGGTTACTTCTTCCTGATCTCGACCGCGGTGCAGTCATCCAGCTGCGCGGCATTGCGGCGGAAGGAATCGACGGACGTAAACAGCGCGTCCAGTCCGTCGAGAGCAGCCTCGTACAGGCGTGGAAAACCGTAGAAGTCGCCGTCGAGGTTCTCGGTCTCGGTGATCCCGTCGGTGACGAGAACGATGCGGTCGCCGGACTGGAGCCGCTCGCGCACCACTTCAAATTCGGTGATAGGCACCAGTCCCACCGGCGGACCGCCACCTTCGATCGTACGAGTCTCGCTGCCGGCTCGTACCAGCACGGGGGAGAGGTGTCCGCAATTCAAGATCTCCAATTCACCGTCGGCGTGGACGCGGGCCATCACCATCGTGGCATACTTCTCGCCGATCTCGCGCTCGCACAGGAAAGCGTGCGTGATCCTCGCGACCTCATCGAGCGGCTCGCCCTTGATCAGCTGCGAGAACACCAATCCTTGCAGGACAGACGCGAGCAGCGCGGCGGAAATGCCTTTTCCGGCGACGTCGGCGACGACGACGGTGAGCGAATCACCTGAGCAAATCACCTCAAAGAAATCACCGCCGATCTGGTGGCACGGAATGCTTCGCCCACGGACTTCCGCGTAAGGAACACTCGGGAATCGGGGGGTGATCAAGCGGCGCTGGATCTCGGCCGCAATCTCGAGTTCCTGCTCGGTACGCCGCGCGGCCTGTTGCGCCTTCACCAGCGTTGCGTTCTCGAGCAGCGTGCCGGCCTCGGTCGCGATAGTGCGCAGCACATCGTGGCTGACGCCCGACAGTCGTCCCGCCAACGATTGGCTGTCGAGATAGAGCATTCCCGATACCGGCCGCGGATCGGTCTTATCGGCGTCGAGCGACATGCGCCGCAGTGGGATGCAGATCACGCTGCTCAACCCAAAATTCTCTACACTCATGCGGCCCATGAGCTTGTCCATGTCATCGGCTTCGGTGACGACAAACTCGCAGCCGGAGTTCACCGCTTCCATCAGGCTCGAGCGCGAAATCGTGGCGTCGTCGCCGAGTACATCGCCGCGCGCGTTACGCCCCGCCACCATGCGGAACTGGCCGCTCTCGCGCAAAAAGACAAAGCCGCGCTCGGCGTTCGTCAGGCGCAAGCTGGTATCGAGCAGTGTTTGAAACACTTCCTCGATGACGCCGCTGCTATTCAGCTTTCGTGCCGCCTCCAGCAAAATATTCAGGGTAGCGAATTCGCTGGAACCGGCTGGCAGCACCCAACCCGAGATATTGCTGGCGCCGCCTACCGCCTCGCCTTCCGACTCCGGCGCGTCGAACACGATATAGGCGCCGCCCCGCACCGCAAACTCGATCACGTCCTTTGCGTTAAGGCGGTGGCGGATGACCTTGGATCCGTTGACATAGGTGCCCAGCTTGCTGCCTTCATCGACGACGAAATAATCGCCGCCTTCGGACACGATCTGCGCGTGGTCGCGCGAGCACCGCGTCTCGCGAAGCACCAGGTCTTTGTCCACGCGCCGCCCGATCGTAAATGGCAGCTTGCGTAGAGGAATACACCGCCGCTGGGACCCATCTACATACAACAGCACAGGGCTATGCCCGATCTGTGCCGGTGCGGCTGCGGAATCGGCTGCGCTCATACACCCCTCATCGGGGGCGAGTTTAGCATTTTCACAATGGTCAGGAGGGGTACTTCATCATTTTTCGCGGAGAAAAAAGGATGAGCAGGGAGGCACTGGCTGCCAGAGCAGCCGAAATGAGCAGCGGTACCGCCGCTCCATAGTGCTTCCAGAGTTGGCCCGTGAGGATGCTCGAGAGCAGCGCCGCGACGCTGGTCACGAAGTAGAAGATGCCGAACGCGCGCCCGCGCCCGTCTTTCGGAGCGTTATCGACGACGAGTCCCTTCAACACCGGTGTTGTCAGCGCGTAATAGAGGCCATAGAGCGCCATCATGCCCCAGATCGCCGCGCGTGACGGAGCCAGCGCGAACACCAGGTACACAGCGGCGAAAACGGCGTAGCCGCCGGAAACAAGGGTCCGCCGCGGCATTCGGTCGCTTAGTTTTCCCGCCGGCCAGGAAAACAGCGTGTACGTAACATTGAAAACGAGGCCCAACAGCGGCGCGTGGGCGACGGGTACTCCGGCGGACTGCGCTCGCAGGACCAGGAACATGTCGCTCGAATTACCGATGGAGAATAAGGCGACGACGAATAGGACGTAGTAGTAGGAGCCGGACAGAGCAACCGGCGATTGCGGCAGGACCTTCGCATCTGTAGCCTTGGCGAGAGAACCGCTCCCTTCGCCGGTTTCGCGCGTCAGCAGGACGACGACGCAGATACATGCCAATCCCGGCACGGCGGCGGCCCAGAAAACGCCGCGAACTCCATACCGACTCAGAAGTAGCAAAGCAATTGCCGGTCCAACGATGGCGCCCGCCGAGTCCATCGCCTGCAACAGTCCGTAGGCAGAACCGAGGCGTGACCTCTCGACGGATTCCGCGAGCATTACGTCGCGCGGCGCCCCGCGTACCCCTTTCGACAGGCGGTCGCCGAACCGGATGAACAGCACCTGCCACCAGGCGGTCGCGATAGCGAGCAACGGTTTCAGCGCGTTGGCGAGCGAGTAGCCGAACACTACCAGCGGTTTTCGACGCGTGACGCGATCGGTCAGATATCCGGAGAAGAGCTTCCCGAAAGATGCGACCGATTCGGCGATGCCCTCTATCAGCCCGAGTGTCGCAGGACCGGCGCCGATGCTGGCGAGGAACGCCGGGAGCACCCAGTACGCCATCTCGCTGGCAGTGTCGTTCAGCAGCGAGGTGAGCCCGAAGGCGACTACGTTGCGCGACTTGCGAGCGTCCGCGGTCACGTCGCGAGTGTAGCAGTGAAAAACGTGGTCAGTAATCAGTGGTCAGTGATCACGCGGGCGAAACCGAAGCTCACGGTTGCACCTGCTGATCACTGAGGACTGACCCACTTGATTGCGAGCTATGCGCTTGGCGGAGTCTGCTGTTGTTCGCCGTGGTTGCGCATGCGGTGGCCGCGCATCTGATGGAGCTGCTGCTGCTGCTCCGTCGTCAGGATCGACTTCAACTGCGTCATCTGGTTCTGCCGGATCTGCTGGATCTTTTCGCGCTTCTGTTCCGGCGTAAGCGACGTGTCCGAACGCAGGGCCTGCATCTGCTGGCGTGTGGACTGGAACACCGGCTTGAGCTGCGCCTTCTGCTGTTCGGTCAGGTTCAGCGCCTGGAAACGCCGCCCCGCATCGAACGCTGCTCTCCTGCCCATGTGCTGACGATGCATCTGCTTGAGCTGCGCCTGCTGCTCGGGCGTGAGCACGGCCAGCAGTTGCTCGTGGTCAGCCTTGCGCAACGCGCGTGCCTGCTCCTTCTTTTGCGCCTCGGTCAGCGCGCTGTTGCTGCGCAGCGCCTGGATCTGCGAGCGCTCGCTCTGCAGGATGGTCTGCACCTTAGCGCGTTGATCTTGCGTGAGATTTAGGCGCTCGAAGATGCGGCCCTGGCCATGCCCGTCCCTTTCGACGGGGTCCGTAGTTTGTCCGGCTTGCGCCCACATGGTGGCCGAAAGCGCCAGGCCGGCTATCAGGATGGTCAGTTTATTACGCATTCCTTCTCTCCTTGAGACGACTTGTACCCATGAAAACCGGCCTAACCCGCAAAAGTTTCGGCCATCACAGTGATGTGTGACAACTCTTCACCCGGTTTTACTCTTCTTTAACAAAGCAGGCCCGGAACTGCTTGCGGCGGTTGAAATCGCGACCCGGACCTTAACGCCGGTGTCATCTTGACCGTACCGCCCTCGCAGGACTAGGCTCTGACAACTTCGGCGCAGGGGGTGAGAGATGGCTGCGCCCGTCCGTGTTGCGGTTATAGCTTTGTGTGCGTTGGCACTTCCTGCTCTGGCGTGTGGGCAATCGGAGCCGCTGCCTGACCCGAAGCTCGACGCCCTGATGACCCGGGCCCAGGAAGGCAATGTCGACGCGCAGTTCCGCCTTGCCCTCGCCTACGATCACGCTCAAAACCCGGAAGCCGCCGCGCATTGGTACACGATGGCCGCGGACCGCGGCTGCCACGGCGCGCAGAACAATCTTGGCGCACTCTACCTGAATGGGCGCGGAGTGCCCAAGGACCTTTCGCGCGCCGCGATGTGGTACCTGCGCGCGGCGTCGGAGGGGTTCGCGCCCGCGCAGAACAACGCCGGCTATATGTACGCCAATGGCTTCGGCGTTCCTCACGACGACGCCGCTGCCGTTCGCTGGTACTCGCGGGCCGCGGCCTCGCACAACGTCGCCGCCGAAGGGAACCTCGCTTTCATGGTGATGACCGGGCGCGGCGCCCAGCGCGACATTCACAAGGCAGCGAAGCTGTACCTCGCCGCGGCGAAAGGCGGACTACTCAGCGCGCAAGAGTTCGCGGCGGAAATGTACCGGCGCGGTATGGGTGTCCCTGCTGACGCGAAGCAGGCATTGCACTGGCTGCGGACCGCTGCCGATCATGGGTCTCCCATTGCGCAGACAGAGCTCGGCATGCGTTACGAAAAAGGAGACGGGGTGCCCGTGGATCCGGCAGAAGCTACGCGCTGGTATAAGATCGCGGCCGCGCAGGATTATCCTCTCGCGATATACCGGCTATCCCAGATCCAGGGCTTGCAGTTCACGACGGACAGCGGAAAGTTGGTGGCATCGCATTGAGCCGGAACAGGTGAAAAAGAAAACGCACCCGGCCCGGGTGCGTTTTTCCTTTCGTAGTGAAGGACTACTTCTTCTCTTCGCCGCCTTCTTTGCCGGTTTCCTCGCCGCCGGCAGGCTGTTCGGCCTGCGCTTCTTCCATCTGCTTGCGCGTTTCTTCGCGGCGCTTGGCGCGGGCTTCGGCGCGTTTTGCCTGCTTCTCGGCGATCAACGTTTCGCTGCCGAGCAGTTCCAGGAACGCTTTCTCGGCGCCGTTGCCTTTGGCAAACCCGGTGCGGATGATCCGGGTGTAGCCGCCGGCCCGGTCGCCCATACGGGGGCCGATGGTGTCGAACAGCTTGTCCACGGCTCCGCGCGTCATCAGGTACGACGCGGCGAGGCGGCGCGACGCGACATCGCCCTTCTTGCCCAGGCCGATCATCTTCTCGACGTGGGGACGGACGGCTTTCGCTTTCGCGACCGTCGTTTCAACCCGCTCTTCCAGCAACACCGACGTCGTCAGGTTGCGCAGCAGGGCGCGGCGATGGCTCGTGTTGCGGCCAAGTTTCTTTCCAGCTTTAAGGTGACGCATGACTCTTCCTTTGTTGGCGGCGCGATTCAACCGGTGGGTTAGTCCGGCTGTTGCCGCGATCGTTGTGCTCTCGATACGAGAAGCACTTTGTTGACCCAGAGTTAGTTCCGAGTTCCGGGTTCTGAGTTCTTCACTCGGAACTCGGAACTCGGCACTCAGCACTCAGAACTTACTGCTGTGGCTCGTACGCGCCGACCATGGAGCCGGGCAGGTTCGAGCCGCCACTGGCGGCCACGGCGTTGCCATGCTCGTCGATGCGCATGCCGAGCGAGAGTCCCATCGAGGAGAGGATCTCCTTGATCTCGTTCAGCGACTTGCGGCCGAAATTCTTCGTCTTCAACATTTCCGCTTCGGTCTTCTGTACCAGCTCGCCGATGGTCTGGATATTCGCGTTCTTCAGGCAGTTGTAGCTGCGGACGCTGAGTTCCAGCTCTTCGACCGAGCGGTTCAGGTTCTCGTTGCGGATCTCGGGCTTGCCGCCGCGGTCTTCCGTCGCGGTCGCCTCCAGCTCTTCCTCGAAGTTGATGAAGATGTTCATGTGGTCCTTCAGCAGCTTCGCCGCCAGGCCGATCGCGTCCGTCGGGCTGACGGAGCCGTTGGTCCACACTTCCAGGGTGAGCTTGTCGTAATCGGTGATCTGTCCCAGA